>CANLCB010000044.1 GCA_947488865.1 Deltaproteobacteria bacterium | reverse complement strand
TAAGGTCGAGAGAAGAACCGCTGCCACCACAACCATACCACCCATGGTCGGGGTTCCCCTCTTTCCCTCATGCGCCTTAGGGCCATCATCTCGGATCGGCTGCCCTCGAACTCCACGATTCTGTAGCCACCGAATAAAGACTGGCTGGAGCACCAACACAAAGACGAACGCCAACAAGAAGGCGAGCATGCTTCGAAATGTTTGGTATTTGAATACGTTTAGCCAACTGTAGGTTTCGTGAAGCGCGTAGAGGAGGTGATACAACACTGAGAAATTCCTATGAAAAGACCTGCCTGAATTTAACACCAGCGCCCCAGGCCGTCGAGAGAGAGCTTGTCGGCTGGCCTTGCTTTTAGCGCCGCCCAAGCAGTCACAACCCCATGATTTAGCTACCTTTTCCAACCAACCTGAAGCAGGTTGGTGTTTTTTGCGGATAAGAGGAGGAAATGGGCGCTTTCTTACCTACGGCCGAGAGAGCCAAGCGCCACAAAGAGTACTGAGGTTAAAGTCTGTTATGAAGAGAACGCTTCTCACTACCATTATCTTCACAGCGCTTAGCTCGCAAATCGCTGGCTGCACCAAGGACCAGAGCGGCTCAAGTTCTAGCAGCTCCTCGACTACCTCTTCGACCTCGTTCCAAACGGATTGCGGAACGGTGATCAACAACAAGCTCAAGAATCCTGTCAAACCTCAGGATGGAACCAAGGGCACGGTAACGGTAGCGGGCCCCAACCTTCTAATGATGACCACTACCGATTCCAAGAAATTTCTTATCAAGCTTCAGTCCATCGGCGTGCCTTACGGCGACGCGGAGCAGACTGGAGCGATGAACCTTCTAAAAGACCTCGCTCAAGGCGACGCGTACTTCTTTTCGGCGGCCAGCAACTGCTCAGCACAGGTCGCGAGCGGCGCTACCGGATTCCTAGGGCAGGTATTCACGGCAAACGGAAAGAGCTATTCAGAATCTCTCCTCAACGCGGCGTACGCTCGCGTTGATAGCGACCCGTGCGGAGGGGATCTCTTAACATCTTGCTACAACGCCATAGAAGACACCGCGACTTCTCAAACGGCTGGCGAACTTGAGGCATTCTTGTGGAAGCCCGTATCTGACAGCAACGGCAAGCTTGCGATTCACTCAAGTCCGTCTGACACCTTTGTTGTTATCGGTGGAGAGACCGGGAAGGTACAGGGCGGCGGAAACGGGTATGCGGAGCTCTCACGATTTTCGAAGCCTGGGTGCGCGTACGGAAGCAACGTCCGAGTTCAGGTTATCAACAGCGACGGTGTGCCGTATAGAATCAACGGAAAAGACTATCTCACAGTGCCAAACGGATGCGGCAGATACTGCTTGCGAGGTGGCGAGATAGTATCGTGCCCGAAGAACTAAAGGCTCGACCTAACCTAGGCAACCCTTGCTAAGGCCTTGCGAGCGATCTCTTGATCGGAGAAGTGAATCTTCGTGGTGCCGATAATTTGGTAATCTTCGTGCCCCTTACCCGCTATCACCACAGTGTCTTCCGGTCCAGCGCGACGCACCGCTTCCATAATCGCCTTCCCTCTATCACTTTCGACAAGAGTCGGAGTGATTCCAGAGGAGAGAATTTCACGGATAATCTCATCTGGATCTTCAGTGCGAGGATTGTCTGACGTTACAACGACACAGTCAGCCTGGGCCGCCGCTATAGTTCCCATGATCGGACGCTTCCCTCTGTCACGGTCGCCCCCACATCCAAAAACGCACCAAAGCTTACCTTCTGTAGAAACACGCACAGCCTCAAGCACTCGCTCTAAGGCATCAGGCTTGTGAGCGTAATCAACAAAAACGCGGGGACTCCCCTCTCCTACTCTTTCGAGTCGTCCAGGCACTTGCGGAGTCTTTCCTAACGCCGCCACGATTCGTTCAACATCGTATCCAAGCGCCCGAGCCGCGGCGAAAGCGGCAACTACATTTTCAGCGTTGTGGGGCCCTATAAACGGAGCCCGAATCTCGCGTCGCTCAGCGGCGCCTCGCTCTTCAACAGTTATAATCATCGAGTCGGCGGTTTCACGCACCTCGTGGATCCGAACACGCGCCCGGTCATTTCGACCGAACGACCAATCAACAAGACCAAGCGCTGAGAGTTCATCACACAAGCGCAGGCCATACGGATCCTCTCGATTGATCACCGCCCCCTTAGTCGACTTCGCTCCGCGAGCAAGCAGGTCAAAGAGGTGACGCTTCGCCTGAAAATACTCTTCAAAGGTTCGATGGTAATCGAGATGGTCACGAGACAGATTGGAAAACACTCCTACATCGAACTGCACGTCCTCTACTCGAGCCTGGTCAAGCGCGTGAGAGGAGGTCTCCATGACACAACTCTTAGCTCCTGAGTCAAGTGCCGACTTGAGAAGACGCTGGATCGAGATCGGATCAGGGCTCGTTAGGGTCCCCTCCTCTCTCCAACTCCCCATGCACTCTGAGCCCAGAGTTCCGACGCGCAACGCGCCATCGCCAATCTCGTTCAGGAGGTGGTACAAGATCCAGTTGATGGTGGTCTTGCCACTCGTTCCGGTGATTCCAATCACTTTGAGACGAGCGGACGGCTCCTCGCATGCGATAGCCGCAAGCTTGCTGAGCGCTAGCCGAGTTTGAGCAACGACGATCCCTGGCCGACCCGCAAGCGCAGCGCGATCTTCTACGATTAGAAGCGCGGCCCCCCGATCACAGGCGTCATCGATAAATCGGTGACCGTCGGCGGCGTTCCCCCTCACCGCCACGAAGATTCCACCGGGAGTAATATCCCGACTGGACGCGGAAACGGAGCGCTCTACCTGCGCGGAAGCGCTTGCCCCCGATATTTCACCTTTGAGAATTTCAGCGATTTGACCAACCGAAAGCATGGAGAGAGTAATACCTCGTCCCTACAACAACAGGAATAGGATAGACGTAAATCTCCCTATTCCGCGTAGGAGGCCTTCATAAGCTCCTGTTCTTCTCGGTCCTGAATTTGGGCAGGGGTGTCGATCGGAGAGGCATTACCGAGCTGGCTGCGGGTAGCCATGAACTTAAACGATCGCTCCATTACATTCTTGAAGACAGGCGCGGCAAGAACTCCACCGTAGATGCTCTTTGCCTTCGGCTCGTCCATGATAACCATCGCCGTCAAACTGCGAGGAACTCCCCACGGCGTACCGTCCACAAAACCTACGAACGAAGCGACGTAAGCTCCCGACATGTAGCCACGGCCTGTGGGCGAAGCCTTCTGAGCGGTACCCGTCTTTCCACCGACACGCAACCCTTCAATCTTGGCTTTACCACCGGTGCCATGCTCATCCTCGACAACACCGTACATCATCTCTTTAGCGTCTAGAGCGGCCTTCTCTGACACAACACGCACTCCAGCAGGGGGGCCATCTTCAGCGGCAACGACGGTCAGTTTGGGAAGGGTTCCTCCGTTAGCCAAAGATGCGACCGCTCGAACCACCTGAAGTGGAGTTACCGCTACGCCCTGCCCGAAGCTATGAGTGGCAGTATCGATCTTTGACCATCCCTTGACGTGCCGCAGAATTCCCTTCGACTCTCCAGCCAACCCTAAATCTGTACCCTGCCCGAATCCGAACTTTCGGAGATATCCGTACAGTCGGTCGCTACCCAACTTTAGGCCGACCTTAGTCATTCCGATGTTAGAGGAGCGCACAACGACATCAAAGAACGACACGGTGCCTGACGGATGTACGTCTTTAATGGTGTGCGTTGAGTAACGGAATCGCCCATTCTCACAATTAACCATCTCTTTAGGTGTCGCCACACCGGCGTCAATAGCGGCAGCGGCGACGATTGGCTTCATCACAGAACCTGGCTCAAATACCGCCTCTACAAGGATATTCTTGAGGGCGTTTTTCGAGTCCGTGGCGGGATTGTTGAAATTGAAGCTTGGAGACTGGCTAAGCGCAATAATCTCTCCGGTATCGGAATCAATCATTACGGCCATGGCGGCCTTCGCTTTAGCTTCCTTACGCCCCAGCTCTAGTTCTTCGTCCATGATCAGCTGAAGGTCAGCGTCGATAGTGAGTCGCAGAGCGTCACCCTTGGGAACCTCAAACGACTCGACTTCCCCGGTCTGACTAACCTGAATGACCTTACCAAAGGCGTCACGCGTACCACGCGACGTGTGGTCGTCTACGTGCAGCTTCTTTTCGTAGAGGCTTTCAATACCCGACAAACCGACACCGTCTACTCCCACCTTACCGATGAGGGCACTCGCAGCCTGGTTGTATGGATAGAAACGCCGAGGCTCCAAAACCGTACCGACGCCTGAGATGTTCAGGGCAGTTACCTTTTCTACCTGGAATCTTGGAACTTGGCGCTTAATCCAGACAAAGGGCTGGCTACTTGCGAGCTTCTCCGCAATGACAGATGGCTTCATCTCAAGTTGCTTGGCTAATTCTTTAGCGGCTCGCTCTTTATCCTTCACCTGACGGGGGCGTACGTACACCGACTCCGCTGGCACAGAAACGGCAAGCAGTTTTCCGTTCCGATCGAGAATAGGCCCACGCTCGGAGGCAACCTCCACCTCAGAAACGTGCTGCTTAATGGCCCAGTCCTGCCAAGTCTCGAAATCCGAGACCATCAGGCTGTACATACGGGACACGAGCAACCCAACCCACACTAAAGCAAAAATTCCGATTAAACGGAGGCGAAACGGCCTCTCGTTCGCCAAAGTATAGGACGCCTTAGCTGACCGCTGAGTAAAAACGAAGTCACGGCCTACCGGCGACGCCTTTCTCACCCGATCTGAATTGACGGGAACAGTAGACGGTGGAGACGGAAAATTGTCGACTGAGCGTTTCGGAAGCATCACGTACTCTTATACCCCGGTTTTACGAATCCCGGAACTACGAAACAGACGCACGCGAATGATACGAGAAGAAAATCAGGGGGGAGAGGTCGACCTGTGTGCATTCGCATGGAGATAATCCCGATTGTTTCATGCGGAACAGCGATATTTGTACCTGCGGCCGGCGAGGCCGCCAGCCCTCCAATACAATCAGGTAACCTCATCGCACCTCGGTCAAAGCTCCGGGGCAATCCCTGGAGGGCCGGCGGCCTCGCCGGCCGCAGGTACCAATATCACCGATCGCAAAATGTGAACCCGTGAAATTCCCAGACAAAAGCCGAGCCTAAAACGACTCCGCCGCCGCCCCCGAGAAAAAACGGGAACGACGGCGGTACTGAGACGTGGCTTCAAGAACTAGTAAACCACCTTCAAAGTGTGCTCAAGCTTGTGCTCAGCGAGACCAACTCGCTCGCGCGCAGACTTCGCAAGGGAGTCTGGTCGCATCAAAACGGAGCGCTGAAGCTCAAGCTCCCTTCGCTCCATGTCGAGAGTAACCATCTTCTGGCGCTCACGAGCCAGAGTGTACCCAAGGTCTGTCGCCTCGAGCTTTGCCCAAACCTTCACACCAAGAAGCCCGAGAAGAACAAACGCCCCAAGGAGCTGAACCTTGCCCGACACTCTCGTAGCTTCGCGCTTAACGTAAACCGACTGATACTGCAAACACACTGCCATATAACCAAGCCCTCTATGCAATCTTTTTTTACAGACAATTTAGTTTTCTGTCGCTACCAAAAGTGACATACGCTTCATTTTTTTTACGACTCACTTCGAAAAATCTTTTTCAAATTCCATCACACGCAATCGAGCGCTCCGCGAAGCCGGATTTCGCTCGATTTCATCGTCAGACGGAACGATCGACTTCTTGTTCAAAACGTGTCCGATACGAACCTCGGTGCGCGCGCCACGCCACGACGCTGGATAACTTCCGGCCGATTCCCAGCTTCGCATACGGTTCGTGACAATCTTGTCCTCAATCGAATGGAACGTAATAACCGCGAATCTAGCCCCTTTTTTCGCTACTTTCGGCACGGCCTGAAGGAAGTGCTCGAGCTGCCCAATCTCATCGTTTACCTTCATTCGAAGCGCCTGAAAGACCACCGTAGCCGGATGCACGCGAGACTCGCCTCGCTTTCCGAGCTGCGACTGCTTCACAACCTCCGCAAGCTGCTTCGCGCTCTCAAAGGGTCGCGACGAGACCAGGGCATGCGCTATCGAGCGAGCGTTTTGACCAACCCCTCCCTCAGCGAGGGCAACGTAGATCTCGCGCTCGGGGGCGGTATTCACAAACTCCTGGGCGCTCATTCCCCTACTTTCATCCATCCGCATGTCGAGCGGACCCTCATCCACGAACGAGAAGCCACGCCCCTCTTTCAACTGGTCAGTAGACATCCCCAGATCGGCCAAAATCCCATCGAAACCACGAAAAGACACGCGATCTTCAAGCTCCGCGAAAGGGGTATGAATGAGCTCGAGACGCTCCCCGTACTCCGCCGCCCAGGACTCCCCCCGTTTAATCGCTCTCACGTCTCGGTCTAAAGCCACAACCCAAGCATCAGGGCTGGCGTCGAGAATTGCGCGGGTATGCCCCCCGCTCCCGAAGGTGCAATCAAGGAACATTCCGCCCTCTTTGGCTTTCAGCGCCTCAACGACCTCGTCAACCATTATCGGGATATGAACACCCGGCTTACTACCACTCATATATCGATATCCGAAAAGAGGTCAGGATTCTCTAGGAGAGCCTGCTCAGAGGCCTCAAAGATGGAATCCCACACCCGTTTGTCCCAAATACGGAAGCCGTGTATCGAGGCGGTAAAAACCACCTCCTTTTCAAGTCCGGCATATGCTCGCAGATAGCTGGGAATAAGAATTCTCCCGTTGCCATCGATGCCGCACTCAGAGGCTCTACTCAAATAGAAGTTCTCAAGGCGCTGAAGCTTGCTGCTAAACCTAGACTTGGCTCGAAGCCGGGACTCAAAATCCTCCCATGCGTCAAGACCGAAACCCTCCACGCAGCGAGAACCTTCCGAAAGGTAGTTTGTCAAAACCACCCCTCGCTGCTCTCTATCGCCAAGGACTTTGCGAAAATCGCTTGGCAGGCTTACCCGCCCTTTATCATCCACGGAATGAACGCAATTCCCCCGAAAGAAAACGTGCAGTGGGCGCTTCGATGACCGACGAGCCGGCGACTGATGCTCTGAGTCGTCAGGAATGTCCTGTTCAGGCTTGTCGATCATGAACTCACCCACTGTCGCCTACGGAGAACTACAACTACCAAACCTAGGTACAACCAGACTTAACAACCTAGTGGGCGCGCATACCACTTCACCCCACCTCGCTCCACCAAACTACAAAGCGAGCAGAAAAGGCGCAAGCCACAAAATGTGATAACCGGTTAACTTTTCTGATTATTTCAAAGCGCTTAAACTTGCGAGGCAAAACTAGGCGAGGAATCGCCTAGTTGCGGGCATGGGCACGACATCCCACCAAGCAGGAAATGCTCACCTCGACCAATAAAAGGAGCGGCTTGGGACAGAAGCCCCTATTCGACCGTGACACTCTTAGCTAAGTTTCTCGGAAGATCGACGTCCGTACCGTTTAACACGGCGACATGGTAGGCCAACATCTGCAACGGAATATTGAGCAGCAGCGGACTAACCTCATGCGCGACGAACGGAATCCTCACGACGGCCTGAGCATGAACTCCAACCAGATCCTCTTCGGTGGCATCAGTAATCACGATCACCCGCGCCCCACGCGCCTCAACCTCTTTAAGGTTCGACAATGTCTTCTCAAAGAGAGGTTTCTCTCGCTGCAACACCATTACTACCGGCATATGCTCGTCGATAAGAGCTATCGGCCCATGCTTCATCTCTCCGGCTGGATACCCCTCAGCATGGATGTACGATATCTCTTTGAGCTTGAGCGCCCCCTCAAGAGCAATCGGATAACACCGACCTCGCCCCAAGAAGAGGAAGTCCCGAGCCTGGAAGAACCCCTTGGCGACGTTCGCGACGTCAGCATCAAACTTCAAGGTTTGAGCGATCGCCGTCGGTAGCTGCAACATCGCGTGAAGAACATTGCGGCGAGCGTTTGCCCCCATTGAGCCTCGCGCCTCCGCCAAATAGAGCGCGAGAAGCTGCAAGGCGACCAGTTGCGTTGTAAAAGCCTTCGTGGAGGCGACGCTGATCTCAGGACCAGCATGAGTGTAGAGCACCATGTCCGCCTTACGGACGATCGAAGCTCCCACCACGTTACAGACGGCTAAAGTAATTCCCTTTCCGACCGCGCACTCAAGCGCGCCAAGGGTATCCAAGGTCTCCCCGGACTGAGACACCGCAATAACCAGGGTATCCGAATCAATGAGGCCAGTTCGGTAACGGAACTCCGAAGCGTAATCGACTTCACAAGGAATCCCGGCAAACTCCTCTAAGAAGAACTTCCCTTCCAAACATGCGTGCCATGCGGTTCCGCAGGCTACAAGAACGATTCGCTTAAGCGACCCAGCGCGGGCTTTAAGGGGCTCAAGCTCCGGCAACTTAACCGAACCATCAGACTCCGAAATTCGCCCTCTCAGGGTATCACCAATGACCCGAGCCTGGTCGTAAATCTCTTTGAGCATAAAATGCTTAAAACCACCCTTTTGGGCGGTGATAGGATCCCAGGAGATGACCTCTTCTTTTCTCGAAACAGGTTTCCCACCGTTCTCTATATATATAGAGTCGGCGGTTATCTGAGCCAGGTCCCCATCCTCCAGAACCAGGATCCTGCGGGTGTGCTGAAGAATTGCCGGGATATCACTCGCGATAAAATTCTCCCCCTCTCCACGCCCGATAACGATCGGCGTTGAGTTCTTAGCCACAAGAACCCGGTCAGGATTTTTGGAATCAATCGCGAGGAAGGCATAACTCCCCTTCACCTGAGCGCACATAGCGCGCATCGCGTCCAACGGCTCACGCCCTTCCTCAAGCAACACATTAAGAAGGTGCGCCGCGACCTCTGTGTCGGTCTCAGAGAGGAATTTACACCCTTTAGCCTCAAGCATCGCCCGAAGTGGTAGGTAGTTCTCGATAATACCGTTGTGGATAAGGCTTACTCGACCTGCGGTATGAGGATGCGCGTTAGTTTCTGTTGGCCGACCGTGAGTAGCCCAGCGAGTATGCCCAATACCAACCGGTGCGGAGGCGGTACGAGTCTTGGCCGCAAGCACCTTCTTGAGCTCGCTTAATTTGCCTGTGGCTCTCGTGATCTCGAACTTACCGTGATCGTATACGGCCACACCCGCAGAGTCGTACCCTCGATACTCGAGAGCCTCAAGCCCTCCTATGAGGATTCCCAGCGCGTCTTGACTACCTGCATACCCAACGATTCCACACATACGGAGACTCCGAGATTAAAGAAGCAACCGGAGAACTTTACAACACCTGGCTCAACACGCAAATGATTTGGAGCAGCTCATCTGGAGTATCCCAGAAGGATTTCCCGCCTAAAGGCTGGGGTTTCGTAATTTGACACTTCTTCCGACGGCTCTTCCCAGAACTATCCTCTCCTGGTGTTCAAAAATTGGCGAAACAGGGGGTAAAGTGAAATTTTTGCGTGAAAAATGAAGTTACGCCAGGGGCAGACAAGAGGTTACGAGCCCCCCAATACGGATCAGTAACGGCATCTCTCGAAATAAACTTAACGGGAAAAGAGAGGAAATTCGTTAATTTTTAAAACTTAACGATCTGAGGGCAACTTCCCATAAATCCGGTTAACTCTTTAGTTTCATGGGCCGATTTAAGGACCTATGATGGTTCCTCGGCAATCGGGCAAAGACCCGAAGCTACTATTATATGCGCATGCGCCACCGCGTGAGATCTCACGCGCGCAGTGTAGCGAAATTTTGATCACACGCGACACGTGTATCTACACGCGCGGCGATCTCTCTTCACGCGACGATCCACGCGCAGAGAAATTCAATGTCTCGCAATCTCACACTCGCATAGTCACACGCTTGCGGCAGCTCTTGGTGACTTTAGTATTCTTCCTTATCCTGTGTGCGCCACAGGAGATGCTTGGACAAACGAACACTCCAACGAATACACCAACAAGCACGCCAACAGCCGTCGGATACGACATGTACTACCAACAGGTGGTGCTACTGACTCATTTCGAGGGCGAAAACAATACGACAAATTTCCTTGATAGTAGTGGCACGCAACACGCCCTTACCGCGGTCAATGATTCGAAGATAAGCACTGGTCAGAAACAATTTGGAAATTCGAGCGGATACTTCGATGGGAGCGACTACGTTACTGCTGGGGACCACGCCAATTGGGATTTTGTGTACGACGGAGATTTCACCATTGAGATGTTCGTTCGTTTCGACTCGGTATCCTCCCCTGTCTCCTTCTTAGGACAGAGCAACGGCGCCTTTACTGTGCCCAAGTGGGCGCTCATGTATAACGACTCCCCTACGATCGGCTCAGGCCAGATCGGCTTTATTCTAAGCACAGACTCTCAAGAAAACTTTTCTATCGCGGTATCATGGTCTCCTTCCGTAAATACCTGGTACCACGTCGCGGCAACTCGGTTCGGTAATGAGTGGCGATTCTATGTCGACGGCACTCAGCTCGGTTCTACTATTACATCCTCGTTCCGCCCAGGCCAATCTACGGGCGACCTCCGCTTCGGGACTGATGGAGAGAACTATCGCGACCTACCAGGCTACATGGATGAGCTTCGGATAACGAAAGGCGTGGCTCGATATATAGCAAACTTCTCGGCACCTTCCGATGCTTTTCCCAACAGCGGCGATGGGTACACCCCTACGCCATTACCAACAGACACCCCAACAGTCACACCAACGTACACTCCTACGCAAACTCCTACGACTACTCCAACCCAGACACCAACTCAAACTCCAACGCAGACGCCAACTGAAACGCCAACTCAGACTCCGACTCCGACAGGAACGCCAACAGGGACACCAACTAACACTCCAACGCAGACACCTACAGAGACGCCGACACAGACTCCAACTCACACGCCAACACAAACTCCGACTCAGACGCCAACCATCACCCCAACCGCTACTCCTACACAGACACCTTCTCAAACGCCAACTCAGACTCCTACGGTAACCCCGACGCAAACGCCAACAGAGACACCAACACAAACTCCGACCTTTACACCAACTCAAAGCCCAACGCAGACTCCTACGCAGACGCCAACCATCACCCCAACCGCTACTCCTACACAGACACCTTCTCAAACGCCAACTCAGACTCCTACGGTAACCCCGACGCAAACGCCAACAGAGACACCAACACAAACTCCGACCTTTACGCCAACACAGAGCCCAACGCAGACACCGACGCAAACTCCAACGCAAACACCGACACAGACTCCTACGGAGACGCCAACGAATACTCCAACCGCCACTCCTACACAGACACCTTCTCAAACACCTACTCAGACACCTACGGTAACCCCGACGCAAACACCAACAGAGACACCAACCCAAACTCCGACCTTTACACCAACACAGAGCCCAACGCAGACACCGACGCAAAC
>CANLCB010000043.1 GCA_947488865.1 Deltaproteobacteria bacterium | reverse complement strand
GTCCGTGAGCTTGCCCTCATACATGGCGGGCATCACTGGACCGTAGCCTTCAACGATCTTCGCGGCCGGCTTGTAAATCGACTCCTTGATGTAAGCGTCATCTACAGTAACCTCAGATCCATCGCTGAGTTTCTCTTTACGACCGTACAGTCCCTTGAAGGAAGGTCCGACCAACTTAGATCCGTCCAGGCTGTGGCACGTGATACACAAGTTTCCGCTATCCTTCACAAGAGCCTCACCGCGCTGCTCAGGAGTCATACCTGCTGTGGAAGCCGCGCTCTTCTTCGGCGCCGCTGGAGCGACTTCAACTTTCTGAGTTCCATCGACGGTCTTCATGAACTCAATGAGTCCGTGAATTTCATCATCCGAAAGCTGCCCGGCGTAGCTCGGCATTCCCATCGTTGGGTATCCGGAAACCGTCTTCGCTTGAGGATTAAGGATGGACTCCTTGATGTAATTCTCATCCGCCTTGTATGTGGAGCCGTCTGAGAGCTTCCCTTCTTTGCCGAATATCTTAAGCCAAGAAGGACCGACTCGAGGAGAGCCGTCTAAGCTGTGACACGTTACGCACTGCTTAGAGACGTAGAGCTGCTTTCCAAGGTCTGATGGCTTCAAGGACGCGAGCTTGCGCGCCTCAGTGTCGTCGGCGAGCCACCTTTCGAACTCGGCCTTCGGAAGCACCTTCAGTCGAGACAACATGCCCGAGTGCGAATTACCGCAATACTCGGTGCAGAATACCTGGAAGTCTCCGGTCTTGATTGGGCGGAACCACTCGTAGGTGTAGCGGCCAGGAATAACGTCAGCCTTGGTTCTCATCACTGGAACGAAGAAGGAGTGAAGAACGTCCTTCGACGTCATGACCAACTTAACTGGCTCATCAACTGGAACAACAAGCTCTCCAGTTGTCTTCTTGCCGTTCTTGTATTGGAAATCCCACGCCCATTTACGACCTGTTACGTTGATCTCCATGGCATCGGAAGGAGGGCTTCGGAGGCTCACGAAAGAATCGTAACCAAGCCAAGCAACCCAGATACACACTAACGTTGGAAACACCGTCCAAAGAACCTCAAGGGTATTGTTGCCCTCGATGGCTGGGGTCTCATGGTCTTTGCCATCGCGTTGTCGGTAAATGACCGCGAAGTACAACATCACACCCACGATCAAGACGGTGCAAATTATCGAAATAATCGTCACTACGTCGTGCGCGAAATCAACTTTGTAGGCAAAGTCAGATCCTTGCTCTCCCAACAATCCCAACATAACTGTCTCTACCGTTACTCCTAAAACTCAAATTCCTCGGGGCGTTACGAAACCACTCCCTTATGCCTGCGACAATAAAGAAAGTACACAACCCCAAGACCAATCAGCGTCAGGGCGCCTCCAACTCGTAAAAGCCCTACGACCGCCCACGTATACCTACCTTTCAGAGAATCAAATCGGAAGCAGTAGAGTAAAAAGTGATCTATCGCCGTACCGATGACTCCTTTAGAGGCCTCGATGAGCGAAAGGCGGACGTCCCACTCGGGGAACATGATTCCGGTGAAATATTGCGAGATGTCACCCGTTGAGGTCAATATCATAACCGCTGCGGAATGCGCGAAATCCTCTCCATCCTTCGCAAATTTGAACCCCAACTCACTCATCAGGGCTTTAACGTTGCGTTCCGACCCCATCAAGTAGTGTATTCCGTCCGACCGTCGCCCCACCTCTCCAACCAACCGCGCATTGAACTTATCCATTACCTTTCGGGCGTCCTGTGGAGTCTCTGTAGGGTCAAATCCAACAACGAGAACCGAATAGTCCTCAGAAAGCTTCAAAGCTAGAACATTCAGGAGGTCATAGACTCCATTCAGGAGCAGTCCACATAGCCTTGGGCACTTATAATAGACAGGGGCGATAAGGATGGGCTTGCCGGGAGTAGCGAAGTCTCGCAAAGGCTTGGTCTGCCCGCTTACATCGGTAAACTCCCTCGAGAGATCCACCCGAGCACCTAATTGTGTAAAGATTCCAACCTCTTTGTCCAAAACCTGCCCTGGCTGTTCAAGGGCATGGGCCGGAGTAAGACGACCGAAGAAAAGCGCCGAAATAAGGCACCCAAGGAAAAAGGCTGTCCTTATATATATACAGTCAGAGCAGTGTAAACGGGGAGGGGCTCTCATGGGGCATCATCATCGATTAAACACAGGATCTTTTCAACCTACAGACTACTCTCTCGAGCGAACATTCGTTAGATCAGCATTAACATCCGTTTGACATACATAACACTTTCCAGTACTCTTTCCAGGTTAGTTGAGTAAAACAATCAACTAGCCGGACACCATTCCTCCGCAAAGATCTTCAAGAAAGGACGCCAGATGGATATTTGGAAAAAGTTCGAAGAAAATAACATTACTCACAGCGCCGCTCATCACCTCCTCGCCATCCTCGAGCTAAAGGAGAAGCGTGGCTACGCCCGTGTAACGGATGTCGCTCGAGAGCTAAACATCACCACAGGTAGCGCATCGATTAACCTTAAGTCACTAAAAGGCAAGAACCTCATCATAGAAGACGAGAACAAATTCCTCGCTCTATCAGAAGAGGGAGAGGCCGTGGCTCGAGCGGTACTGATGCGTAAGAACATCCTGTACAATTTCCTCGCGAACATTCTTAAAGTTAAACCTGAGCAAGCCGAGATAGATTCCTGCAAAACAGAGCATCTCATCAGCGCGGAAACCGCTAAAAAGCTCCAGGAATTCATGGAAAAATACGAGAAAGCGGCGTAAGTCATCACCCGACTGGCGGTCGAGGCTGACCGCCAGCACTCCGTGTACGAAACGCTCGATTCCCTCATTGCCCATTTGTTTACGTCACAGTAAGAGAACTATCCATGAAAGCTAAGTTCAAAGACGCCCTTAAACTCGCGATGAAAGCCCAAGACAAACTTCGTCTGGAAACCATCAGATCTGTCCTCACCGAAATCCAATACGAAGAGATGCAAAAATCAGTCACCGAACTCGGGGCGACCGAGTCTCTTCAAGTAGTTCAACGAGAGGTAAAGAAGCGCCAAGAAGCCATCCAATTTGAGGAACAGGCTGGACGAACAGAGCAAAAAGAAAAGCTTCAAAAAGAGATCGCCATCCTTGAAGAGTTCCTGCCAAAGCAAATGACTGGCGACGACCTTGAAAAGGTCATCACTTCCTTAAAGGAACAGACTCCTGAGCTATCACTTAATGTTGTCATGAAACATCTTAAAGACAACTACACCGGCCAATACGACGGCAAGAGCGCGAGCGAGATCGCAAAGCGCGTTATCGGATAGATAGTCGTGAGCGAGCGCCACTTTACGTGGGAGAGCACCCTTCCGTATTCGCAAGAAGATGTGTTCGCATGGCACGAGCGCCCGGGAGCATTTGCGCGACTCAACCCTCCTTGGCGTCCGGTGTCTGTTGTCTCAGAGGCCCCCTCGCTCCGCGATGGCTCTTTTATCACACTCAAACTTCCCTTCTTGGGCCCCATAAATCTTGAGTGGACACTCGAGCACTTTGGATATCGCCCCCCTGATCAATTCTGCGACCGCCAAATCTCCGGTCCGTTTACCTCATGGGAGCATCGACACCTGTTTGCCCCACGGAGCCGAACATCAAGCTCCCTTCAAGACGAGATAACATTTAAACTTCCATGGCTCTTCGCGCCCGCCGTTCCATTTATTAAAGCTGAACTCGCTCGACTCTTTACGTTTCGACACCAACTCCTTCGGGCGGACATGGATCTCCATGCTCGATTCACAAAACAGAAACAAAAGAAGATTCTTATCAGCGGATCCTCGGGCTTTATAGGGACAGCTCTTACAGCCTTTCTTGAAACCGCTGGGCACTCAGTTTTTAGACTCGTGCGCCGCGAACCACAAACCCCGCAAGAACGCCGGTGGAATCCGAGCTCAGGCCAACTCTCCCCAGACGCTCTGGATGATATGGACGCGGTGATCCACCTAGGAGGGGAAAATCTTTTCGGGCATCGCTGGACTCCCGAGTTTAAAGAGAAGATAAAAAAGAGCCGCGTGGATACCACCCTCCTTCTCTGCAAAACGATCGCGCACCTCCGAAAAAAGCCCGATGTTGTCATCATCGCCTCAGCTACCGGCTTTTATGGAGAGACTGGCTCAACGCAAGTCGATGAAAAAGATCCGGCTGGCACTGGTTTCCTTGCCGATACCTGTCGAGCCTGGGAGAACGCGTCGTCGGAGGCGATCGGTGGGTCTTGCAGGCTCGTGCACCTAAGACTTGGCACAGTGTTAAGCCCCGGCGGTGGCGCTCTCCAGAAAATGCTCCCTCCTTTTAAAGCTGGATTTGGCGGCATCCTTGGAAGCGGCGATCAATACATGAGCTGGATCTCGCTCCACGATCTTCTTGGTATTTTTGAGTACGCCCTTCACTCAGACTCGATGAACGGTCCTCACAACGCCGTAGCCCCAACTCCCGTTACAAACCGAGAGTTCACCAAAACGTTGGGCAAGGTGCTTCACCGTCCGACCCTTGTTCCAACTCCCGCGTTCGTCCTTCGCGGAGTCTTCGGGGAGATCGCTGACGCCATCCTTCTTTCTAGTAGTCGTGTCGTTCCCGCCGCGCTACTAGCGAGAGGATACACTTTTCAACACCCGTCCCTTGAGAACGCTCTCCGTTTTGAACTCGGACTACCCTCAACGTAATGCTGCTAAGAGCCATTTGCTCGAAACCGCGGCAATGCCCGAGCTTCCGTCTTTAAATCTACCAGTCTGTGCTGGGCATTTATACCTAAAGCCAGCGAGGCCGCGGGTACCAATCCTAAAAGCCCCCCTTGCAGTAAGAGGGGCTCGGCTTTTGAGCTTTCCTTAATGGCCGTAGAGGACGAAGCATTTTGAGGCGAGAATTAAGGGCCTATCTGGAACTCGACTCGAACATCTCGCCCGTTTCGCCTAAACGACACTCGTTTTGTGCTTGAGAGATCCGTCCACTCTGAACTCGTCACTGAGTGGTATCGATTTTTCAGCATGGCCACATAGGCATCGAGAAACTCTTGCGCCTCGCTTTCAGAATCCCAGCGCGTCTGCCAAATAACACGAGTGCGATTTTCCGGAGCGGCGACAACCACAACCAGATCGCCTCGCCAACCATTCGCTACCTTGGGAGATAACAGCACTGAAATACCAAACTCACCAAGGGTATCTGTATATAGAACGCCGCTTGCCGCGCTCTTTCCTTCAAGAAGCTCCCCTATCCTCGGATTTTCGGCGCGAAACTCTCTGCTGAGATACTCTTCGGGATGAAGAATCTCACGAGTTGAGCGCGGAGGCTGCCGAAAGATCTCGTCTCGCTCTACTTTCCCCTTAGTCTTCGAGACCGCCTCCACAAACCGCTGCCCTTCTTCATACGGAAAGAGGAGGATCTCTTGAAGCTCGTCAGGAATCAGGGGCATAGCGGCCGAATTCTTTATGTCTTCGATAGCTCCGACTTCTTTGGTTGACCGTTCTGGTTGCTCTCGGATGGCCTCACGCATCACGAAATTCGCGTCTCCTTCAGATACCGCCGCGTGAGCCATAAGCTCATCACCGTTTTCGGAATTGGGATCGAGGAAGTGATTTAGGCCAAAATACTGATCTTGCAGCGCGTGGGTCAGCTCATGCACAGCCACGACTCTCTGAAGTGACGCCGGAATTGAATCCACCATCACAAAGTATTTTTGGTCTGGATCGTAATATCCACCTATCTGACTCACGTATGCCCCGATGATTCCGTTTACATAGTCGTACTCATCTGGCACCAAACCGACAGCGCGTAGAACTAACTGCTCTCGCTCCAATTTTTGTGGAGGGAACTTCTTAGCGATCGTCTCCCGTAAGAAAGCCTCTACCTGAGCCTTTGAGCGAACCAGGCACGGCACAGAAGATCGAGCAGGAAGTCCGCGTAGCCGACTGGCTTCCTTTAGAGCGCTCTCAGCGATTGCGCAAAGAGAGTTCTCCATTTCAGGGAGGGCGCTTTCCACCCTCACGGCCATAAGCGCGACTATAAGCATGAGTGTGTTGCGTATGTGCGTCGAAACTCTCACTGTTTGAGCCTTAAAAAGCGGTAATCCCTCCCCCCAACTCGTTGCTCCCCGATACTGGGCACGATAGATTGGAGGCCATGTCGTCACGCTCGAATCTCACCATCAAACACGCTCGAGAGAACAATCTCAAGAATCTAAATCTTGAGCTTGAGCACGACACCTTTGTAGGAATAACAGGACTCTCAGGTTCTGGAAAATCCTCTCTCGCATTCGATACCATTTACGCAGAGGGACAAAGACGGTACATCGAAACCTTTTCGCCCTATACCCGGCAATTCTTCGATAAAGTTAAACGCCCTAAGGTAGACACTCTCGATAACGTCCGGCCGGCTATCGCCATTCAACAAAGAACCCGAATCGTGAACTCTCGGTCCACGGTCGGTTCGATGACAGATATTAACGATTTCCTAAAAATCGTGTGGAGCAACGTCGCGACCCCTGTGTGCCCGACTTGTGGTTTAGAGCTTCAAAGGTGGGATGCGACAAAGCTTGCGGAGCTGCTTCAATCGTGGAGCGGTGTTAAAAGCGACGCTACCTTCCTCATTGGAATTACGACCCAAAATTCAAAAGAAATTCTTGAGCGTCTCCAGATGCTCGGATACTCACGTTACTTCGACAAGAAAAAGGGCATCGTAGAAGACCTTGAAGAAAGCCCGCCAGCCAAGAAAACCAAGCAGGTCTCTATAGTCATTGACCGCGTGGCGCCTCGCTCATTCTCGCTCGTACGTGTTCGCGAGTCTCTTGAGCAAGCATTCTCTCTTGGGGGAGGATCTGTTGAGATTATCGAGACAAGACAGCGAGGCGCTCGACCATGGCTGCGCGTTCCAGTAACAGGAACATGCAATCCACCTCACCAAGGCTTTGAAACTCACATTTTCAAAAACACTTATCATTGTGGCGACGGCGAAATATCGATTGAACGCCCTCGACCGTCCCTCTTCTCGTACAATCATCCAATCGGAGCGTGTCCTGATTGCAACGGTTTCGGAAAGGTGCTCGTTATCGATCCTCACCGATGCGTACCCGATCATAGCAAAAGCATCGCTCACCATGCTGTAGATTGCTGGAAAGGGAATGCCGCGTCCTATGAGTTCAAGCGGATGCTCGCATTTTGCAAAGACCACGGCATCTCTACGACAACTCCGTGGTCCTCTCTCACGCGGGAACAAAAAGACGCGATCTTTAACCATAAATCTCGGTCGTATGTGGGCATTAATCCTTGGTTTGAGTGGCTCGAGACCAAAAAGTACAAGATGCACGTTCGCGTCTTTCTTGCCCGATACAGAGGGCAGATAGACTGCGCCTTGTGCGGCGGTACACGTCTTAAAGCTGACGCCCTCGCGTACAAAATAGACGGCAGAACGATCTCGCAAATATCCTCAATGCCACTCAAAGAGCTTTTGGACTGGTTCAATAGCCTTGAGGGAGCTCTCCGGAAAAACGACCGCCTTCCCCGGCAACTAGAAGAGGTTTTCAAGAACATCTCAAGTCGGCTTTCCTACTTGGTGTCTCTCGGCCTTCCATACCTTTCACTCGACAGACAATCACGAACGCTCTCCGGTGGAGAGACCCAGCGCGTAAACTTGGTATCCGCAGTCGGCAGCAATCTCATCTCGACTCACTTTGTGCTCGACGAGCCGTCCGTAGGGCTTCACGCTCGTGACACTGAAGAGCTCATTAAAGCGTTACGAGACCTCACCGACCGAGGCAACTCTCTTACCGTGGTCGAGCACGATCCTGATTGTCTTGAAGCGGCCGACACGATCCTTGAGTTAGGTCCAGAAGCTGGAGAACGTGGTGGAGAGGTAATCTTCCACGGCCCTGTAGAATCCTGGCAGGGGCTTGGGATGCGACCATTTCGCGCCTCAAACAACGAGCCGTCCTTCGCAAAAAAGCTCGAAATTCGAAACGCTCGCAATCGAAATCTTAAAGCAATCTCCCTTGATATTCCTCTCGAATCTTTTGTGTGTCTCACCGGGGTGTCAGGAAGCGGTAAGAGCTCTCTGCTCACAGAGGTGATTCAGAACGCGTACGAACTACACACTGGTGTTATTCCAGGTGAAAACACCGTCGACGCTCAGGTTAAGGGGTTTGAGCATGTGCGGCAGGTCTTGCTCATCGACCAGACCCCTCTTTCCAAAACCCCCCGCGCAAACATCGCTACCTACACGAAGATGTGGGACCGCATTCGCGAACTTCTCGCAAAGACCGAAGACGCCGAGGCTCGAGGACTTTCGAAATCATCGTTCTCTTTCAATGTGCGAGGCGGTCGGTGTCCGACATGCGAAGGCGCGGGCTTCATCCGTGAGGACATGCAGTTCCTAAGCGATGTCTTTATAGAGTGCGAGACCTGCCTCGGCATGAGATTTCAGGCGCCGGTTCTTGAAGTACGGCTCAATAGCAAGAACGTGCACGAGATCCTTTCAATGACAGTCAGCGCGGCGGCTGAGCTCTTCGAAAAGGACCTTCTCATTTCAAGTGTATGTCGCGTCCTCACCCAGCTAGGACTGGGGCACATAACTCTTGGACATCCTTTGAGCGACCTCTCGGGCGGAGAGGCTCAAAGACTTAAACTTGTTCCTCACATTATTGAAGGTGCCCGCGGAACCTCTCTGTTTCTGTTTGACGAACCAACAACCGGCCTCCATGTTCGCGATATCGAACGACTGATAGAGCTTTTTCAGTACCTCTGCGAGCAGGGACACTCAATTCTGTGTGTAGAGCACAACCTTCGCCTGATAGCGTCCGCCGACTGGATTATTGACCTTGGACCTGAAGGCGGAGACGGCGGTGGTGAGGTTGTTAAAGTTGGAACTCCGGCGCATTTCGTGGCGTCTTCGATCGGTCCAAGTGGACGTGAAAGCCTCACCGCTCGTTATCTAGCTCAGTTTGTTACCCAGTATAGTGGCCGAAAGAGGCCCGCCCCTTCGACGGAGTCAAAGGGAAAGAAGAAAGCTCGAACTGTGGCGACCCACGTTCGCATCCGAGGAGCGAAAGAGCACAATCTTAAAAACATCAATGTTGATATCCCGCTGAACACCCTCATTACGTTGACAGGAGTATCGGGCTCAGGAAAATCAACGATTGCCAAAGACATTCTCTACGCCGAAGGACAGCGTCGATATCTCGATTGCCTATCTCCCTACGCTCGGCAGTTTATTAAAGAACTTAAAAAGCCTCTCATAGACGACATTTCAAATGTCCAGCCAACAATATGCGTCTATCAGCACACCTTTCAGCCGTCCGCGCTGTCCACCGTTTCAACGATGAGCGAGGTGTACAACTTCCTGCGACTGCTGTTCGCTAAAGTTGGCACGCAGTACTGTCCTGATCATCCGACAGAATCCATATCGCCACTCTCCGCGGAACAGATTGGCCAACACATTAAAGACCATTACTCAGGATCCATCAGGCTCCTTGCGCCTGTTATAAATAACAAGAAGGGTCATCACCGTTCTGTGTTTCAAAGAGCGATCGATACTGAGTTTTCGGAAGTGCGTGTGGACGGAGAGCTGGCATCGCCAACCCAGTTCGTGGAAAAAGGGCTCGCAAAAACAAAGATACACTCTGTCGATTTCTGTACCGCCCGCTTTTCCGTAAAGAACATGCCTGTGGACCTCATTACGGAAGGAGTCCAACAGGCGCTGACCATAGGTGGAGGCACCGTTATCGTTCTCGCAAGCTCTGGCGAGCGAGTCTTCAGCTCGGAACGAACGTGCCGAATCTGCCAACGAGGATTCTTTAAACCAGACCCCGAAGATCTCTCCTTCAACTCGAAGCGTGGGCGATGCTCAAAGTGTGACGGCTATGGAATTGTGCGCGACAAGGCCTGTCCTGTTTGTCAGGGCACACGAATTAACGAGGTCGGCCGCAACATCCGTCTTGTCGACAAGAACATTTACGAATTGACCTCGCTGTCCGCGCAGGAACTCAAAAAGATCCTGGCGAAACTCACCCGTAACAGCGCCATGGATGCTATCGCGGATCCAATCATTCGTGAGCTCGCGGGCAAACTGGAGACTCTGATCCATCTTGGACTCGATCACATCGCTCTTAACCGAGAATGCTCAACGCTCTCTAATGGAGAACTCCAACGATTGCGGCTGGGCACCGCCATCGGGTCTCCGCTGTGCGGAGTGACCTACATCTTCGATGAACCAAGCGCGGGTCTACATCCAGTGGACAACAAGCGCTTGCTATCGAAGCTGATTGAATTAAAGAATCGGGGCAATACGGTCATCCAAATTGAGCATGAAATCGACAATATTCAGTCCGCCGAACACATCATCGATGTAGGTCCAGCGGCTGGTACTCATGGCGGAGAGATCGTATTCCAAGGAGCTGTACAGGACGCTATCAGCGCCTCGCGTTCCGTAACAGGTGTCGCGCTCGCTCGACCATTGACGCTTCGAACGGATTCTCGGAAGGCGCAACACGCTCTCTCCATCGCGAAGGCCAACAAGAACAATCTCAAAGACCTCTCGGTTAAGATCCCGCTGCAAAGCTTTGTTACCGTCGCCGGAGTTTCGGGAGCGGGCAAGAGCTCACTCGTTCATGGCGTTATCGGAGAGGCCCTCGCCAGCGGTTCAGACTCCAAAGGAGCGTTCCGTGGCGCGCATGGTCCAGTCTCAACATCGCTGGATATCGAGCGGTGCCTCATGGTTGATCAACAGCCTATCGGAAAGACATCTCGCTCGACTCCTGCCTCATATCTTGGAATTTGGGATGAAATTCGAAAGGTGTTCGCTGAGACACTTGAAGCGAAATCCCGTGGATGGGGACCTAGCTTCTTCTCTCACAATACAGGAAAGGGTCGGTGCCCTGTGTGCAAAGGTCAGGGAGAGCTTACGTTAGAAATGAGTTTCCTCGCTGAGGCGAAGGTTGAGTGTGAAAGCTGTCTTGGAAGTCGGTTTACACCCGAAGCGGACACTGTCCTCTTTAGAGAGTTAAGCATCAGCAAGTCTTTGCGGCTTACGTTTGAAGAGGCTAGGACATTCTTTATCAATCATCGAAAGATTCATCAGATCTGCAAGCTCGCATGTGACCTTGGGCTTGGATACCTCACTCTCGGACAGCCGTCCTCGACCCTCTCTGGTGGCGAAAGCCAGAGACTCAAGCTTGTCTCTGAGCTCCATCTTTCACGTAAGGGACACACTCTCTATGTGCTCGATGAGCCCACAACGGGACTGCATAGACTGGACGTGGATCTCCTCTTAAAAGGACTTCACGGCCTTGTAGACCAAGGACACTCGGTGATCGTGATTGAACACGACGCCGATATCATTACTCAGTCGGACTGGGTAGTAGAACTTGGACCAGGCGCGGGGGCTCAAGGCGGTAACGTTGTCTTTGAAGGTGTGCCTTCCAAGCTTCTTAAAGCAAAGACTCCGTGGGGCGCCGCTCTGAACGAACGTATGGCGCTTCACCACGCGCTGGCCGCTCAAAGAGCGGCATAGCTGGCACTGAATATTCCCATGCTCAAGTCGAGTTAGCCGGGATAACCGTTAATTCTCTGACGGGCTCTCACGGCTTTCAAGCATACGCCGTACACTTCATCACTTCCGGAGCTTGAGAGCTCAAAGGTGTGCTTGCCTCCCTTAAGAATGCCCTTAATTCGAGCAAGCGAAAGCCCGTATCCTCGATAGGAAACGTACTTAACTATTGGAAGGCGCTTCGTAGCCACGATTCGACCACCTTTCCACGTAACTTTATTCACGTATTCCCCACCCCACCCCACAGTCTCCATGAGCAAGATGGGCTCACCGTAATACTTTCCGTCAGAGGAAGGCTTAATAGAGGCGACCTTTTTACCCTTAAATGGGCTCTCCTTAACCGCGATGCTTATGGTGAATCCTTGGTCGTACAACGCGGGGTCAATTCCCGAGAGGTCTAACTTAACTTGCGCGACATATTTCGAAGTCGCTGGAGCGCACGCGTCTTTTTGGATATGAAAAGACACGTTCGCGTAGGCGTCGCTGTATCCATAGCTCACAGGAGAGAACGAACTCATTCCCTTCTTATTTTCATAGCTTCGAACGACAACCGATTGAACAGCTGTGGATATTGACAGAGCCTGAGCCGCACCTTGGCCTCCCAAGAACCCAGCTCTCGCCGTCCCCACAATACTTGCCGGTCCTTGCACCGCGACCTCTACCTTATTCGACACGTTTCCCGTTGAAACAAAATAGACCGAGATAGCTTTTAAACTTCGCTCGTTGGTCCCCATACGAATTCCGTATTCACGGCCATCGGGAACAACTTCATACGGAGCGAGCTCCTGGGCATGCGCCATGGGGATGGAAGCGAGGAGCGCTAGAAGGACATAGAGGATCTTTCGTGTTCGCATAGAACCTTCACCAAAATCGGATCGTCTTGAGAGGTTATGGAGAGAAACTGGTCGAATGTGCCCC
>CANLCB010000042.1 GCA_947488865.1 Deltaproteobacteria bacterium | reverse complement strand
GATTATCCGCGGGCTATTCGCTCGGTGCTGCGTCATGATCCGGATGTGATTATGATTGGAGAGATCCGAGATCCTGTGAGTGCTACTATCGCTCTTGGCGCCGCGTCGAGCGGACATCTGACGATATCTTCTCTCCATATGCCGTCTGCACTTCATGTATTCGAGCGGTTTCGTTCATTTCGGATGGATTCACTTGAGGTCGCGAGCGCCGTATCTGTGGTCGTAAATCAGCGGCTGCTGCCAAGACTGTGCGACCGGTGCAAGAAGCCAGATCGGAGTCACGGGACCCAGAGTGGTGTTGTTCCCTTCGTTTCCATTGGCTGTGTCGCGTGTAAGGGTAGTGGATTCTCAGGGCGAGTTCTTCTGACAGAGGTCCTGGATCTTCAGTCTCCTCAGGTGAAAGAACTCGCGGTAACAGCGCCCAGCGCACAAGGATTAGTAGAGGAACTGCCCTCCGCCGCGTACGTCCCTTGGACCGAATCGTTGCGTCATCACCTTCTGGCAGGAAATATCTCCGCGGCACAGATAGACTCGTTTATTGAAGCGGAATTGTAGAGATGTTTGACTAGGCATCCCTCTGGGAAGGTTTTCTATTTTGGAGAGAGGCCCTTTTCTGGCCCTGTAAGGGAGAGGGGAATGTGCTAGATCCATGACGGTATGGCTTTAAAGAAACTCCCACTTCGTCCAAATGTGTGCATGTTGGTCTTTAACAAGAAAGGGCAGCTCCTCTTAGGAGAGCGATACGGGGATAAGGGGCATTGGCAATTTCCTCAGGGTGGAGCGGAGCCCCGTTTCACTCCGCGACAAAATGTACGCCGTGAACTGAGGGAGGAATTGGGAATTAAACCAAAACACATCGCCTCCTTAACTCGGCTCAAAGCGACTCATGAATACGATTGGAAATCGCCCCCGAAGTACGCGGATGGCAGATGGCGAGGACAAAAGCAGTCCTTCTGGCTCGTAGAGTTCCTTGGGCTCGATGAGGACATCGACCTTACAACACATACCGAGCCGGAGTTCCGGTCCTGGAAGTGGTGTTCGGTGAGCGAGGTTCGTCGGCGCGCCGCTCCGCATCGGCTGGCGGGCTACCAGAAGCCTCTCAGGGAGTTCCTTGAGTTTAAAAAGTTACGAGCCGCTAAGAAGTCAAAAACTCCAGCGCGAAAGAGATCATCGGCCGCACAAAAACGGTAGTTTCGGCATCTGAAAAAGACCGATGATTGCTCATTTGGTCTCAAAAGGTGCCGCATGAGGGGCGAAGATACTTTCCGCTCACACCCTCAACAGCGTACAGTAAAGCCAACGAACGCTAAGGGGACCCACATGGCTATACCGGCCTTCAAAACAGAGACGGCGTCATCTCGCCTACAGAAAAAGATCCGCCTGAAGGCGCAGGATCCGATAGCCGCCGAGGAGATATCGAAAGAGATGGGTGTTAATCCTGTCCTCGCTCGAGTGCTCGCCGCACGGGGGTTCCGTCCCGATGAAACGCTAAGACATTTTATCAACCCGTCTCTCAAAGAGGGGCTTCCGAATCCAGCACAACTTAAGAATCTCAAAGAGGCTGCGGCACTCATCGGGGAGGTTCATAAAGCTGGAAAAGCCATCGCCATCTGTTGTGACTTTGACGTGGATGGACTCTCTGGCGGGTCTCTTGTTCACGATCTGTTTAATGTTTCTGGCATTCGCTCAAAGGTATTCGTCCCCGATCGTTTCGTTGATGGCTATGGACTTAACGAGAAGGTCGTTCGTCAAATCGCTCAAGAGGGGTTCGGTCTTCTTTTAACTATCGACTTTGGAACAACGAACGCCAAAGAGTTAACGGTCGCACGAGAGCTTGGTTTAAAAACTGTGGTCGTTGACCACCATCATATGACGACTGACGCCCCACCGGTCGACGTGTTTATCAATCCGCATCAACAAGGCTGTGGATTCGCCTCGGGGACAGCGTGCGCCGCTGGACTAGCGTGGTACTTGGCGATTGGTCTGAAAAATGAGCTCAAATTAGAGATTGATTCCCGTGACCTCCTTGAACTGGCGTGTCTTGGAACTATCTGCGACATGGTTCCCTTGATCGGTATGAATAGGGTTATCGCAAAGCGTGGATTAGAGCGTCTCTCTGTAACAGATCGTCCAGGTTTGCGGTCGCTTAGAAACGTGATGGGGGTACGCGGACCCGTTGGATGCACCGACGTCTCATTCGGTATTGGCCCACGCCTCAACGCTGCGGGGCGAATCGTCCATGGCGAGCTTGTAGTGGAGCTTCTAACCACGCGTGACTCAACGCGTGCTGAAAAGCTCGCCCGCCAGTTGAACGATCTCAACGCGGAGCGGCAAGATGTCGAGAGCTCGGTAAAGACAGAGGCCATCGCGCAGGTAGAAAAAGATACGCATAGTCGCTGGGGCTTGGTCGCGTGGCACAAAGAATTTCACACCGGAGTAATCGGAATTGTCGCCCAGCGTTTGGTGGAGCATTTCTATCGACCCGCCGCGGTCATGGGAATGGATACCGAAGGGATCTTCAAAGGCTCGGTGCGCGGTATTAAGGGCTTCAGTGTTATCGACGCGCTCTCTGAGGTAAGCCAATATCTGATTAAGTTTGGTGGACACACTGGCGCCGGTGGTTTCGCGGTCAAAGAGAGCGATCTCCTGAACTTTAAAAAAGCGTGGAACGAGGTATGTGAGAGGCGTCTAAAAGATCTAGAGATAGAGCCGTATATCGACGCAGATACGGACGCCGACTTATCGGAGATCTCTGTTCCGCTCGTTGGTGAGTTTAAAAACATGGCGCCGTTTGGGATTGGCAACCCGAATCCTCACGTGCTCGTGCGTAACCTTCGGGTTGTTGACGTGCGTGACATCAAGGGCGCTCACCTTAAAGCCACCTTTAGCGACGGTAAACGATTTATCCAGGGAGTGATGTGGAGACAGCCCTCTCATCCCGCGTTGGTTCCAAACAACTATGTCGATATCGTGTTCAGGCCTGAGGTAAGCACCTATGGCGGAACAACGGAGCTTCAAGCCAATCTGCAGGCTGTCGAGTCATCACATCAGAGAACATAGCCCGTTCGTTGGATACTCCGCCTTAGTTATCGTGTCGCGGTGGCGCAAGTCTCTCACGATTAGTGAACGGGATCCTGTGGTAGCTTAGTTGTTGGATTTCGAAAGACTCGAGACGTTGGCGCAGACGTTTAGATATCGTGGGCTCTTTGGCCGAGAGATCGATAACTTCCTTAGGATCGTCGGCTAAATTAAACACCTCCATCTCTCCAGAACTTAAATTCATAATCCCTTTGTATGGCCAGTCTAGTACTCCGATCATCGAGCGAATGACTTGAAGGGTAAAAAAGTCAGGAGCGTTACCTCTCTCAGAGGGGGAAAATAGGGGCTTTCCTTGATGTCCTGGAAACGGAGGCAGCTCAAGTAGATCTAAGATGGTAGGGGCGATATCCACCTGACTTCCTGGAGATTTGTTTATGGATTGCGACGACCTGTCTGAAAATTTCACTAAGAGAGGTACCTTTAGCTGGCCATCGTATAACGAAGTGCCATGTGACGCGAAGTTGTGCTCTCCGAGAGCTGAGCCGTGGTCGCCAAGAACGAAGAGTATAGAGCGGGCGTCTTTTCGCCTCCCTTGGATAGATTGAAGTATTTTTCCGAGGGCACGATCCACCTGATGAACGCTATTTCTATAGTATCTTTGCAACTGAACTTCGTTGTAGTCGTCCTGGAGGCGAAGCGAGCAAACTGAACGGGTCACTGAGTCATCATCAGTCGGAAAAATTCGATCTTCCTGGTTCCGGACGTGCCATGGAAAATGGCTAGATGATAAGGTTATGACGCCAAAGAGGGGATGGTCCGTTGGTTCCTTCGATAGCCATGTGTCAAAATCCGACGCGTTTTGTATATCCCACTCATTTAGGTCTATTAAGGGCGAGGATATCAACGCGGTTATATCTTCAGGCTCCATGCCATCACGTTGCATATATCTGAAAAGAGTTCGGTCCTTGGGGGCCTGTCGCGCCACCATGTTTTGATGGATTCCAAAAGAGGGGCGCCGAACAAAGCGGGTGGCCGCGGTTTCATCACATGCGCTGAAATACCCGGTTGAATAGCCAACGGTGCTTAAGAAGTCACTTAGAATGGGAAACTGTTGTGCGGCTCGATCGTAATTTTGATGACGAAGTATGCTCTGATACGGATATATTCCCGACAGGGTTGCCTCAATAGCATAGCGACTTTCCGGTGCCGAGGCGCGGAAATTAATGAAATTGACACTTTGAGCCGAAAGTTCGTGCAAGTGTGGCGCAACCATAGGTCCAAAGTGAGTTCCGTAGAGTACATCAGATCGAAGCGACTCTATTAGAACGATAAATATATCTGGTCTCGACTGAGATGAGCCATTTTGTACGGCTGCTCCCCATTCCGAAACGGTAGGCATCGGATTGTATACCCATGGTACCGAGGTATTGTCCCAGAGCGTTGCTATCCTTGATAGATTGGTCAACAGAGCTATCTCTGGAGATGGGATGTTTCTAAGATTTCTATTTCCGAATAGTCCTGGAATGAAACCGAGTAGAGCTGTAAGTCCGACTATGGCTATGGTGCTACGGGACAATTTCGGTATGTATGTATCGGACGGACATTCGCGAAGCGCCTCGCGGAATCGATAGTATAAAAACACGGAACCAGCTATCGCTAGAAGAAGCGTGTACAAGCCCTGCCTATACTCCACCGTCGAGAGGTGAAAGTATAGTTTGTAATCGGCGTTAAGAAGGTATGTAAGAGCGTGTACATCGGCGAAAATTCCATGCAGATGCATTGAGCGCCATGATATGGCTACAGTAAACGCATACGGAACCACCAAACAAGTTTCTGCGAAAATACGAAAGGGCTTCGTGGTAAGTCGCCGCGCTTTAGCGAATAGCGCAAAGAGTATCGTGACCTCGGCTAGGACGAAAATGAATTGGAGGATCATTTCGGCGGTAAGCAGAAGATCCCCGAATTCCGTATCGAAGCTTCTGCCCAGCAAATCGTTGTATGCGCCAAGAGACAAGGGGAGAATTAGTGTGGCGGTGAATATCGCGCCTGCCGTTCGAAAAAGTTCTCTTGATATGCGAGATTGCTGCATAGAATCTCGCAATGTTCATATTTCTGGAGAGATAGCTCAAGACATCTTTCGAGCGGTTGCTCTGTCGCCGACCGTGAATCGTGTCGGCGCACTTGCTTTAGTAGTCCCGAGCCGAACTGCTTTCGGTTTGTTGACCGAGAATTCAACGTTGTACGTCACCATATAGCTCTTACCAGGCAGCAGCCGGGTGGCGATTCGGTTTTTGCGAGAACGTAGCCTGACGACGGTGGGGCGAGAGCTCTTTATCGGCGCGGCTTTCTTAGACATCATCGATATTTGCTCGGTCAGCGGGGTGAAGGTAACGATGTAGGTAGTGAGTACTCGCTGCATCGCTTTTTCCGCTTCGCTCTGGGAGAACCCCGCCTTGCGAAGCTTTCGAAGCGCTTTGTCATAGCGAGTTCCGGTAAAGCTCGTTGACACCTTAGGCAGTGTGGCAACAATTCCACCCCGACCACCGTCGCTAATTTGGGGCGGAGGAAGATCTTCGTATCCAGGAAAGACTTCAAGAGCGTCATTGAAAGCCGAGGGTGGCTGAGGCGTTCGCGTTGACTCAGGAGATGACGTGGGCTGAGGAATTTGCGCTGTTGGAGGCGACGAGACGACAGGAGACTCTGAGTCTTGAGTAGGGGAAGGAGGCGGATTCCGAGTCGCCGCTACGTTGGAGCCGATGTCACAGGTAAATGGCCCGGCTGGTGGTGTTTCTGTATCCATGTATATGTCCACTCGCCCGCCTCCCGAATGCCCTGGAGAGCCAATAACGAGAACGTTCTTTAAACTTCCATTTGCGCGCATCGCGCATCGCTCGCCACCTTGAATCGCGGCGCCTTGCTCTTGGTTTGGTTCTGCTTCGCAGTTGTTTATGTAGGCAGGTTGTTGGGAGCACGCCGTGGCGTCTGCGCTCATACCAAAGATTGCTACAGAGCCCCCTGTTGACAAGTCGGAGTGAGCCGCCGCGAGATTGATTCCATTGAAGCCAGTCAGAGAACCAAAATGCGATCCGAGAGAGGCGAGCGTCTGGCCAAGACCAACGGAGCTTTCATGAAAGTCTTCTGTGAACGCGCACAAGGTACCGGCCGAACTGCTTACAAGGGAGACCTGTCCACGGCCTTGCGCGGCGCCAGGAGAGCCCGCGGCGAATATATCGGTATCCCGCGAACCGGAGATGGATGTCCCTGCTAAGTCAGTTCCTTCACCTAAGAGTAGAAAATCGGGTTGGCCACTAGGGCTTTCAGTCGCACGAGGCGCTGCGGTGCTGACTGCGGTAGGTGTGATGGGGGCCTCTATTGCGTCACTTCGAAACAACCTCACTCTTCCGGCCAGGCCTGAGGTTCCACCGGTACGAGGGGCGCCAACGATCATGTCCGGCAGTCCATCTCCAGAGGAGGGCTGATCCGCGATGAACGATACTGCCGACCCGAAGTAAGAGTACTGAGTGCCTTGAGCCGCGAACCCTGGAGCTTCAGTAGCGAAGCAGGTCGCTCCAGATGCCGAGATTGTTAATCCAATCGTGTGAGGGGTTGAGGCTCGCGGAGAGCCCACCAGAAGATGGGGAGTGCCGTCGATGGGCGAATCAATTGGAGTTAAGACTTCACCAAATTTTGAAACAGATGAGAATGAGCCACACGGTGAGTACGAGATCCGTCCGTCCTGCGTAACGGAGCTCCTAAAAAAGAAGAGGCTTCCGCTTGCTCCGTTGGGCTGTGACACAACCAGCTCCGGTATACCATCACCGCTGGTATCAGGGATGAACGCCACAGCTTTTCCGAACTCTCCACCAATGAGAGGAGACGGAGAACTAATCGTTTGTACGACACGCCGCTCTTGAGGCGCTTCGAGATCGACAATGTAGACGAGTCCGGTAGGCTGCTGTGTATCAGAGTGGCCAGTGGGGGCGCCAATCGCGAGTAATGAACGTTGGCTCGTTGTCGCAGAAGGAGGGCTACAATCAAGAGAGGCGCCTAGTCTCCCTGCACCAGGGAGACTCGAGATACTGAGGGTTGGTGTAAGTGACGTTTTAGGCGCCGCAAAAGTGGAAGGGGCGAGAGAGAGTATAAGAATAGAGATTATTGAGGTGATTGGCGCGAGTCGGTAGAGCTCGTCATGGCGGCGAATATTAGGGAGAAAAACGTGTCGGTTCGATCCAGAGCGCGTCACCTGTTCAGTCCAACAACTACGGTTAGGCAAGCGGCTAGAACTGGTACCGTCAGCACAGCTCTATCGCATGCGCAGAGGGGAAAGATGGTTGAGTTTTCTATCCCCTTTCTATCCTGATTATCTCACCTGAAAGTGAGTAACCTAAAAAAATCGCAGCTCTCTGTAAGGTTTAGATGGAAGTGACCGCTGCGTATAGATTCGAACAGGGGAAAGGAGCTTACGGCAGGTGTTTCGCTCGTTCTAATTAGGCGGCTGTGCGTGACACAACACCGCGAATTTTATCTTCGAGCATATTCACAAGATCGGCCATGTTTCCAGCGGCTCGTTGAATAGCGGACAGAGCTTCTTCAGCCACAGGAGAAAGCCCCTGGCTTGAATGCGCGACGAAGGCCATCGCCACAATTTCCTGGAGCGGATTATTGAGGTCGTTGCGAATATCGGCGCCAAGCTCGGAGATCTTTTGCGCGATTCCCGCCGTTTGCGGTTGTTGTGGAGCATTGCGAGCCGAGAGTCTGCGCAGTTCAACGAAACGGTAGCCGGGATGCGACCCGAATTCAGCTCGCGATGAATGAAGGTTGCTAATAAGCACAAGCTCTGGAGGTGGAGACATAAGCTCGATGAAGTCGTGCAGAGTGCTGAGCGCTCCATCCGGCAATGTAGCGCTTGAGAGAATGACGTCGATATGTCGACGTTTCAAAATCCAGAGGGCCAAGCTCAGAGTTGGGGCAAAGAGTATTGTTGACCCGGGGAGGGTACTCGAAAGCTGGACGGTAATCTCATGCGCCATGCTTTGGCTGGCGTTGATAACGAGAACGGTGCATCCCGATGGAATATCCTTGGTCGCTGTTGGCGGAAGGATGTGCGGAGCGACTGGGGGGAGGGGGGTCTGCGCGTGCTGCATTGGCGCGCGTTCTGGCGCTTGAGCGGGAGCCAATGGCTCCGGCTCTACTTCGCGGGTAAGGAGGATCGGGGAGAGTCTTGAATCCTCAACTACTTCGCGCACAATCTTTTTGTCATCCATCGTCACCGTACGGCGGTTCAGACGGGGTTCGTTGGGACCACTGGACATACACCTACTCCTTCATGCAAAGGGTAGGATGACCTGTCGTGGGTTGCCGATGCGTGAGCCAAAACAAATAGTGATGTTATTTATCTAACGTCGTTTGGAGGCTGCGCTATCAACTTCGCCGGCGCTGTTTTGAGCGCTTTCGTTTGCGGTGAAGGCTCTTTGGACGTTGAAGGATGTGTGGTGTGACAAGCTCCTCATCCTTCCCTTGAAGCTCTAGGTTACTCAGCAGGGCGGCGGGAGAGATCGTTGTAATAGGTAACAGTCCCGACTCGGCGCCACAGAACCCATTGTCGATTTCGGGAGAGTCTCCCATCGCGATAATGTTGCTTAGAGATTGCAGGGGAGTGCCCACAAAGTTTACACCGCGCACCGGGACCTCGCGTCCGGTCGGATACACCAAGGTTGCATAAGCGATATCGCCGGAGAACGCCTGAAAGTCGTAATTGGTTGTATCTGTTTCTCCGCCAGAGGTTTCGTAGACAATCATTCCGAACGGCTTCTTCTGTCGTCGAATCTCTTGAATGAGGCGTTCCTTTAATCGATCGATCGGTAATCCATTTTTGGTTTCAATGATCGTAACTCCCATCCGGCTTATGGGGCGTTGGTTTAATTTTGTTCGAGCGTGACCGTTCGACTGAAATTTTCCTGGCTTAATAGCCGCACGCGTTGTGAGGTAATCGTTGAGGATTCCGTCTTTGATCAGAACGGTATCGGCGGCCTTTACTCCCTCGTCATCGTAGGTGTACGAGCCGATGCATCGTTCTCCGTTAAACTCTTTAAGGAGCGGGTTGTCTCGAACCGTCACCGGAATTTTAAGAAGCTGCTTGCCCTCTTGGTCTTTGAAAGTTTGTCCCTCTCCACTGGAGAGGAGGCGACTTCCCTCAAGACGATGACCAACGGCCTCGTGGAACAGGAGACCGGCCGGGCCCGGGTGTAAGAGAACGGGACCTGAGAAGGCGTGAATCTTGGTGGCGCGAGAGATTCGCATTAGCTTTTCGTACTTTTCGAGCGCCAGTTCCTTGAAGAGAGCGAAGTCCGGTAGCTCCTTGATAGAGCCGCAATTGATGACAAGCTCCTGCTCGAGGCGCGACCCTTCCTTCGTGAGTTTGTGAAAATTAGCCGTCAGAGAAAAAACTTGAGAGTTCTGCGCTACAACGGTGCCCTCAGTGCTCACAAATATTTTTGTTTCCTGAGAGGCGTCAAACTCGACCCAACTACCGGACAATTTCGGGAGTTCGACCATCCAGAGGGACGCCTTTTTGCAGAATTTATTCCACCCGTCAGGGTCAACCTTCTCCATTCGAGAGAGGTGTCGATAGGCGGCTCGCTTCGTTCGACTGAACGATTTGAGACCATTGTTGGGGTCTCTCATCGAGATCCGACTCGCTTCTTTCTGGTTGTAGTCGGCGATAGCCTCTCTAAATTTACTCTCAAGGAGCTTCCAGACGGTGATACGCAAGCCATCGAAATTGTTGTCATCTACAGGAACTGTCGAGTGGGAAAGTGATTCGAGTTCTTCGTCGTGCTCAAGCAGACCTCCCTCAACGATTTGGTCGTAGTCATACGAACCTAGACGGAGGTCGCAGTTCACGTTTCGCGAGCGGTCGGTCTGAGAACGGCAGGTAGATCCACTGCTCGCCCAGGTATTGAACCAGTGGACATCCTTCAACAAAAAGGAGCAGTAGTATGGCTTAGGGAATCCTCGGACGCTCATCTTCAAAGCACGACGAGCATCCCTCTTGAGGATCTCAATTAATTGCTCGACTGTGCGTTGGGTGACCATATATCTAGATTAAGGCACTCCGAGGTATTCCACCAAGAGTCTCGAAAAACCAACAAGTGGTGTAATATCAATCGGTTGAATGAGGGATTCGGTGCTTAGATGCCCCACTTTTTTTCACTTTTTTAGGGTGCCTTTTAGGGGTGTTTAGGAGCGGATCCGGACGAATGTATCCGTATGGTTTCAACAAACCAGGAGCTTAGCTTCCGCTCCCTGAATCGGGGCCACCGAAGGGACTCCGGCGTGGTATATATCCTACATTAGAGTGCGGGGCTATTTCTGCTCCGGAACGCTTCCCGACAGTCCGTACTCTTTCAATTTGTAGAGAAGGGCTCGGTGACTGATCTCCAAGATCTTCGCAGCGTGGGTACGATTTCCGCCCGTTTTGGCGAGTGCTCGTTGGATGAGATCGATCTCAAGGGCCGCGGCTCGCTGCTTGATGGAGAGATTCCCATCTTCGACTGTCGTAACTGTTGTTGAATGTTTCGCCCTCCGAGCGTGCGCCCGCAGAATGGCCTCCGGCAGAGCGTCCTGCTCAATCTCAGAGCTTTGAGAGAGCACTAATGCGCGCTCCATGCAGTTCTCGAGCTCGCGCGCGTTCCCTCGCCACTGGTACTCCAGGAGGAGCTGCATTACCCCAGGCGAGACGCTTTTGACGGGAATGCCCAATCGCTTCGAATGTTTTTGTAAGAAGTGCTCAATAAGCACCGCGATGTCCTCTGGACGTTCTCTTAACGCGGGAAGATGTATAGACACTACATTCAGCCGATATAAGAGGTCCTCACGGAAGCGCCCTGCGAGCACATCCTCTTCAAGATTACGCAGAGTCGCCGAGACAACTCGAACGTCGATCGAGATGAGCTGCTCATCACCTACCCGGCGAATAGAGTGCTCTTGAAGCGCGCGCAGAAGCTTTACTTGTAAATGAAGTGGCAGCTCTCCAACTTCGTCCAGAAAGAGAGTTCCGCCATTCGCTTCCTCAAAGAGCCCGCGCTTATCTCTGCTTGCGTCAGTAAAAGCGCCCTTGCGGTGCCCGAAAAGCTCGGATTCCATGAGCTGCTCAGGGATAGCTCCGCAGTTAATGGCGATGAATGGCTTGCCTCGCCGTGAAGAGCTTTCGTGGATAGCGCGAGCTAAAAGCTCTTTTCCGGTTCCTGACTCTCCAGTGATCATGACCGTGGTGTTAAATTGAGAGAGTCGCTTCACGGTCTCAAATACAGAACGGAAGCTCTCACTTTGCGCGATAATATTTTTGAACGAGTACTTGTCGGAGAGGCTTGCTCGCAGCGCTTCGTTCTCGCGTTTGAGGCGTTCAAACTCCTCGAATTTTCTGAGTGTGAATATGAGATCGTCAGGATTAATCGGCTTTGAGATGTAATCGAACGCTCCAGCGTGCACCGCTTGGGTGGCGATTTCTGGGTTTCCGTACGCTGTCATAAGGATAAGAGGGACAGCCGAGGTCTTTTGCTTTAACACATCGAGACCGGATATGCCTGGGAGCCTGAGGTCGGAGATGACGAGGTCGAAGTCACCTTGTTCAAGCTGTTGAAGCCCGTCGTCTCCAGTTGCAGCGGATGAGGTTAAATAGCCGAGTGTTTCGAGCACTATCTGCAAGGAGTCTCGTACCTTTTGGTCATCGTCGATGACCAAGATGCGTAATTGAACTGCGTCAATGCTACGCGCTGGGATCATGAGATGCCTCTGATCCACCAAGTAATTGTGCTTGGTTGGCCTAAGAGAGCAAAGAGCATCTCATGGGCTTGAAACAGGAATAGTGTTGTTCCGAGAGCTAGGTACGGACCGAAAGGGATGTATGTTGAGAGCGCGTCTCGTCGGATTAACAAGGTCGCAAGGCCAATAAACGCTCCAGTAAGGGAGCCAGCAAAGATCGTGAACCACGCGCATTCAGCCCCGAAAGTGGCTCCAACCATGGCGAGCAGCTTTACGTCTCCGAGACCAAGCCCCTCACGTTTGCGAATTTTAAAGTAGAGCCACCAGACAGACAGGAGCATCCCCGGACCCATGAGTAGTCCCATCAATGAATCAAAAGGAGACCGCACGAAGGGAAAGCCTAAAAGTCCTCCTAGTGGTTGTCGCGTGAAATAATTAACAAGACCTATCATGAGTCCCGCAAACGTCGCTGGATAGGTGATGACGTCTGGAATGATCATGTAGTCGAGATCAATGAATGTAATTACGACCAAGAGACACATGAAGATAAAGAGCGCGAGAGCCTCTGGCGTTGGGCCAAGGCGTAGAAAGCAGAGCACCGCGAGCGATGCTGTTAGAAGCTCGATAATCACGTAGCGAAACGAAACTGGAGCGCCACAGTGAGCGCAGCGTCCTCTGAGCGCACACCATGACACGATAGGGATGAGCTGCCACCACTCAAGCGGATGTTCGCATTCGGGGCAAAAAGAGCGTGCTGGCTTGGTTAGAGAAACAGGTTTATCGAGTTGCTTAACTCCCGGCCGTGTCGGTTCGTATTTCCCCATCGGTATGCGAAACGAACATACGGCGAGAAAACTGCCGATAACCGCTCCGAATAGGAAGCAGATGCACGCGATGAGTATTACTGTCGCCATAGAGCGTCCCTCTCCATTTGATTCCGCAAAGAGGTAATACGGTGTAAAAAGTTTGCATAGGGAATAATGTGCGCGAGATGATGTTTGAGGGGGTGTTGCCTGGAGGGCCGGCGGCCTCGCCGGCCGCAGGTACGAATGTCACGGGTTCACGCTAAGCGATCGGGTGCATTTGTACGAGCGGCCGGCGGGGCCGCCGGCCCTCCCTGATTCCACGTAAGATCATCGGATGGAAGAAAAAGTGCGCACACATTGGAGGGCCGGCGGCCTCGCCGGCCGCAGGTACGAAAGTTGCGGGTTCACGCTATGCGATCGGGTGCATTTGTACGAGCGGCCGGCGGGGCCGGAGGCCCTCCAGGGGTAGGCGTGTTTGGATTGAAGGGGCCAGAATTTTGCGAGAATACATTGGAGGGCCGGCGGCCTCGCCGGCCGCGGGTACGAAAGTTGCGGGTTCACGCTAAGCGATCGGGTGCATTTGTACGAGCGGCCGGCGGGGCCGCAGGCCCTCCAGGGCAATGCGCGGAATTAGTCTGTGCTTACCTATGCCGCCTCATCAGGTGAGGGCTTCTTCGAAGCTTTCTTCGGTTTCGTTCCAGCTGCCTTGGTCTTCTTGGGAGCGGCCTCTTTTGCTTTGGCCGCAGCCTTTGGTTTGGCGGCCCTGCGACGTCCCTTTGCTGGACCTTTAGCGGCTCG
>CANLCB010000041.1 GCA_947488865.1 Deltaproteobacteria bacterium | reverse complement strand
CACCTAACACGGTTGGTATAAAATTCCTTACAACATTGAGGGCTTGATGACTCGCAAGTGACCGTTAAGCCGCACTCGATGTTTAAGCTCTCTGTTACGGATGGCTCCGGGAATAGCGCGTCGGTAAAAGGCGATCAGAAATTCAAGCCGCTCATGCTCGCTGCGCATCTCTAAGAGCTCCTGGCGTTCAAAGTCTTTCAGTCCCGCGTTGTGACCAAGTAGGAACGAGACGTAGTCGAGTGGTTGGAAGAGGGGAACCTCGATCTTTTCGGTCGCAAGCTCGATCAACTTGGTATGGAGAGAGGCAGCCATGTTGGCCAGTCGGCCGTCAGGAAAAGAGATGTCTTCGTAGGGGCCGACGATAGCGGTGGGATACGCCCAACCAGATATGAACTCTTGGATGAAAAATCGGCGCAGCCCGCGGGTGAGTATATCAAGAGAGCCGTCAGGGTGACGTCGCAAAACTCTTTCAACTTGAACGGTGCAACCAACCTCAGCGTTGTTCTCCTCGGTGGCGAACAGGACGCCAAACTCACGAGCTCCCCGTTCGCCACTCGAATCGAGACAGTCCCGCATCATGGCCCGGTATCGAGGCTCATATATTCGAAAGGGAATTCTCTCACCCGGAAACAGGACAAACGGCAGGGCGAAGATAGGAAGGGACGTTACCTTCATACCTTTAGTATACCGCCGCGGATCGGGGCTAACGAAGTTATTTCAATAGGGATAAAAACCAGGGAGTTATTGGACTTAACGCTGGAGATCGGCGACGAAAAATACTACAGTCGCGGCCATGGCGCGGCGGTGTAGTCGACAGTGGATTTCAACTTTTTTAGCGGTCCTTCTGCTAACGCTCTCTGTTGTATCGCGTGCTCCGCAAAGTAAGTGTCGATGTCACGAGCGTAAATCCGCTCGTCAGCAACACCAGCAAGATTCAAAGCCGTGTGTCTTCGGCCAAATACGTTCTCTTACCGCGAATTTTCTCCTTCCAGCTGATGCCGAAGCGGAAGAGGCAGGGGCTTCAAGCTCTTTAATCGAGAGCAATCTAGGTCTGGTTGATCAAGTAGCAAGCGCAGGCTTTCTCCATCGCGCGCGTGCCCGTTCACCGCCCTTCTAGTCGACAGAGTGCTTCAAAAGGTAACGGGCGTCCTCATCTCTTGATGTTTGGTCCCCCGTTTTTCGAACCATAGGTTCATAGTTAAATTTTTAGGTGTATGTATGAAATCATTGTCTATGCGGCATTTCACCGCCTTGGCTTTGTCGTGCGTGTTCGGAGCTGGTTCGGCTCAAGCGTGTGACGTTTGCGGTATTTATTCGGCGATGCAATTTGAGAATCCAATCGGCGGGTCGTTTCGCCTCGGAGCCTCTGAGCAGTTTACCTATCTCGATAAGATTCAAAGGGACGGGCACTACGTCGAGAACGTGGACCACCAATTCTTGAAGAGTTCTGTGACGCAGGTCCTTGGTCAATACGACCTCAATGACTCCACAGCCTTTCAACTTGTTTTGCCAGTGGTCGCTCGAGACTACCGCCGAATCGAGGATGGAGCGCCTGCGACCGGATCTACGAGTGGTATCGGTGACATCTCGTTGATTGCTCACTATGTTCCGCTTCAGTATGCCGAGGGACGGAATATCTTTAGATTACGTGTTTTTGGAGGTGTGGAGCTGCCGACGGGCGATGCGCACCTTCTTGGAGAGGAGGCGATTCCGCACCACGCGGACCCAAGCGATGAGGATGATGGTGATTCTCACGGAGACGAAGAGTTCGACTCGCACGATGACGATGGGATGAGTCATCACTCCCTCAAACATGGAGGCATGGATCACGAATCAGGCGCTGTGAACGCGATTCATGGCCACGACCTGGCTTTAGGATCCGGTTCGTGGGACTTCCCTCTTGGAACTGGCTTGATCGCTCAGCGTGGTAAGTATGTCGCGCAGGCCGACGCTCAGTACACCATTCGTACGGAAGGGGCCTACTCATACCAATATGCGAATGACTGGGTCTGGTCGACTTCAGTTGGCCGCTACCTCCTGCTTACGGATGACTCTCAAGTCTCGTTGCGAGCTCGTCTCTCTGGGCAGTACAAAGGAAAGGACACGGGGCAAGGGGGCGTTGATTACCCGGACACCGCGTTTAACGGGAAGTTTATTGGTCCCGAGTTGACCGCGCTCTTTAATCACGCATGGCTTGGTGTGCTTGGGTGGGACGTGCCGATTGACGTTAACAACTCAGATCTGCAGATAACGCCGTCATGGAGGCTTCGTGCGGCGCTAACCTATCGGTTTTAGGCAGTTTTTGCTTCCCCCGGCTCTTGACGGAGCCGGGGGAACCCTAGAGTATATCCACCTAAGTCTAAGTAGGGTGTGAAGGCGATGACAGAGCAGGTTCGAAAGCTCCCCGTATCCGAGAGTGAGTCGACAGGCACGACGGGTTCTCCGACAGATATTCCGTCGTTAATGGCGGAGATTCGAGAGAACATTCGTCGTGACGTTGAAAATCAGCGGGACAAGCGACCGAACTTTTCTTTATCGTCCCTCAAGGTTTCTAAAGCCAATAGGGGAGGAGACCTCCAACACTCAGAAGAGTTGCGCTTTCTCAACCAAAACTACGCGCTTGAGACCAAGTTTACGCCAGCGGTTATTCCAACTCACCGTCGTGGCCTCATCGGAAAGCTCCTTCCTAAATTCAAAAGACTCGTGAGGGGATTTTTCAAAAAGCTCGTTTTAAACGACTACCTCAATGCGCAACGGCAGTTCAATGAAAACCTCGTTCGTTACCTTAACGACATCGGCAAGTATGTTGATGATCGCGATGTTGAGGTAATTCGCAAGATCGACGTTGATGTGGGGCGTGTTACAGAGTGGGTTGGTCGTATCGACGACGAGAAGACCTGCGCGCTTCTGACGATTGAGCAGCAGCTAACCTCGATCACTCAAGATTTCCATTCTCGTGTAGGGGTACTCGATTCAATGATTCGAGGCTTGGAAGGAATAGTTAATAACCTACCACGGTATACCGCTACCAATCCTCCGGTGGTTTCTGAGAACGTGGACGCTCCGGCGCGAGCGGATACATCGTACCTCCTCCTTGAGAATCGGTATCGTGGGGGAGAAGGGGAGATCGAGCGGCGTCTCTCCATTTATCCAGACATTTTCAAACGCGTCCCAGGAACGGTGCTTGAGATCGGCTCGGGTCGCGGCGAGCTCCAGCGCCTTTTTAAGAAGGCGGGAATCCCTTCATACGGAGTGGACCTCGATACCGTCATGGTTAATGTCGCGAACGCTCATGGTTGTGACACCAAGTATGGTGATGGAATCGCCCATCTTCGTTCGCTGCCAGATCGGTCTCTCGGTGGCTTAATTGCCATTCAGGTTGTGGAGCACCTTACTCAAACGCAACTTAAAGAGTTGTGTGACTTGGCGAAGGCGAAGCTCGTGCAGGGGGCGAAGATTGTGTTTGAGACGATCAATCCGCAGTCGATGCTCGCGCTTTCTTCGAACTACTTCCGCGATCCTACGCATGTGTGGCCGCAACATCCAGACACGCTCGGATACCTCGCCACTTTATCGGGGCTTAAGTTAGTCGAGACTCGATACCTTTCACCGGTATCTCCAAATCATCTTTTGAAAGAGATTCCGATCGATTCGAGCCATACTCCGGCGGTAGCGGACGCGGTGCGAAGAATCAATGTTAATATTCAACAGCTCAACAAGCTACTGTACGGTCATCAGGATTACTGTTTAGTGCTTGAGGTCGCGTAGCCATGGCACGAATTCTAGTTCTCGGTGTAAAGGTTCCGTTTACTCATGGTGGACAAGAGGTTCTTGTGGGAACCCTTGTGAAGCAGCTTCGCGCGCGTGGTCACGAAGCTGATGTTCTTGAGATACCCTTTAACCCGCTTCCCAAGCAGAACTTAGTGACTCAGGCGGCGATGTGGCGCGCTCTTGATCTAACTGAGTTCGCGGGGACCCCGATTGACCTAGTAATTGCGACGAAATTCCCAAGCTATTACGCGCGGCATCCTCGGAAGAGTGTGTGGCTTGTTCATCAGCTTCGCTCGATCTACGACCTTTACGGCGGTCAATATTCCGATATTGGTGACGATCCTCGCGATGAGTCGATGCGGCGCCTTCTTACTGATGGGGATACGATGGCTTTGAGCGAGTGCGCGTATCGTTCATGTATCTCAAAGAATGTCGCTGAGCGTTTGAAGGCGTTCAACGGATTGCACTCTCGTGTGTTGTATCCACCACTTCCGATGGGAGATCAGTATCGCAGTGCCCCTCCAGAGCCATACATCCTCTCGGTTGGTCGCATCTGCCGAATTAAGCGACTCGATCTTATCATCAACGCGATGCCGCACATCGACGCGCGATTGAAGCTTAAGGTGGTAGGCGTTGCCGACGAGCCTGGAGCGATGGAGTTTTTCACGAACGAGATGAACAAGCACAACTTGAGCTCTCGAATCGAGTTCCTTGGCAGAGTAGGGAACGAGGAGCTTCTTGATCTCTATTCTAAAGCTACAGGTGTGTTCTACGCGCCGTTTGACGAGGATTACGGGTACGTCACCCTTGAGGCAATGGCCAGTGGCCGTCCAATCGTTACCGCTACAGACAGTGGAGGAACTTTGGAGTTCGTTCGAGATGGAGAGAACGGGCGTGTTGTTGCTCCCAATCCGCTTGCGATGGCGGAGGCTTTTAACAGCCTTGTTAATGATCCTGTTGCCGCGGAAAAAATGGGGACTATGGGCAGAATGCTCATCGAGGAGGCGGGTATGCTTTCAACCGGATGGGATGATGTAATCAATGGGCTGCTCTCTCCGTTGGCGAAGTCCTCTGGTCCTGAGCTCACCAAGGTGGTTGGAGGATAATGGCTTCATCGCGTCTTCGAATCGCCTGGTTTAGCGATCTGATTCAAACAGGACAGCCGCCTCACTCGTTGTCTCAGTACTGCACCGATCTTCTTTTGCCGATTTTAAAGGACCGTTTCGAGATCGAGACATTCTCTTCGTCATTTTCAACGCCGTATCCCTGGATTAAGCACAGCCACCACCTAAACGCGTACAAGCGTCACCGAGAGCAGCCGTTCGATCTGTTCTTTTATCAGTTGGAGGACGGCGTACCAGGTCGGTTCGCTCGTACGCAGCTCGGCATGTTCCCAGGAATAACGTGGGTGCACGATATCTTCCTTGGGGATCTTGGGTCCGAGGCGCTTCATACGAGCCCGTGGGAACGCACCGTAGCTCAGTTCAATGACCCAACTCTTGAATTTTCTGAACGTGGACATCTGCCCCATCAGCTCAGGCCTCACGCGTATCGAGAGGTGTCCGTATCGCCGCTCGTACTGTTTAGTTCCCGCTGGGCACAAAAGGAGTTCCTTGGTCTCGTAAGCGACCGGGTGGAGCACGCCCTTGGCGCTCATCGAAGCGAGTATCTTCCGGTTCCGGTGAAAATCAACTCGACACGTCGACGCGCTCGTCGTGACGGTACGCTCCACGTTGTGTCTCAGTGCTCCACCGGCATCGAGGGACACTGCCATAAAGTTCTGCAAGCGCTTAAGGCGCTTAAAACTCCATGGAGTCTTACGTGGATGGTGGATGGTTCAGAGCTCTCACGAGCGCGGGCACTTGTAGAGGAATTTGAAGTAGCTTCGAATGTCTCCTTCGTTGAAGGTCGGACATCGTCCGCTTGGAGCGATCTCCTTGAAGCCGCGGACGCGGCGCTTCATCTTCATAATAGCCCCTTCGGGCATCTTGGGCCGTATCTGCATATGTCGCTTGCGGCTGGAATCCCGACGCTCGTGCTTCGTGCTGCCGGTGGGGAAGAGTTGCCTTCAGACGCTGTGTTTTCAATCTCTCCAGGACTCTTTGAGACCGCGCAGTTTGTTGGGATCTTTGAGGCGTTGTCTCGCGCAGGCTCAAAAAACCTTGGCGAGCCGGGCAGGGCATTCATCGAACATGAGGCTGGCGTCGCGCAGGTCGCAAAACAGCTTGAGGCTACCTTCTACCAGATGGCGCCCGTGTGCGCTGAAGTCCTTTCGCAGTGGAGCGCTCTTTACGATCGTGCGGATAACGCTCTTGTTGAAGAGATTAAGCCGCTTGTTGATACTCCCGCGCCGGGTTCGCCGAGCGCGTATGAGCACATCATCCTTCCTTTCGTGGCCGAGGTTCGCAACTTCTCCAAGCTAGGTTGAGTTGCTCGCGCATAATCCCCGAATTTCTGAGCGCCGGGAGTGCTCGGGCCTCCCATTCCTATTAACCCTTTGTTTTCTTGGGTGAAGGAGGTCTCGTTGGGACTTCGAGTTGGTACCGTTAAGTAACATTCAAAGTGAATCGGTCATAACCCCACAAACGTTGTGGTTGTTTGCCCTTTCGAGGTTTTATGAAGATTCGCTCTGCTCTGCTTGTTGCGATGTTCGCAGCATCTTTCCTCGCTGTCTCTGTGACTTCCGCTCACGCAGATAGCTCCACCTTCTTAGCTTTATTCACGACTCCATTTAAGAGTGACACCGGAAACGGAGTCATTAAAGAGCCACCCTCAAAGTACGGTGAGGATTCTTCCTGGGATGCGCTTATACGTCACCTCGTTGATATACAGAAGAAAACAAGCCACTCGAATCCTAAGATCGCCGCTCTTATGGCTCAGTACATGAAACTGAAAGAGGACGAGAAGCGATTTGCCGATGAGGCTCTTGCCGCTTGTCAGAAGGCGTTCTTGCCCCCAACCAAATGCGCGAACGCAGTTGCTGGAGCTATCTCTCCAGGAATTCGTCGATAGTCTAGTCGGCTCCAAAGAGCATCTGCTGACGCTTCGGCTTGATCTGCACTGGCGTCCCGGCTGGATAGTTTCCGCTAAAGCACGCGTCGCAGAACTTGCCGGGTGTTGACTCAACGGCTCGGTAGAGTCCTTCCACAGAGAGGTATGCCAGAGAATCTACTCCGATGTATTTCGCGATATCCTCTATCGAGTGTTGCGCCGCGATAAGTTCGTGTTTGTCTGGAGTATCGATGCCGTAGTAGCACGGATTGGTTGTAGGAGGCGAGGAGATGCGCATGTGTATCTCACGCGCTCCAGCTTGCCGTAACATCGCCACGAGTTTCTTGCTCGTTGTGCCTCGAACAATAGAATCATCCACCACTACGATGGATTTTCCGGCGAGGACATCTGAGTTTGGATTGAGCTTAATTTTTACCCCGAAATCGCGAATTGACTGCTTCGGTTCGATGAAGGTCCGCCCCACGTAGTGGTTTCGAACGAGACCCATCTCGTATGGGATCTTCGAGGTCTCCGCGTATCCGATCGCCGCGGCCACGCCTGAATCAGGAACCGCTGTGACCAGGTCCGCCTTCACTGGAACCTCGCGAGCAAGCTCAGCGCCCATGTTCTTTCGGAGTTTGTACACGTTCTTTCCAAAGACCATTGAGTCAGGTCGCGCGAAGTACACGTACTCGAAGATACATGGAGCAGGTCGAGCGAATCCGAACGGGAAATAGCTCTTCATCGTTCCATCTTTAAGAACTTCGATGAGCTCTCCTGGCTCCACATCTCGAATGTACTTGGCTCCAATGAGATCAAACGCGCACGTTTCGGAAGCGAATACCTTGGCTCCATCGACTTCTCCGACCGCAAGAGGGCGTAGGCCGTGAACGTCTCGCACCGCCATCATGCGATCTTCGAAGAGCATGAGAAGCGAGAACGCGCCTTTAATTTTGTGGAGGGCCGCGATAACTGATTCTACGAGCGGCTGTTCCCGGTCGCCGTGTGCGAGGAGGTGAAGGATCGTTTCTGTGTCCGACGTGCTGCCGAAGATGGATCCCTTTTCGATGAGCTCACGACGTAAGTCGTCGGCGTTGATCAGGTTACCGTTGTGAGCGACGGCGGTGTGTCCAAGCGCGATGTCGGCGACGAATGGTTGAACGTTGGCGAGGCGATTGCCGCCAGCGGTGGTGTATCGAACGTGGCCGATAGCGACCTGACCTGGAAGCTTGGTGAAATCAAAACTACCGAAAACATCCGCGACAAGTCCCAGCCCTTTGTGAACGTGAAAGTGAGGGTCTCCGCCGCCGTTTCTATCCACCGAGACAACACCGGCGCCTTCTTGGCCGCGATGCTGTTGAGCGTACAGGCCTAGGTAGGTGAGGTTCGCCGCTTCTGGATGATTCCAGACCGCCATCAAACCGCATTCATCATGAAACTTATCGGGGGTAAACATTGGTTACGCTCCAAATATCTCTTCTAGTCCGACGCGCCATGACTGAAATGCCGCTGCGGTATCGATTGACGCGACCCCGTCGATGGAAATCGTTGTGCCTCCAACGTTGCCTTCGCCACCGATAACGAGTCCCGCGTCTCGGATGAGCTTCTTCGCTTTGTCGGCGTTCTCTGGGGCGCAGCTCACGAGGAACCGAGCTCCTGTTTCGGAGAAAAGAAGGGCATCTGGGCGGGCGTTGTTGAGGGAGAGCTTGAGCGAAGCGCCAAGTGGAGCTTCGTAGTCTGTAAAGCAGCTTTCCGCTAACGCGATTCCTAGACCTCCCTCTGAGAGGTCGTGGCATGAGCGTAATAACTTTCCGTTCACCAATTGGCGGACGAGGTCGCAGGTCTTCTGTTCAAGAGAGTAGTCGAGATTCGGTAGCGCTCCTCGCTCCTGCGCGTGTACGGTCGCAAGGTACGCGCTTCCGCCCACTTCGTCAGGGTTTGTTTCCCCGATGAGAAGGATTACATCGCCGGAGCGCCTGAAGTGAGACGGTACGGCGTTGTTAACGTCCTGCATGAGCCCAACGACCGCAAGGAGTGGGGTTGGCTGAATGCCCTGTCCTTGAGTTTGATTGTATAAGCTCACGTTTCCGCTCACGACTGGAACTGAGAAGGCACGAGCCGCCTCTCCGAGGCCCTTAATGCAGTGCGCTATTTGCCACATCGTCTTTGGGTCTTCAGGGCTCGGCATGTTTAAGCAGTCTGAGATGCCGATCGGCGTAGCTCCGGTCGCCGCGATATTTCGGCACGATTCGGCAAGAGAGAGAGCCGCTCCGGTCTGAGCGTCGATAGCGCAGTAACGTGAGTTGCAGTCGAGTGAGATGGCGATACCTTTCTCAGCGCCACTTGATGATCGCACTCGAACCACTCCGGCGTCACTCCCAGGATGCACGACTGTGTCGTTGCGTACCGTTGAGTCGTACTGGCTGTAGAGAGGGCGACGAGACGCAAGGTTTGGCGAGCCAAGCAGCGAGATCCAGGTTGCTCCCAGATCTTTTGGCGCTGGGATAGTTGAGAGATCGATAGGCGCGGTGAGTGACGCATCGCTCGGAGGTGTCATTGGCCAGTTGTACTCAGGCACTGCGCTTGTAAGGAGTTTTGCTGGAATTGAGGAAACCAATTCCCCATGCCAGTACAGCTCGACATCGCCACCCTCAATAACTTCTCCGATAGCTACAGCGTCGAGCTCCCAACGTTTGAAGATCTCGATTAATTTCGATTCATGTCCAGCTTGAACGATGAAGAGCATCCGCTCTTGAGACTCCGAGAGCATGATTTCGTAAGGGTTCATCCCCTCTTCGCGTTGAGGAACGCGGTCGAGGTGCATTCGAACTCCGTTGTTGCCTCGGTCCGCCATCTCGAATGAGGAGGAGGTGAGGCCTGCGGCTCCCATGTCTTGTACTCCAACGACGTACCCGCTCTTGAACGCTTCAAGACACGCTTCAAGGAGAAGCTTTTCTTGGAATGGATCGCCTACCTGAACGGTTGGTCGTTTTGCCTCAGAGTTCTCCCCGAACTCCTCGGATGACATACTCGCGCCGTGAATTCCGTCACGTCCTGTCTTCGAGCCTACGTAGAGAACCACATTTCCGATTCCCGCCGCTGTTCCAAGGAATACCTCATCCTGCTTTACCACGCCGAGAGCGAACGCGTTAACGAGGCAGTTGCCGTTAAATGAAGAGTGGAATGAAAGCTCTCCGCCTACGGTTGGGATTCCCATGCAGTTTCCGTAGAAACCGATTCCATTTACCGCTCTGCGAAGGAGATAGCGTGTCTTCGGAAGGGCAGGGTCTCCGAAGCGAAGTGAATTGAGGACAGCTACAGGTCGAGCGCCCATCGTGAATACATCTCGAAGGATTCCTCCAACACCGGTCGCGGCACCTTGAAACGGCTCAATGAAAGACGGGTGGTTGTGGCTTTCGACTTTGAAAACGACAGCCTCGTTGTCTCCGATATCGACCACGCAAGCGTTTTCGCCTGGTCCAATAATGACTCGAGGTCCGGTCGTTGGAAGGGTTCTCAAATGAACCTTCGTGCTCTTGTACGAGCAGTGCTCCGAGAAGAGAGCAGAGCACACGCCGAGCTCAACCATGTTGATGTCCCGCCCTAGAGCCTGCAGCACTGCTTTATATTCTTGTTCCCTAAGACCGTGCTCTTGAGCGTCTTTAGTGGAGGCGGTGCGTTTCCAGGCTGGAGTGTTCGTCATGTGAAGGGTTCCTTCTGTGGGCGAAAGACGTGAGAAGTCTATACCGGAGTGGGTAATCTCTCAATCTTTAGTGAAAAATTCTGAAGGGTTGCGATGAAAAAAACGTTCTTTGAGACAGTATTTGCGAGCTTTAGGGGTGGTGTTGCCCGTTATGGTGGTGACGCGTTCGTTCTACCCGTCCGCAGAGGGCGTTGAGAGCTCTCATAGCACGATAGTGAGAGGGGCTCTACAACACCAATGTTGAGCTGAATGTGCTGTGCCTGGGTGTTGCTCAACTTTCGGTCGAACCGAAGACAATTGATGTGAGCCCACCCAGCGTTGTTCGTTTAGGTGTTCTAGTAGCACAGCGTTACGACAATTTTTTTGCTGAAAAATCAAAAAAATATCGTGGGTTCACAACCGAATAGGGTGGGTGCGACATCAGATAATTAAAGGCTAAGTGTTTGAAGCCTGAAGAGGGGGTCGTTAATTTTTATTTTGGTATTCGACGAGATCGTTTACCGTAATAGAAGAGCGAATCCTCATAATTCGCGACAAACAGCCGATTGAAGTTGTTGAAGTCTTTGGCAGCGGGGCGTTCCCGGGGTGTTTCACCGGTAGTGTTTCCACAAAGCCGTAAGACCAGATAGCACTCTACATCGGCTCAGGTCACGAAGAGAGGGATCGCAATGCTCTTTGAAACAGCTTGGGTAGTAGGTGCGCGAAAGCGAACGTGAAGGAGAGGGTTCCATGGCGAAGGATAAGGAAAAGGAAAACAAATTCCAAAAACTGATCCAAGAGGATCGTGAGACCAGGAAGAAAACCTCCTGGAAAGGTACGATGCTCGAGTACCTCGAGAAAGTTCGCGAAAACCCAGGCGCCGTTAAGCTAGCGCACAAACGTCTGTACGACATGATCGCCGATAAAGGCACTGTCGAAGTGGACCTTGAACAAGACCCTCGGCTCAAGAGAATTTTCAAGGGCGAGAAACTGAAAGTCTTCAACTTCTTCACTGACGAATTCTTCGGCATGGAGAAGACTCTCAATCAGATCGTTCGTTACTTCCACTCTGCGTCCCTAAAAGGAGAGGAGAGTCGCCAGGTTCTCTACCTCGTGGGGCCTGTAGGATCCGGAAAGAGCTCGCTCGTTGAGCGGTTAAAGAAGGGGCTCGAGCAGCTTCCACCTTTCGCCGCGATTGAAGGCTGCCCGATGAACGAAGAGCCTCTGCACCTCGTTCCGCGACATCTTCGAAAAGAGTTCTCCAAGATGCTTGGAGTTGAGATTGAAGGCGACCTCTGTCCGGTGTGTCGTTACCGTCTCAAAGAAGAGTATCGCGGTAAGTGGGAAGATTTCCCTGTTCACACCCAAGACTTCAGTATTCGCGCTAAGCGCGGAGTCGGAGTCGTTCCACCAGTGGATCCAAACAACCAAGACACCAGCGTTCTTATCGGAGGAGAGGATATCTCCAAGCTCGACCTCTACTCAGAGGGTGATCCCCGAGTGCTCGATCTTACCGGCGCCTTAAACGTTGGTAACCGAGGAATGGTTGAGTTCATCGAGGTGTTTAAGAATGAGACTGAGTACCTCCACGCGATGATCACCGCGACCCAAGAGAAGTCGATCCCGGCTCCAGGGCGTCACGGAATGATCTACGTGGATACCTGTATCGTGGCGCACTCGAACGAAGCCGAATGGAAGAAGTTCAAGAGCGACCACACCAACGAGGCTATTCTCGACCGTATCGTTACCGTCAAGGTGCCCTACAATCTGCGGCTCTCTGAAGAGGTGAAGATCTACAAGAAGATTATTCGCCAATCTCAGTTCACTGCTGACATCGCTCCGCACACGATTGAAATCGCCTCGATGTTCGCGATCCTGTCGCGCCTTGAGCAGACTAATAAGTGTGACCTGATGACGAAGCTAAAGCTCTACAACGGTGAAGAAGTTGTAGAAAAGGGCAAGACGAAGAGGGTCGATGTCGTCGAGCTTCGCGAAGAGGCGAAGAGTGAGGGCATGAACGGTATCTCAACTCGCTTTATCATGAAGGCGCTCGACAACGCGCTCTCAGACAATATCGAGATGAACGCCATTAATCCGATCTCCGTGCGAGAGGCTCTTGTCCAGATGGTCAAGGAATCTGATTTCGCGGATGACGTTAAGAAGCGGTACCTTGAGTTCCTTCAGGATACCCTCCACAAAGAGTATCTCGAAGTTCTGGAGAAGGAGATCACTAAAGCGTTCGTCTACTCCTATCAGGAGCAGGCCGAGTCGCTCTTCCAAAACTACCTTGATCACGCGGAATCCTACGTGACGAAGAAGAAGTTTAAAGACCGAAGCACTGGCGAGGTTCTTGAGCCCGATGAGGGGTTCATGAAGTCAATCGAGGAGCAGATCGCTATCATCGGCACCGCGTGTGACGGGTTCCGTCAGGAGGTCATCGCCTACCTGTGGTCCGCTGGACGCCGCGGTGAGAAGGTCTCCTACGAGAGCTACGAGCCGCTCAAGGAGGCTATTGAGAAGAAGCTTATGGCGAGTGTTCGAGATGTGTCTCGAATTATCACCAAGGCTCGCACTCGAGACGACGACCAACACAAGAAGTACAACAAGATGGTTGAGCAGCTCATTCGTAACGGATATCCGGCAAGTTGTGTGGATGTCATTCTAAAGTACGCGGCGAACAATCTTTGGAAGGACTAAATCACACAATTTTGGGTGAGGTGTAATGTCTACTATCTTTCGCCCCTATACGCCTTCGTCGCAGCGTTCCGATCGGAGCGCGCGCGACAGGATGCGTCACCGTCAGAAAATCAAAGACTCGATCCGCGATAACATCGGCGACATCCTCGCCGAGGAATCTATCATTGGTCGAGATCGAGATAAGATAATCAAGATCCCTATCCGCTCCGTCAAAGAGTATCGCTTTGTGTACGGGGAGAACTCTCCCGGCGTTTCGCAGGGTGATGGTCAACAAAAGCCTGGCGATGTTGTCGAGCAAGGTGGCCAAGAGGGGCAAGGGCAGGGTGGTAAAGGAGGTAATCAACCAGGCGTTGACGCCTTTGAGACCGATATCACCCTTGAGGAGCTCATCGCGATCATGTTCGATGATCTTGAGTTACCTGAGTTAGAGAAGAAGGCGCTCAAAGAGGTGGTCTCCGAGCATGCTCGTAAAAGAAAGGGGCATCGGCGAGCTGGTATCCGTCCTCGGCTGGACAAGCGGGCGACCGCTCGGAATAGAGCTCGTCGATGGATGTCCGTTCGTCGCTCACGTGAGAAGGGGCCGGACGGCGAAGATCCACGATTCCCTTTCCATGAAGACGATATGCGATACTACCATATCGTTCCCACCACCAAAGAAGCGTCCAACGCGGTGATCTTTTGCATCATGGACACGTCTGGTTCCATGGGGACGGTGAAGAAGTATCTCGCGCGTAGCTTCTACTTCCTT
>CANLCB010000040.1 GCA_947488865.1 Deltaproteobacteria bacterium | reverse complement strand
TCCTGGCCCTAAGCGAAGTTCTGCTTTGACTACGGCTACTGTCGCGATTTGCAGGTCCGCCGCTGGGAGGGGTTCTGAGTCACCTGTGCCTCGAGGTACTCGATTCGCTACAGCTGATGCTGCAGGTTGAGCCGTTTGCGAATGGGCAGCGGCAAGTTTCGCGAAATTTCCTCTCGCCCGCGCGTCTCCCATGCTCGATATTCTGCTCAGCTCTGTTTCCGCCGACGCGAGTTGGCCTCTCGTTATCTCAAGCTCTCGTTCGAGAGCGATGATTCGCTCGCTCTTTGAGGAGAGATCTCGTTTGAGGTCTTCGTTCTCAGCCGCAAGTTTTGTAATCGCCGGTGCTTGGGCTCGTGGCTTAGGGGTTGTCGTTGGTTGGATAACAGGTTGGATTACAGGTTGGGTTACAGCGATCTCTTGTTTCATCGCCGCTGCTGGAGGCGTTTGTGTCTGCGCTTTCGCTACCGCGGCTTTCGCCGGAGGTTGCGCTGGTTCAACCTGTTTTGGCGCGGCTTCATTCGCCGCGATATCTTTCGGCGAGGTGTCTACATCGGTTCCGGTTAGAGCCCGAGAGGATAGCCCTTCAACGATTGCTCGCTCCGCGTCAAGGAGCTCCTGCTGCCGGTCGGTGTCTTGCGAAGGCGCTGACTGACGAACTGCCGCAAACGAAAGGGCAGCTGGGGATTCGGCGTGCGCCCCTAACGGAAGCGTGCTGACCACCGTGGCGGTGAGAAGCAGCGCGCTGTCAGCTAACCATCGAAATCTTTGTAGGGGTACGTGAAGCATGGTAACAAAACCATAAAAAAATCAGCACTCTTCCCCTAATCGGGACTTCCGTGAATAGTGCTTCTGATTTTTTACGGGGTAGGAGGAACTCTTAGGCCCTATTCCATGCCCAGTGAGCGCTTGATATCATTGAGTTTTCCGGGCTCGACGGAGTCATTGCTCGCGTTCGAGGCCGCAGGGCGTCTAGGAGCCTCCTCGTCAGGCGAGGTAAAGAGGTTATCGATGGTCCGGTCGCCACGGGGGGCTTCTTTCTTTCGAACCTTATTCCTTTCAGCCAGGAAGTCGTTTACCTCTTTCTCGAGTGGCTGCAGACCAACGGGAGCTCTGTCTGTCGACGCTCCGTGTGAGCCTTCATAGCCAGACGTGCCAGCAAATCGGATAACTCCCACCAGGACGGCCGTCACCAAAACAAGGCCGATCTGCACCTTGCTTCTGAAAGGGGCGAGAAAGTTTGTTGTGCTGATGAGGCTCATACCGTTGAGAGTTTATTGCTTCGGCTTTTTGTAATACTGCCATCGCCCTTGACGGATCTCAACCACCTCTTCGTGGGCAGGTCGGTAATACACGCCCTCAGGATCAAGCCCCGGAGGGACCTCGATCACGTCCACCATTGGCTCCTCCCAGGTGTACTCAACGACCCCTGGAACGTTACGAACTTGATATTCGATAGTTGTGGGGGCTGCGGGAGGAGGGGGTGGCTTGCCGCACCCAACTACACTGACTCCAACCAAAAGTGCCAGGCTCATCACAAGCGCCTGCTTTGTCTTAGCTACCATAATACGTCCTCCTAGGATCCTGAATCTCTAAACGCGGAGTCCATCATGCTATTGATGGCACTGGTTACTCCTTCATCTTCGGCGCCCTCATTTCTGAAGCCACCCATCAACCTATCTTGCAGATCTCGACTTCCGTACGGCGCGAGATTCACGACCTCCTCAAGGGCGCGACTAAAATCGTTATTGTGCCGCGTGAGAATATCAGTGAAGAGCTGATTGTCGTCTCCGTTGTTCGTGCTCACCCAGTAGAACGCAGGTTCTACTGGCAGCACGAGAGCTCCCTCTCCAATATCAGAAAGCAGATAGAATTGCGATTCGACACCCTTCACCGTCTTCAGACGCATGATAACGTCCGCCTGTTGTGGGGTGAGGTTAAACGCCTCTGCGGTAAGGTGGAACTTGTTCGGGTCTTGTCGCAAGAAGATCTTGTGCGCGCTGTTCTGAACGATCGCCTGACCGCCAGAGCCCACGTAGAAATCCTCGCCAGACTGAGACGCCGCGATTACGATACCCTTACGTTTACGATAGAGACGGAAGGCTGTTTCGATCGTGTTTGCCTGCGTCTTTCCGATCAGCTCGTGGGCCTCGTCGAATACGAGAACTTTACGAGTGTCTATCTCGCTTGGGTCGTTCATCACCGTATCCGCCCACACCATCGCGATCTTCAGGAATACGCGCTGGAGGTCAGGATTTCGGCTTAACGCTTTCAGGTCGAATACGATAAACCGCTCTCGAAGCTTGAGTGATCCTGGCCGATCGAAGAAGCGCGCGTAGGTTCCCTCGCCGTAGTAATCGGCTATGAGGAGAGCGATACGCTGACGACGACGCGCCGCGTCATCGTTCTCGTCCACTCGTCGAGGGGCTCGCAGAACCGCGACAACGTCGCTCAAAATGAACTCTCGACGCATCGGTCCGCTTCGATAAATTCGGTGTGCTTCGACGAGCGACTCAATGACACTTCCGCGTTCAAGTCGGTCTGGCAGATTCGCGCCTTCCGTCGCCATGTCGCAGATAACGTCCGCGCACATATCGAGAAGGTCTTTGTAGTCATCGTTTCGAGCGTCTGGCGCGAGAGCTCCAAGGCGAGCGAGGAAGTTCATCGCCGGCGCTCTCGATGGAGTTGCCTCATACACTCGACCACCGAACAGGTGCGCGATCTTTTCGAATCCGCACGGCTGACCAGTCATACCCTTATCGAAGATGAAGGTAATCGGTTGGCGCTCGAGAATTCGTCCATCCGACATGGTGGAGTAGTGACCTCGATTCAACATCGTGATGAGGTAACACATGAGGTAGCTCTTACCAGCTCCCGATACTCCACTGATAAGTACGTTCGGAGCGATGTTGGAGTCGTAGAGGTCGAATCCGACCAGCTCTCGGTTCCAGAGCGATGGAAGAAGGATCTGTGGACCAGAGCTTCCTCGCCAGTTACCCCAAAGAGGGAAGAGTCGCACAGCGCGAGAGCTTTGCATCACGGTAGTCCATCCAGCGCCGTCACACGCCGGATCGTACGCGCCTGGAAGTGAATTGATCATCACGGCCATGTCAGAGATCTCATGCACCATTCCGCGCGCGCCGTTCAGCTGAGGGAAGGTGGCGACGGCCTCAGAGGTCGCCCGGATCGCCTCGTCCTCGGTTTGGCAGATGAACGTTTGGTGCACGCCCACGCGAACAATCTGCTCACGAGCTGAGTAGAGTTCTTGTCGAGCGTGTCGAATAGCTGATATTTGGTGCATTACCTTCTGATTGGAGCGCCCGCCCGGAGCTCGCTCTCGCATGCCGAGCGTGGAATCCAACCGGTCGAGGCGCTCAAGCTGCTTCTCTTTAGGGTCTTTGGCGAATGTGACGCTCAAGATGTTCTCGTAAGGAGTCGACTGCAGTGGCGCGATCATGAGGGGCAGACAGCTCTTTGGAGGCTTAACCATCGAGACTGACCGATAGATCCGACCGTCCTTCTTGATTATTCCATCGCGAGGATGGTCAACGTGGGTCTCCGACACCTGATTCGCTAAGAGGTCATCTGGATCGTACTCAGGCACTGGAATCGCCGTGCCGCGCCCTCGTCGGTGCTTGCCAGGCTTAACACTTCGACGATTGAGAAGTGGGTAGAGCAAATTGATGAAGCGCTGCCCGTCAACACGTCGTGGATAGAATCCGAGGTCGGTTAGCTTCGCCGCGGTTCCGTCCATGATACCCTTGAAACGGTTCGCGTAGCTCAAGTACTCAGAGTGCCGTTGCGAGGCGCTCATCCCCACAGCGCCATGGAAGAGCATTTTAGCGGCGCGGGCCATTTGAGCGGCAAGTCCACGACCTTCCCATGGTGGATCGTATCGAAAGCAAGCGAAGAGTCGAAGACGCCGAGGTCGTCGGTGCAGCGAGCGGCTCTGCGCCGCCATTCTAATCGAACGCACCCAACGTTTGGTCATCCATCCAGCAGGGCCGGTCAGCGGATACGAGTAGAGACAATTTCTAAGAAGGTCCTCAACGTCAAAGGTTGTAACCCAACAGAATTGGGCGGAGTAGTTATGCTCCATCGAATCGAGCATCTCTTGAATACGCTCGGTTAGTTGAAACGCTTCAGTGTCTGAAACTTTCGTGATCCACTTTGGTTGGAGTTCCCAGATCGACCAGAGTGAAGCGTCGGTGTGGATGAAGATGTCGTTCTCATCATCATACCGGGCGAATGGCAGAAGTTTGTTAAACAACTGCTCATCTTCGAACAACCTTTTTCGAGTTAACCTACTAATGCTCATGAAACCTACTCACTACTGTACAAGGTCGGCTCCGCTGTGGTTCGCACAAGGAATCGTACCTCTTTGGTGTCGTGGTCGACGACAACCTTGATGTGTTCCTTCTCTTCTATAATCCGCGCGAGCTCGTCAATTGTTCCAAGATTTTTAAAAGAAACCTTTCGGGTAGCGAGGGAGGGGGTTGTATACGAGGAATACCTAGCCATCGACGCCAATATTTTAGCGGTTTCCTCTAGAGTCGCGTTCTTTACGGTAAGTTGATAAACGGGTCGCAGATCCGGCGACCGTTCATACGAGAATCTGCCATCGTCTTGGGAGCGTGCTGGCAACACCTCTGGAAGTTGTACCCAACGGGTGCGCGCGTACACCTTTTCTGGAGCCGAGGTTTGGTACGACGGCATGAAAATGGTACGGGAGGCCTTGCTGTCAGGCTCGTAGGGCTTTACGCCCTTACCGCACCCAATAGCGCAAACCGTAATCAACGCGAGTGTCAGGATTCGCGAGTTCATTATCGGATGTCCTCCGGACTAATATACCCAACCGCGCCACCGCTTCCGCCGGTAGTGGAACCGAGCTGAGACTCAAGCTCAAACGAGTCCGAGAGAGCCCATGATTCCTTCTTCACCTTGAGATAGTAGTAGTGCGCTGGCACAAGGTCCCCGTGGGAGTTCAAGTGGTCTGGAACCCACATGAGACGAACCACTGATGGCTGCATAACAGGATTGTTTGGTTGAGGAGCCAGTGCCCTCTGATAGCTTCCCATCGCCTCAAAGGCCGCTCGAGCTTTCTCGCCGCCGGCATTGCCACCGCTGATAGCGGCGTCATTCTTCTCTCCGAGGTACGCCACCTCGGAAGGTGTCTCGTAGAAAGGATTAAATACCTGAGTCATCGCCGAACACCCCGTTAAGAGGGACATCGCCAGGGGGAGTATCGCTAGTCGTAATGTTTTCATATCACTAACCTCAATATCTTTAATCCAACGACGCGTAGACAACCGAAGGATTCTCCTCATCAAGCTGCTCTAAGAGCTCTGGGATAGCTACCGATTGCGAGAACACCGCTGTAGCCTCACGACCCGAGAGCACCTGAACAACTGGTACTAACTGAGAGAGACGGTCTTTAATAATCGCCTGCCACTCGTTGGCGGTAGAAGCGAGCGCCACGCCACCAGCGTATTTGCCCACATCTCCCTGATTTACAGAGCTATACTGAGATCCGTTAGCGTATACGCGGTTCTGCACGTTCGCGGCGGCGATACCCTGACCGAGTCCGGCCAAGCCACCCGCCATACCGGCGCCCACAATCGCTTTTCCGATTGGGTCGATGAGCACGCCCTCAAGCCCTCGGATTCCATCCTCTCCCACAATCCATCCATCGACCGGGAACTCCTTTCGCTTGCCATTTGGGAGCCGGATGCTGAGTCGAGTAAGGCGGAAAAGAACTCTAGAATCGGTCAGCGAGCCCTGGGCGGCGGCGATTATGCGAGCCTCACCAAGAGGTACCGAGTTCCCGTCTGGTCCCATGACATCACTAATCAGCTTAAGAACTACCGGATACGGGGTGCCGTCTGTTGGGGCGTTAACTCCGGCAAGGAGCTTAATTCGCACTGAATCTCCCGGCATGAGGGCCGCTAATTTAGGACGAACTGGCTGAGCGGGCGGACCGGACGCGATATCAGCGCCACCGATCGGCTCAAGTTCGCTCGGGGATGCCCCCATCAGATCAGCGCCAGATACCGCGTCGATGCTCTTTGGAGCGGCGGCTGGGCCCTGACCTGAGGTCTGAGTGTTTTGAACTTCAGCAAGTCGCTCGAGGATCTTCTTGAAGATCTCGGCAGTTGTAGCCTCGTACTCTTGCATCGCCTTCTTCTGGGAGTCTACATCCTCACGGAGCGCGTTGCTCTGGGTCGTTAATTGATTCAGTTGCCCGTTGAATCGCTCGATTAAGTCGGTCCAGCGCTCGTTCGGATCGTTAAGCTTCTCCTGCTTCTCGACCTTAGGCGCGGCCTTTCTCACCGGACGGCTGTTGTCTGAGAAGGCGACGTACATCACCCCGATAACAACGAGCACCGCGACGAATTGCGACTTTCGGTCACTCTTCAGGCGAGTCGGTAAATCTTTCAGAAACTGTGCCATATCTGTTTCCCTTTGTTATCGAGCTCGCGTTACGACGTAGACCTTGGTGTTGTGCTTACCGGACACTTGCTCCTCGATGTTAAGTGGTCGAGCCGCAAGCTCCCAGTTTGAAGCGGATATCGCGCGAGTACCGTCAATCCGGAACGTCGCGGCGTTAATCTTCTGTGACTGATCGAGCAGATTGCTAGCGTCGAGCACGTACCCCCAGAGGTTTGGCCCGATGAAGATCTTGTCAACTTTAGCGATAACAGAGCCGTCGCTTACGACGGTCTGCCCCTTGTACCGCTCACTGAGGGTGTATCCTGGAACGTTCTTCTTTCCGAACTCAGCCACGAGAACCATTTCGCGCATGAGGCCTGATACCTTGCTCGCTGGAGCGTACTCATACGAGCGCTCAGCGAAGGGCTTTGCCTCTTCTTCCTCACCTCCAAGCGCTCCCTTTCCGTCGGAAACCACGATCTGGGCGTCACGAGGATTGTCGGCGTTAGCTCGACGAATGCGAACTGGGTACGAACGTCCGTCATCAAGACGTACGAGGATGGCCTCTCCGTTCTCTGCCATCGTCTCTTTACCGAAGACTACCAGCGAGGAGTCCTTCTTATCGATCGCGATGCCCGCGTTAGAGTTCTTGAAGCCGTCCTTGATCTTTCCGCCCTCGAAGATGATCTCCGTTGGCTCTCCAACGTTCACCCACACCTCAACTTCGCCTTGGCCGGTTGTGTACTCGACATCTCGGGCGAAAGCCTGGAACGGAGCGGTCAGTAACGAAGCCACCGAGAGGGCGCTAGCTACGCAAACTGTGAGTTTTGTGAATCTTGTCTTCATCGTACTACTCCTTATGAATTTTTCTGAGCCTCGGGGCGCTCGCCCTCGATGTTGGCCTTAAACTCAGCGCCCGTAATCACCAGTCCGTACGGATTAAGTGGATTACGTGGGATTGTTGACATCTTTATTGTGAATCGGCTCGTGACTGTTGGAAGGGCGCTGCCCGCGATTACCTTCCAACGCTCTCCAACTAACACCACCGAAACCTCGTTACCCTGTCGAGTCACCTTGGTGCGAAGCGGGTCGACGAAGAAGACCTGAGTTCGAGAGGTGCTCTCAATCGCGCCAAGCTCACCACCCATCATCTCCTCGGTAAACCGAGTATAGAGCGGCTCCTTGAGCATCGACCGAGCGACGTTAAATTGATTTCGAGCGGTGCCTGGCTGATAGGTAGCGATAAGGTTCACGTAAGTATTCGCCGCGTTTATAAACTCAGTATCGGGAATGTCCTGGGCGGCGTGGATTCCAGGCTCAGGCTTTGAAGGAACTGTCAGATTAGTGATTCGAGTTGACCAGAGAACGATGGAGAAGATGATCGCGATGAGTGTAGTTGGGAACTGGATAAGCGAAAGCGAGCGCCACATGAGCGCCTGGTCTTTGTAGTTCTCCCACAAACGAATGGTGTCACTCGCGGAGCGGGTCGCGGTTAGCTGTGTGTCAGCTACCACATCCTTCACATTTTGAGCGGCCACTTTTACCTTGCGCATACTACTCTCGCGTTACTTACAACTAAAACCTGCTGAGTGAACCTCGTCCTTCAGCTTTCATGTGCCGGAGCTCCTCAAGCCCAAGCTGGGCATACAAGGAGTTCGGTCTTACCTGGTGAATCCTTCCGCCGCTCCACAACGGCTGCAGCTTCGACGGTGCCGGGATCCCCGGAGGTTCGAAGCCGCACGTCACACAGAACAGATTAGCTACTCCGCGCTCCTCGTCAGGAAATCGCTTTCGCATCATCGCCATCGATAAAGTAATGCCGATCCAGGTGAACACGAGCAGGGGCATGACAGTCGCCGGCTTCTCAAACTGAGTGCTGAGAAGGAATGACGCAGTCAGACCGGACATCCATTCCATGAGTTTGCACCCAGCGAATGTCCAGTCCTCGTTCAATCCTGGTATTACATCACCATTATCCATGTTCGTTCGTGCCTCTTTAAGTAATCTTCACTTCCTACTTATGTGCTTCAGGCAAAAGGCGCGGGTCGGCCTGAAACTTAATTCCCCCTTTGGTTGCGCGAGGTTGCGGGTCAAGTACCCGATCCAAGTCCTCGGCCCGGTCGATAAGCGTATTTCGCCACTTTGGGGCATCTAACAGCTCGGAAGGATTGGCAATTTTGCGCGCTTTGTCGAACTCGTTGAGGGCCGCTATTAAGAGGTTCCGTGACCGCGCATAATGGGCGATCGCCTCGGAGGCCTCTTCTTGGCTTGCCTGACCCAGAGATACGGAACTCTGTGAGCGACGAGTGCTCGAACCACTGTCGCTTGACCCGGAGGTGGAAGAACGAGAGCTAGGCGAGCTCGCATGGTCTTTGCCCATCTTTCCGCCGTCGGCATGAGCCGTTGAGGTGAGGAGTCCAACGAGAGCGCATACTGCTACAATACAACGTTTTGTCATGGGTCTACCTTCTTAAGCTTCGAACATTCAGTGAGTTAAGAGCTGTTACGCTGCAACCCAATGAGTTCTGGTCGTGCTGGTACAGTCCAGCTATTTCGTAATCAGTAAAAAGTACCGAAGTACTATCTGAGGGTTACTCGAAGATCGGCGCACGAGCTGAGTCCGAGGAACCTTCTAGTCAGGTATGAAACGAACTAATGAAAACGTGTCCTAAATCCTGCGTGTCGGCTGCATAAAGTTAGTGCGAGTACGCTGGATCAGGGTTTTAGCTCGAGCTTTTGTTAGGTTAGATGGCCGTTGTGTGTATAACCGGGCAGGCAATGACGCCGCTGGCGCTTGATCGCTGGTAGCGGCAGACCTACACTGCGTGGGTCTTACGTAGGTTTACACGGACGGTTTTAGGAGATTTGTGGCCGTAGAAGGACTTCCAACTCCAGACAAGAATCTCAGCTGGCCCCGCGGAGGGGATAAGAGCGGCGGCGTTCGCCTTGCGGCGAAGATTGTCCTTTTGTCATCGCTCGGCTTGCTCGCGATCCTTCTAGCCGTGGTCCTCATCCATCAGGCGCAGGGCGGCAGCACTGATATCACTGAGTTCACTACACACCTTGTTGAGCTTCGCGAACCGTGGGCCGAGAAACTAGCCGGTAATGTCGATTCGTATCGGGGCTGGTTCGAGCGTCATGGCACATCCATGGAGCTCTCGATATTCGATGACATCTCGGGGCTCCTCTTAAGCAGCATCATCGCGTTCAAAGGCTCTCCGGACGAATCCTTATTCGACTCTCTCTATGTCTCGGTTCATGAAGGACTGATTCGGTTAATGTTCATGGTCCTCGCTTCATTGCGAGCCTGGATTGCCATCGCGGGATTCTCGTTCTACTTCGGCTTCATCGCGCTCAAGCCGTACAAAGGTGACGATGTTCTTGGCCAGACCGGAAACGGAAGGCTCTATTACTCTGGCGCGCGAGGCGGGCTTGAAAAGTTAAGCGACACCGGAGCTCCTGATGTGCTCGTGCGAGGGTTAGCGTGTCCAGCGGAAGCCACTCCCCAGGAAGTGACGGCGTCGCCTCTGTGGAAGCTTCTCGGCGAATTCAACGCGCAGAATGATACCAATAAGTCTTTGGTCGCGATCATCTTGAAGCATGGCGACACGGCCCCCTTCGTGGCGCGCCTGGAGGATGAGCCGCTCCTTCAAAAGACTTATTCAGGCGAACCTCTCAAAGAATACCTCCATGCCCTCTTGAATGGCGCCTTGTCTCTTCACGCCTCGTATGTCTCCGGCGAAGGGATCCAGGCGGCGCCTCAGGTAAAGGGCCCCCCTCCGACTTTGCCATACTCGCCTGAATCGTACGTGCAAGCCCTGAAGGTGTCTCTCCATCGTGTGCTACTTCCAGAGCTGCGAGAACTCCTTGGTTCTCTCGAGACGTCAGAGATCGCGACATTCATTCTCGCCTTAGAGAGCGGAAAAGTCCTAGCGCATTCCTTTGAGGGTGGAAAATGGATTCGAAAATCGAACTTCCCTCAACTAAGCGCTCGCGCCGTGCTGCACTCGGTATTGGCGTATCCGAAGGAATATGATTTTCACGCGCGTCACCGAATACGGCACGGCCTCGTGTACGCGTCTCGCTCAAGCTCCTTTGCCGCGGTTCGGATGCCACAAGGGATGCTCGATTCGTCGTGGGCGCTACGGCAGTGGGCGGAAGTCCTCCTATCGTCGCCATTTGAGCTCGACGATGTGGTCGATGAAGTTGAGCTCGTAGGACTTACGCGGGCGATGCGCAACAGATGGGAAGGGGATGTGCTCGCTCGGGCGGCCGCTATCGCTCCCGATCTTCCGTCGACCTGTTACACGACGATGTCGAACCTATTTTTCGTGCCAATTCCCACCATTGTGGCGTTATTGCGCCGTACGATTGAACCAGGGCAGCTCGGTCGACTCACCGAGTTGAGTGGTCTTGTCAGCGCTACGCAGCGACGGAAATACGAAAAAGCCAATCAGGGGAACGACGATGGTCTTCCAGCCCGGACGTTCGACAGGGTGTTTGCCCCACTCACTCATGAGGAGCTCTCATCGCTTGCGAGCCTTCACGGTGTAGGAGAAGAGGAGCTGCGAGAGTGGTCCGCGATGCGCAACATCCTAGCCTCGCATGGATGGCTCGCCCGTCGAGTTGGTGACTACACGGTTCCTGAGAGCTCAGTAATCTTTTCGGTGTTCAAAGCGCCCGCTGGATACCCTGGAGCGAACACTCTAGGCCTTTTCGGAAAATCAGGGCTCGTTCCGCTCCGTGGAGGGAAATTCGCGGAGGTGTGGGGATACGGGTGGGACTCCCGGTTTCAATCCTTCCAAAAAGCGACCATGTCGGAAAATAGAGAGCATTTCGAGAAGGTTCTTAAAGGCATTAAAGACGAGACTCCAGAGGAAGAGCAGGGGATCGTCGCACCACCAACACAGGCATAACTCATGGCGCGTAACTATAAACGAACCGATTTTCAGGCACAGCGAGAGGAGGAGCTCAAACGCGCCCTCGCGAAAAGTGGCCTTATATCGGCAGGTGTCTTTGGCGCCGCGCTCTCTCCTTTCCTGGCTGGAGCGGACCCCGCTCTCTTAATGGGAATGGGCTTTTTGCCAGCGATGGTTCTGGGTAACGCGGCGTACACCTACGCCAAGCACAGCGCGGTTGAGCGAGTGCGCAGGGAAGAGTCCGCGTTTCGAGGAGGACGGGACGTTCTAGGCATGCCGCCAGAGCGAGAATGCTTTGGTGACGCGCTTAAGAAGGCCCGCGATTCGGGTAAGAAGATGCTCGACCGCTATCTTGTTGGATTCGAGCTCGATTCAGGCGCTCCGCTGTGGGTAGATGATGATGAGATATGCACCCACGCCGCCGTATTCGCGAAAACCGGAGTCGGTAAGACGCTGTGGCTGGAGTCCTTAATCTTCCAGCAGATGGCTCGTGGAAGAGCGAGTGGATGCACCTTCATTGACGCGAAGAGAGATTCAGCGACGCTCGCGCACATTATTTTGATGGCGCTCATTACGGGACGAATCGAGGATCTGATCGTGGTAGATCCGTTCGACAGCATCCACGCGTACAATTTTGTAATGACCAATCAACGAGCCGACGTGAAGGCTCGTAAAGTTCTCCGTGCGGGACTACCTCCAACATCCGACCAGAGTACGACGAAGCACTACGATCGCTTGGCCGCCGATTCCATTTATCGAATGGTGCGCGCGATGGAGAGCTTCGGCTTGGCGTGGTCTATTCGAGATATCGCCGTCGCGCTCTCCGCCTTCCAGTTGGCGTATCCGCATCTTCGAAACATGCTCAACAAGATCGGAGCTCGTCAGGCGATGGTTGAGCTTGGCCACTTAGCGTCCAGCTACCGAAGCGTGAAGGGCGTTCTCGATACAGCCCGCATCACCGACAACTTACGTGGTATCGCGTCGGAGCTGCACGCAATCGCCGGCAGTCAAGCGGGCGAGGTATTCTGCACCAAGTACACCGATCTCGTACTTACCGACGCAATCGTTCGCGGAAAGATTATTTACTACATGCTGCCTCGACTGGAAGAAGCTGAAAGCGCGGCGCGAATGGTGAAGGTATTTCGAGAGGATTTGGAGGTCTCTATCGGAGAGATCACGTCATCTCGTATTCACAATCTTGAAGACCCGCACCTCGTTATTATCGACGAGGGCTCCTCGACATTTGGACCAACGTGGGCGAACCTCTTCGAGCTCGCGCGACGTGGTCGCTTCGCGTTGCTGTTTGGCGCGCAGTCCACTGGAGGTCTCACCGACGCCGCGATGGGCTTGAGCGAGGCGTTTTACGAGCGTGTCATGGCGAACGTAAATCTCAAGGTGATGATGCGTATCGGAGACAACCGCACAGCGTCAGACATGACCGAGTGGTTTGGAAAGATCGCCTCAACGAAGAAATCGGTCGGCGCGGGTGTAACAACCGGTATCTCGAGTAATCTCTTGAGGGGATCGTTTGACCTCCAGTCCCGTAAGTCGGGAGGAGAATCGCAAAGTGTAAGCTACTCTGAGGCCGAAGAGGATCTCGTAAGCTCTGAGGAGCTCAAGCACGAGATGTCGGCGGAGAAGGGGTTGGCGTGGTTCGATCTCGGTAATGGAAAGATCGTGAAAGGGCGCTCGTTCTGGTTTAACGCAAATTTACCAGAGACCTGGGAAGGGCGTGAGTTCATCGTGCATCCTGAACGATTCGAGGTTGATGAGATCGGACTCTCGGATTGGGTTGATGAGCAGATTCTCTCTCAAGAGCAAGATGAGACCTCCGCTCAATTCGCCCACAAACCGAAGCCAGCCGCGGAGTCACCATCGCCGCCAGAGAAGAAGCCTAGCGATTCGAAGTCAGCTCCTAAGGAGCGAGAGGAAGATCCGAATCAACCATTCAGAATTTCGATGGTGCCGAGAGGGGGCAGAACGCGCGGTTCAGTGACCGCTGTACCGAAGGCCGCTCCACCTCCACCACCCACGCCACCACCCGCGCCGCCGAAAGCGAAGCCAGGAAAGGTAGGAACGCCTCCGAAGTCTGCAGGGAGCGGCGGTACCACTAAAAGCGAACCTCCAAAGCCGCCCAAGACCGGGCCGTTGAAGCTCAGAAAATAGGAGAGCGCGTAGGTGGGGGCAAATGACCAGTTTTATTGGGGTTTGGGGCCCATAAAGCCGTTATTGCTTTTGGTATAGGGTGGCAGTAATCTTCCATAAAGGAAGAATCCACGCGAGTTGCCAGCATTTGAGGCAATTTCGCGCTGAGAGAATGAGAGTTTTTCGTAGTCGGTTTTATGAAGCAGACCGAGCGGAGATCTCGATTAGGGAAGTAGCCATCGGTCGTACGAGTTGGTTACACAACCCGAGCGATAGCACACGGCGAGAGTATCGACTGCCATAAGGTACGATGCTCCTCCATGAGTGAATGGTGCGTAAGGGTTTTATTGAAAGGTAAAGGTTTCTATGTATCGCGGCGGAGTGACGTTCTCAATCAACAAATCCTTTGGTCGACTCCAGTTAATTCCAGAACCACAGGGTCTCCGATTATTTTACGTTCCAATTATTGATGGTGTTGAGAGCCCAGGCGCTCCCGGTCATCTCGACATGGTACTTCCGATCGACGCGATCGGCGGACTGTGGGCAACCGCGCGAGCGTTCCTCTACGGAGTTGAGTCGCTCGACGAAAACGTGATCCTTCAAAGCGGCGAGAGCGAGAGCGATTCAGACACGCTGATCAAGCTCTACCGAGATAAGCCTCGCGGACAGCAGGGCAGGCTGAACGGAGAAGAGACGTGCTGGCTTCGTATCGTTACTGGACGTACCGAGGAAGAGCGTCGTCGCATCAAGCTTGGGCCACGCGATCTGCTCTGTCTTGAGTTGTCGTGCAACTCGGT
>CANLCB010000039.1 GCA_947488865.1 Deltaproteobacteria bacterium | reverse complement strand
CGTTTGAGACGTCGACATTTTTCACCTCAAGCCCGATATCGTCGAGGAGCTGTCGAAGTTGAGAGCGGCTCGCGTTTTCAGGAGCGCAGTCTGGAATCTCAATGATCTTTTCTAGTAAGCGAACGTGTAACTTCATACGATCTCCTTCAGCACTCGAAGGTCATTCTCATAAACAGATCTAAGGTGCGGGAAGTTATAGAGCTGTCCCGCAAGACGTGACGTCCCAAGGCCGAACGCGAACCCGGAGACTTTCTCAGGATCGTATCCGAACTCTTTAAGAACATTTCGGTGAATCATTCCGGCGCCTGCGATGGTGACCCAGCCAGCGCCACCACATGACGAGCACCCCTCACCCTTACATACGGAGCAATCAATTTGTGGGCCGATGCTCGGCTCCGTGTACGGGTAAAACTTCGGCACGAAGCGCACTTTACGACGCTTACCGTACAGTTCTTTCAAAATGTGCGTGATCAATCCCATCAGGTGAGAGAGCGTAAGTCCCTCCTCTACCCATACGAGCTCGTACTGATGGAACATCGACTGATGCGAAGCGTCCTCGGTCTCATTTCGATACACACGCCCGAGCGATGAAACCTTAATAGGGAGCTTCGCGTTCTCAAAGAGCGCTCGCTGTTGCAGGATTCGAGCCTGAACCGATGTGGTGTGCGTACGAAGAACGTGCCCCGTTTCGGAGTAGAAGGTGTCTTGCATATCTCGCGCGGGATGATGCTTCGGAATGTTAAGAGAATCGAAACAGTAGTAATCCGTCTCAATCTCAGGGCCGTTCACGTTCTGGAATCCGAACGGACGAAGGATCTGAGTGATGCGCTCCTCAACGATGGTGACCGGATGAACCGCCCCAAGCGGAGCTCCCGCCTCTGGAAGAGAAAGGTCGAGGTACTGCTCATCAAGCTGCTTCAAGAGAGCCTTGCTCTTGAAGGCCGCGTCCTTCCCGTCAAGCTCGGACTCAGCGCGTTCTTTAAGCTGATTAAGCGACGCCGCTACCGCTGGCTTCTGGTCGGCCGGAACATCACGCAATTTCTTAAAGAGCTCCTTAACGACGCCCTCTTTGCCTAACCAGTCGCGACGCACTACCTCGACATCTTCGGGTCGCTGAATCTCAGATAGCTGGCGGTCGAAACGAACGGAGAGCTCCTTAATGCTCTCCTGTGACAGATCCGTACTCATGGGACATCCTTACCTTTTCACTCTAAAAACAAACCCATTCCAGAGCCTTATGAATGTAGGCTAAAGCTAGGGTTCGGTAAAGCGTTCTAAACGGAGCTAATAGGCTCAAAAGATTGCGCCAATGGGCCTGTCACGGTACAAGCCTGGTAGCCAAAAATAGACAGAGCCATGACCACACTAGCAAAGCCCCCCAGACTCGAAGTTTTCCTGATAGTTCTACTCGACGTCATGGGTTTTGGGCTCATCATCCCCGCACAACCGTTCTTGGCTAAACATTTCGGGGCGACGGCGAGCACCGTGACGCTGTTAGGTACAACGTACGCCCTCATGCAATTCCTGTTCGCCCCTCTCTGGGGTTCTCTTTCGGACAGAGTCGGTCGAAAGCCAGTATTGATTACAACCATCTTCCTAACCCTGTTAGGCCACACTGCCTTCGGATTCGCCTCGTCGTTGGCGATGCTTTTTGGCGCTCGAGCCCTAGCCGGCCTCGGAGCAGCGAACATCTCCACAGCACAAGCGGTACTTTCGGACACACACGCCCCATCCGAGCGCGCCCGAGCGATGGCTCTCATTGGTGCGGCTTTCGGAGTTGGATTCGTTATTGGGCCAGGCCTCGGAGGGGTTCTCTTTCGCGCCGACCCAAGTGCCCCAGCTTTCTTTGCCGCTGTACTTGCCGCCATAAATCTGGCGTTCGTACTCACGCGAGTACCAGAAACGAGATTCCTCCAATCCACAAGCGCCCGTAAATCGGGCTCACTCCTGACCTTCCTGAAACTGGATCGTCAGCTCAAAGTGCTCGTCCTTACGACCTTCCTCACGATGACCGCGTTCGCGTTAATGGAGCAAACCGTCGGCCTCTTCATCGAGAGCCTTTGGGTCACAGGAGAAGGGCTCGATCGAATGCGACAAGCGACGAAACTTACCAGCATCTTCCTAGTCGTGGTTGGAGTTACGGCCGTATTAGTTCAGGGCTATCTTGTAAGGAAGTGGCTTAAGACGAGGTCTGAGGCCTCCGTCTTTAAGGGCGGGCTCATTACGCTAGCGATAAGCCTCGCTCTGATTCCGTTACTCGGTTTTTCTGGAAGTTATCCGCTGTTTTTAGTTTCCGCCGCCCTGTTGGCTCTCGGAAGTGGAATGTTTAATCCAGCGATGGCGGCGCTTGTATCGTTAGCATGCCCCGCTGATAAACAGGGAACAGGGCTCGCTCTTAATCAATCAGGACAGGCTCTCGGCCGAATTGTGGGACCAACGTTGGCCGGCACTCTCTTCGCGTGGGGCTCATCCCTACCTTTCTTGGCCGGGGCAGCACTTACGCTTCTTGCCCTAGCGTTTTCGAGCGCTATACTTACGCGCCCGCAGCCTGAGACGATGAAGCATCCCAGCTAGAACTAGCTGGGCGCTGAATTAATGAGAGGAACAACCGGAGCTTCAATTCTTCACTACTCATGGTCGCGCCCTGACGAGACTCCTTGGAGAGCTCCTCATAGTATTTCTGGAGCATCAAACCGTACTCGTCTGCTTTGCTAAGCTCGGCTTCGTCTTTTCGAGACATACATACCTCACAACACACGTTCAACACAGGCTCTCTACAACGCCCCATGTGTGAATGCTCAGACGCCCTAAAGCAACGTCTTATTCACCATGGCTCGCCTTGATTTCACAGCCTCAGTTACTTTAAGCAACCTAAAGTAAGTCAGGCTGAGCTCATATGAGGCGCATCACCAAACCGAAACTGGCCGCACCCAGGCGTAAAACACTGGAATAAAAAAAGCCCCGACGCGGGTTACGCGTCGGGGCTCATGGGTCCCTACCGGAAGGTCAGGCCACTATGCGGTCTCGTCAACCGCGAGGAGGGTTGGTCCCTCACCGCCTGACATCTCGGGAGCGTCGGACTGAGACTGGAATCCTTCTTGGTCAGACCCCTGAGACTCATCCGCACCGCCTTCGCGAGGGATTGAAAGCGTTACAGCTCTCTTTACGTAGTACTTCGAGCCGGTGCCAGAAGCCTCGTTCTCACTCAACTTCTCAACGACCTGATCAGCAATCGCCTCGGGCACGTCAATGAATGAGTAGTGAGGACGAACGCTCACTCGGTGAACGTCTGTAGCGGCGATACCACACGCGCTTACTACTTCACTAGTGAGTCCGTCACTGGAAACACCCTGGTTCGCTCCTACGCCAACGTAGAGGCGAGCCTCCTTGTCCACCATCATTGGCTTACGTTGAGGACGCTGACGCGGCTCTCCGTCTCGGTCTCCGCGATCGCCACGGTCACCACGCTCTCCACGAGCGCCTCGCTCATGTCGATTGCCGCGGCCACCATCGTCATGCCGACGGTCGCCACGTCGGCCACCACGTCGGCCAGCACCCTGCTGTCCCTCGCCCTGGTCATCACCAGTGCCAAGGAACTGAGTCTGGCTGTTGTCGTCCAAAACATCCTCATCACCGTCAGCTTGCTGCCAGCTGTCGCCACGATCACGGCCGCCACGATTTCCGCGACCACCACGATCACCGCCACGGTCGCCACCACGGTCGCCACCACGATCTCGACCACCACGACGATTGCGTCCCTGACGGCTACCGCCTCGCCCACCGCGATCGTCGTAACCTTCATCCGAGGACTCGCCCTCGTAGTCAGAGCTCTCTTCACTAACCGCTGGCGCAGCCTTGAGAGACGGAAGAACTGTGATGGTGTTGTGGAGAAGCATCGCGACGATATCGCGAGCGTTCGCGTCACCCATTACTTGGTCAACGAGCTGCGATAGAGCGGCATCGCTCAAGAGGCTTCGCTCAACGGCCTGCTCCTTGAGCTGTGTGAACTTGCTTACGAACAACTCCTCTGGAGTTGGCAACTTCTTCTCCACGAACTCAAGCTTTCCGAGCTTCTTGAGATAGTGGAAGTTCGAGAGATCAAGCGCCGCTACAAGACTGACAACCTTCTTCGTCTTGCACTCAGTCTCAGTAGCGTAACGATGGAAGTACACCTCTGGGTCAGTTGGAACCGAGTAGTTAACCACTACATCAAACTCCTCAAGGGGAACTCCACGAGCCGCTACATCAGTAAGAACAAGAGCGGAGATCTCGCCCTTTTGAACTTGCTGAATAGCCTTGCTCAACTTGATCTGAGGAACGTAGCCAACAAGTTTGATCGATGGGATGCCACGCTTCTTGAGAATCACGTCAGCGAAATCAGCGTCCGATGGCGAGTTACAGAAAACGATACAAGAGTGGCCACCCTCCAATTCGAGGATGTCGCACAAAGCCTGCGGCTTAGCCAAAAGTGAAGTTCCAACTTCGTAATATAAATGTTCCATATTTAGTTCTAATGCTCCTTTCGTAGGACACGTTTGGGGATTTTTAAGGAATCTTCCGCTCAACGCGGTCAAGTTTGGAGAACGCTCTTCGCCTATAAGCACGAGCTGCGCCTCCTTTCTTACCTCTCGTACATTCGAAAGCACCGCTTCGATATCTGAGAGAGATTCCTGACGGACGATTAAATCGACGTTATCGATAACGCACCGGTCGAACGCATGCGACGCTAACGCGTCTCCACATGCGGCCATCGCTGCGCTCATTGGGGCAATAACAATCCCCTCTAACGATCCGGCGAACACTTCGCCGCTGTGAGCGATCGACGCTCGCAAACCTAGAGAACAAAACACCGCGCCTATCTCTAGAGCGGCTTCACGGGACGCGCACAAGACAAGACTCGATCCAGATGAACGCTCAAGAGCGATGCCGTACACTTCGCGAGAAGCCTCTTGCTCCGAAACAAAGAATACCGCATCGGTTCCGGCGAGCATGTGCGTCAGCGCAGAGCTCTCTTCTGGCGAAACCGTTGAGCCTCGCTTTTCAGACAGTGCGTCTAGGGCCGCTGGTACTCCCGCTGTCAAACCTCTTACATCCTCGATTGCTACCGCGCTCATCTATTTTCGTTCGAACCATTGCGGTCTCAAACCGCGAAAGAGTGTACTACACAACTGTTGAGCGGGAGACTTGCTCCGGCTCGCCTAAAAACGTATCTCTGAAACTGTTGATTGTGCTAACCCGGGTGGCCTCCATACCCATGAGGCTGCTACTCCGTTTATCTAAAAGACTCTCTCGAGCCGGCGTTTAGTTTAGTGCCTTGCCGAGAAGAGGTCATCAATCAAAGGTTCTGCTAAACGACCTTCCTAAATCCGGGTGGATTAGTCTATACCATAAGGGGCCCCGTGAGCGGAAGTTTCGACCTTCGTCATTTTTCATAGCCCCGCCAATCGAGCATAAACCATGCGATATCGCTGTATTATCCTATCTCTTCTTGCGTGCGTTGCCCCTGCTTCCGGCTGCCAGATTGCCCAGCAGGCAGTAGATCTTGTCGCCTCGAGCAACCCAGGCAACCACCTGGAATTAAAGGAAATTACCCCCCTCTCAGCCATTACCTCAGCCCCTGGAAAGACGGTTCAAACCCATCAAGGAGAGGTCCTAGCGCTAAGATCAGTTTCGGGTGGGGAGCCGAGGCTATTGAGCCTGGGCCAAGACAGGAAGATCGTCTTGTGGGACCTCCCAAGCGGCCAAGGGCGTCTCATTCGAGAGATATCACAGGATCCCCGATTGGCGACCTTTGGCGAATCGAAGTCTCTCATCGCCTGGGCAGACGACACCGGCATTTACATTGAGTGCCTTCAAGGATGCTCTGGCTCACTCGCGCTCAAACGGCTCAAATCACGGCCTGCCGCTCTTGCGTTTCACGACGGAGACACCTCCCTTCTTATCGGCGGCCTAGACGGTCGAGTATATCGGTGGCGATTCATGAAGGAACAAGAAGTGTCCTCCACCGAAGACCGCGAGAAAATGATAGAGCGATACATCGCTCATCACTCGGTTGTCAGCTCAATCATTCCTCATCCGGCTGGACGCGCGTTCTTCTCAGCCGACTGGGAGGGAAGCATGGTAGCGTGGCTCGCCTATTCCTCCGACGCGTTTGAGGGAGCGTTCGACAAAAATGTGTTCAAAGGTCGGTTTTACACCGACATTCCCAACGCGCTCGCGTCGGCGAGAACTCCTGACCGAGGCATCTGCGCTCTAGCGATCTCAAAGAACGGGGAGAGGATCGCGGTAGGGACGGAAGATGGCCATGTCGAGACCTGGGAAGTGCGCGGATTTACGATGTCGTCACGCAAACAAATACACAAGGGACGCGTGATGGCCCTCGATATATCGGCGGATGGAAATAGAGTGGTTTCCGTAGGGAAGGACACGAAAGTGAAAGTATCTGAACTTTCATCGGACCCGTCGTACCCCCTTAATCCAACCGCCCTGCCCAAACTACTAAACGACGTGTCGGAAAATCCAATTCCCTCCGCCGCGTTAGCGGTGTTTGTCTCGCCTTCACAAGTTATCGCGACGACAAAGGAAGGGGCGTTAGCGGAGATTCGGGTGCAGGGAACGCCAATACCTGAACCAACTAAACTTCCAGCCCCAAGCAAACCGACCGACTTGGACTACTAGCGTGAAACAGGGACTTTAGTAGGGGGCGGGCCTTAGTTCTTACATTCTCAAGCTTTCCAGAGCTCTACGTTTTGATACAGTACCGATCTTATGACAGATGTCTCTACTTCTAAACTAACTGGTCAAAACATTGCCCTTACCCTTGGAGTGGTGCTTAGCACCATCGCGGCAGATCAACTCACCAAACAGATAGTGCTCCGTACTTTTCTCCCGGGCGAAATCAGGCCTGTTATTCCGGATTTCTTCAACCTCACCCTAACCTTCAATCCCGGAGCGGCGTTTGGCCTGTGGGCAGGACTCCCTCCAGGTTGGAGAGAAGCCGCCCTGGCCGTCTCCATCGGCCTCGCGTTAGTGGTGGTAATCTTCTTTCTTCGGCAGCCCGCCTATCAAAACACGCTCGGTCGCATCAGCCTCGCGGCGGTGCTCGGGGGAGCGCTTGGTAACGTTATCGATCGATTCGCCTACGGCTCAGTCGTCGACTTCCTCGACGTTTACTTCGGAGCCGCGCATTGGCCAGCGTTCAACGTCGCCGACAGCGCTATTACCCTCGGCGTCATCGCGCTTATCTTTATGCCGCAAGGGAAGCAAGTTGGAACAGAAACTCCGACGAATGAGGGGTCTCCGTCATAATTTCGCATTGCTCCCCAGACCAGAGTGCCTCTACAATAAACCCCAGTTTGCTTGACACATTTGTGAACGAACGTGATCGAGCCAAAACCTCCTCTTAGAAAGGATTATGATGTCACACGCAAGGAAGCTCACTCTCGCGCTTTTAACAGTTGTCGCTATCGGGTGCGGCTCTCGAAATACTCCGCCGCCGCCCCTTGAGATATCAGCGGATCCAGCGCTTGCCACGACAGAGGAAAAGTTGCCGTACGTTGATCCATCCCTTCCAGCAGGAGACATTGAGGCTGCGCAAGAAGAAGAACGAAAACGCTTCATGAAGATACAAGAAGCCAAAATGAACGAACAAAAGCAGCAAGTAGACGATCTGAAGCGACAAAAGTATCAGGACGACTACTACCGTTCGCGCTACCCAAGCTCTAACTAACGTTTCAGCGTACATTACTCGTCAAGAGACACCATGAAAGCAACTCGAAACCTCACACTCTCCCTTCTCTGCTCAGCTACTCTGTGCGCCTCAGTAACCGGCTGCACTCGACCGCGACAAACCACCGCGGTTGGGACCGCGGCGGGAACTGTAATCGGAGCGGGACTTGGCGCGATTATCGGAAACCAAACTGGCAACGCGGGTAGCGGCGTCGCCATCGGAGCCGCGGCCGGCGCCGCGACAGGAGCGCTCGTTGGAAACGCTCTTCAAGCGAACCAAGAAGCTGCCCAAGCGAACAACGAGGCTATCAGCCGACAAGAAAAGACTATTCGCGCGCAACAGTCAGAGATCTCCGAGCTCCGCCGCATGCAGTCCGATACTGGCATGAGCTCAGGCTCCTCGACCGTGAACGCGTATCTCGTTGAGCAAAAACGTCTTCAACTGCAAAAGCGTGGACCATCGCCTCGCGGCGGTGAGGTTAAGAGCGTCCGATACACTCCACCACCGCCTGTGTATCACTCGGAGCCGCTCGCTCGATACGACGCGAAGAAGGCGCCTGTCGCGACCAGGCCCGCCCCTCTTCCGAAGAAGGAACTCGTGCCCCCTCCAGTTCCTGTCGTAATGGAATCAGAGACACTCCCACCATCTAACGCAAATCTTGAGGAGAAGGACCTTGCTCAGGAGTTAAAGACCACCGCTCCAGCGAAGAAGGTTGAGGTGAAGGCACCAGTGGCCGAGCCCGTTCTTGACGATTCAATCGCCAAGAACCAACCAGCGCCTGAATCGCCGGCTTCGTGCGAAGAGAGCAAGAAGGAGCGTGACCTAGCCAACAACGCCTCCGAGGGGTCTGACAAACTCTTCCATCTCCGTCGCGCGCTTCGAATTTGCCCACAGAGCGCCGAGACCCACTACGAGCTTGGCAAGGTATACCTCTCGATGGACCGCGCGGTAGACGCGAGCTATGAATTCAAGCAAGCGCTCGCGTCGGACCCATCATACGGACCAGCGAAAGAGAGCTTACAAGAGCTCGATCAAACTAAAGTAAAGTTCTAGTCCAGCGCTAAGCGAACAAAAAAATCGGCGGGGTTAAGGTGTTGAGCCTTAATCCCGCCGATCGTTTATGGAGACATATCTTTTAACTGGCTACGGCCTCGTTGTGATACACCTTCATCGGAGCCTGTTGTCCGTTGACGACATCAGGAGTGATGATCACCTCCTTGATGCTTGTGTTACTCGGAATGTCATACATCACATCCAACATGCAACTCTCGATGATCGATCGAAGCCCTCGAGCTCCCGTCTTCTTCTGAAGCGCCTTTTGCGCGATCGCTTGAAGAGCCTCCTCAGTGAATGTCAGTTCAACACCCTCCATTGAGAGAAGCGTCTGGTACTGCTTCACGAGAGCGTTCTTCGGACGGGTAAGGATCTCGATAAGTGCTGCCTGATCGAGGGGATCAAGGCAGGAAACTACCGGCAAACGTCCGATGAACTCTGGGATCATTCCGAACTTGAGCAAATCCTCGGTCTCAAGAGCGCGGAGCGGAGCTGTCTTCTGTTCAGCGACTGGAGCGACGCTGCCAAACCCAAGGCTCTTCTTTCCGGTACGCTGAGAGATAATTCTCTCTACGCCGTCAAACGCACCCCCAACAATGAAAAGGATGTTGCTTGTATCCACTTGAATGAAGTCCTGCTGCGGATGCTTTCGACCACCTTTCGGAGGCACATTAGCCTTTGTTCCCTCAATTATCTTGAGGAGAGCTTGCTGCACACCTTCACCCGATACGTCACGAGTTACCGATGGAGTATCACTCTTACGGGCGATCTTATCGATCTCGTCGATGTACACGATTCCGCGTTGAGTCTTCTCAATATCGTAATCAGCCGCTTGAAGGAGATTTACGATAATGTTCTCCACATCCTCACCAACGTATCCTGCCTCTGTGAGGCTTGTAGCGTCAGCGATTGTGAAAGGAACATCCAAAATTCGCGCGAGGGTCTGAGCAAGAAGTGTCTTACCAGAACCAGTTGGGCCGATCAGAAGAATATTCGACTTCTGAAGCTCAACAGCGCTCTTCGTGGTTTGATTGTTCTGAATACGCTTGTAGTGGTTGTGAACCGCGACAGAGAGAACCTTCTTCGCGTGGTCTTGCCCAATGATGTAATCATCAAGGGCCACCTTAATGTCTTTAGGAGTTGGAACCGCGACGCGGTTCGACTGACGACCTACATCCTCGAGCTCTTCAGTGAGGATGTCGTTGCAGAGATCGACGCATTCATCACAAATATAAACGGATGGTCCCGCAACGAGCTTCCGTACCTCGTCCTGCGTTTTACCGCAGAAGGAACAGATGAGATTACCGCCGTTTTTTCCCGAATCCTTGGCCATGGTCGTATCCCCCTAAAACCGTGAGGAAAATCCCCTTTATCTTCTGATGCTCAAATCACTTCAGACGATTGCGCGATCTTTCAATGAATTGAGATCTTCCGAACTCTTCGTGCCTTCGGACCCTTAGCTCCCGCAAACCTCCTCCTCACATTGACTATCGGAAGCCCCCATAAATATCTTTAGGGTAATTTTCTCTCTAAACACGCATATTTAAGAGAATATTTCTTGACTTGTTTGGCCGCGTTCCCGAATTTTTCTCTCCGCGGAAGGAACCGTTCAACGCTAACGTCAACTCCCTCTCAAACACTCTCTCACTTTGGAACCAACACCCAGAGCACGGTATTTTCAAATTCGGCCCGACGGGCGCCACGTACGTTTCAAATGAAAAAACTTCTTGAACGAGGTACTGGACACAAATCAGGGCGAACCTCACAATGCTGGGATAGAATCATATTTGGAGTGCCGTCTCTCAAACACTTCTGTTCACTGTAGTTAACAAAAAGGCTCTATGGAAAAGTTCAAAGTTAATGACCGAGTTCGTCGTTTGCCATACACCGTAACCCTCGCGAACGAGGCTGGAGTCGCGGCCCTCGATGGAGTCGAAGGTGAAACTCAGGTAACCTCTTACATAACTAAAGGATGCATGGGAACAGTGAAGAATCTTCGCGTGGAGACCACCAGCTCCTCCGCGCAAGCCCGACCGAATTCGGTTATGGTTCAGGTTTTGTGGGACAACGGAACGCTTTCGTACCTTGGCCCTGAGGGACTTGAGTCCGCGAAGTAATTACATTCGCGTATCCGTAACAGCCACGGTCTCCCCGCTACATGAGGGGAGGCCGTGGCTGTTTCTTTTTGGGAAACAACTATGCCTTTGCGCTAGGCGGAGCGGTCGAGAATTTCGGCTCACGCCCTTCCATGATTCGACGAATATTTTCTTGGTGGCGATACGCGATTGTAGCGGCGATGGCCAAGAATCCTACACCAGTCGCGTCGGGAGCGTTTGAGACAAAAGCCCACAGGGGCACTAAACAGGTCGCCGCCAAGGACGCGAGCGACACAATTCGAGAAAACGCGAACACAACTCCAAAAGTCACAAGCGCCACAGCCGCTGAGGATGGATACAACGCGAAGATCACCCCAAGGGCGGTAGCGACCCCTTTTCCACCCTTTAAGTAGCGGGGTATCGAAAAGCAGTGCCCAAGCACGACCGCGACTCCGGCGGATACCACATACCACTGAATACCAACCACGAGGGCGGCGACACCTACCCCCAAGGCACCCTTTAGAGCGTCGCATAAGAGGGTGAAGATTCCCGCTCTCTTACCGACAACTCGAGCGACATTCGTCGCCCCAACATTGCCGCTCCCCTGAGAGGCGATATCAACACCGTGGAGCTTTGATATGAGCGTTCCGGTTGGGAATGCCCCGATCAGATAAAATGGAAGAAGCGAAATAAGAATGAGAACGGTCATCATACTCGGAGACTAGCGATAGCCTTAGAACGATCAGGCGCGCCAAAGATATAAGAACCAGCGACCAACGCTGTCGCCCCCGCTTTAACGCACTGAAGCGCTGTATCCGCGTTGATTCCTCCATCTACTTCGATGATGGCAGAGCTGTTCAGCTCATCAAGCCGAGTTTTGAGTTCTCGAATTTTGCCGAGACAATTGTGAATAAACGGCTGTCCACCCCATCCAGGATTGACGGTCATAATCAGAACAAGATCGCAGACATCCAAGACATCGACGATTGAGTCTACAGACGTCCCTGGATTAATCGCTACACCATTCTTCATCCCCAATTCTCGTATGTGCGAAAGCGAACGATGCAGGTGAGGGCAAGCCTCCTGATGAACAATCACTCTATCTGCGCCAGCGTCACGGAAGCTCTTAAAGTGCCGTTCCGGCTCAACGATCATCAGGTGGACATCGAGGAATATTTTGAAGTTATCCTTCAGGGACTGTACGACGTTAGCGCCGAAGGTAATCGGGGGAACAAACGTTCCGTCCATGACGTCTACATGAAGCCAATCAGCTCCGCCGGAAACCACGGAGGAGACGTCTTCAGAGAGCTTGCTGATATCCGCCGCCAGAATAGAAGGGGCAACTACAACTGGATGAGACTTCGAACTAACCATAAGACTCTGATACCACTCCTAACCTCTTCTGTAAAAAGCAAAGTGCGCCTTGAGAATATCCCATCCTTAGCCTGGCCCACTTCCTGCTTAGTACTCCATTAGAAGCTTAGGACAAGCTTGCTCAGGGGATGAGCATGGGAGTTTTTTTCAAAGGATAGAGTTCCATGGAATCGGTAAAATCGACCTCACAAACCACGTCCCAACAAGGGGTTGCGGCACCTACGCCTACCCCGTCAGCGAGCTCCGGCAACGCGGAATTCGACAAGACCCTCAAGGTTGTTCTTGGGGAAGATCCGGCAAAAAAGGTCAGTGAAGAGGACCTTTTTTCCGCTCTCGTTCTTGAACGATTTCAAAAGACCAAGGGAGCCGACGGGGCCGCGAAGTTCAAAGAACTCGTCGCCGCTAAATCCAACGACATGCGCAAAGCGGACGGTTACGTCCCTGTAGAAGACGCGACCAAGGCGGCCATCATCGAAGCTCGACAATCGGGACTGGTCTCGAAAGAGGAAGCCGACAATATCTATTCTCAGGCATTCGCGGCGGCGCAACTTGACGACAACAAGGGTGCGCTCTTCGATGGCCGCGGAGACGCAAATGACGCCACCATTGCCGTCGCGTCGATGGAGCAAGCACTTATCAGTTCACGTGGGCTGCTTGAAAAATTTGATGCCGGTTCTGAGGCGCCAACGCTTCGCTCAGTCGACGAAGCGAGCAATGGAAAAGGCGCAGTGCTGATTCCCGGGGCTCCAACCGGCGCTGACCAAGGGTTTCTCTATAAGCCCACATCCGAAAGCGACGGGAAGCTCGTGGTCCTCTTACCATCACGCCTCTCCGGTCTCGTGGCGGGAGTTCAGCTCTTCGACCCCGCTGGAAAGCTCCTTGATGCGGGTCGATATTCAGGGGTCGGAAACGGTGGTCGTGAGCATTTCCGATTTTCCCAGTCCGGAGGGTCCTATCCTGATGGAGTAAAAGTCGAGGTATCCCTGAAAACCGGGGAGAAGGTTAGCTACGTCATTAACGATAGCAGTTCTCGCACTGAAAACATCGCTCCATCAAACGGCGATACCGGAAGCAGCGATACCGGCTCGGGGCAATCCTCGGATTCAGGCTCTAGCTCATCAGACTCAAGTACCTCACAGGACAACAACTCAGGACTGTAACGCTGTTTCTAGTTATTAGGTCAAGTTAGCCGCCCTAAGTACCGACCTTCCCAAAGGATACAGAGGGAGGAATAGGCCTTATGGGCGTCATAGTCGGAATTCTCGGCGTACTCTTAAGCGTACTCATCGGGTTCATGGGACCGGGCGGTCCCGTATTGATCCTTTTGCAACCGTTCGAGTTCCTTACCATTGGCGGTGGTATCGGATTCACACTCCTCATCGCGAATCCCGGCTATATCGTTAAAGGGATCGTTCCCGGGCTGGTCGGAGCCATCAAAGGAAGCGGTATCGACGCCGCCATGTATCGAGACCTCTTGGGACTTATGGGAAGCATCTTCGATACGATGCGACGCGAGGGTGTACTCGGAATCGAAGGGGATATCTCAAACCCTCACCAAAGCGCTCGATTCAACAAGTATCCTAAAGCCGCGCACAATCACCACCTCATGGAAACGTTCACAGGCGCTCTGCGACTTTTCGTGGACGGCGTTGTAAACGCGTTTGACCTTGAACGACTCCTCGATACTGAAATCGAAACTCATCATGAGGAAGCTCTTCTCGTTCCAACCGCGGTAAAGACGATGGCCGACGCGTTCCCAGCGATGGGAATCGTGGCAGCCGTACTCGGAATTATTATTACCATGCAATTCCTCGACGGACCTCCAACTGAAATCGGACATCACGTAGCGTGCGCGCTCGTAGGAACGATGCTCGGAATTTTCCTTTCGTACGGATTCATCGGTCCACTTGGAACGAAGATGGACCACGTCGCTCGCGAACAAACTGCGATCATGAAAACGGTGCAGGTTGGACTCGTGTCGTTTGCAGGAGGCTCGCCTCCGGCGGTCGCCTTGGAGTTCGCTCGAAAAACAATTCCGTCGATTTATCGACCGACCGCTGAGCAGTTAGAAGAGATTATGAAGGAAGCCAAGAAGAAGTAGTAGTAATGGCTACAACTGATGGCCCACCATGGCAGATAACAAGCCAGTAATTGTAATTAAGAAAAAAGGTGGACACGGTGGCCATCACGGAGGCGCGTGGAAGATCGCTTATGCCGACTTCGTAACCGCGATGATGTGTTTCTT
>CANLCB010000038.1 GCA_947488865.1 Deltaproteobacteria bacterium | reverse complement strand
ATACGTCACTACGTCGATTCCTTGGGTCGCTTTAAGCTGTTCCTTCGTTCGACTGGCGTAAAAATCTGGGCCCATCCGCTGCGAGGAAACGAAGGTGATCTCGCCGACTTGATTGCATACAACCACCTCTTTTGAGAGGGCCGGGATCTCAACGATTACGTACGGCTCCGAGCGCATCATATCCTCGCGAACCGTTCCAACGCGCACCACGAGGTCATCTTTATGAATTCCTGTAAGCTGCAAGTGCGCGATGAGCTGCTGCAAGCGTGGCTCGATTCTTCCCGTTGTCCAGGTGCAGCCTCCGTCGCCTCTCGTTAACGGCGCAGAGTCAGTTTCGACAAATACCAAGTCGCTTGAGGTAACAAGAACACCCAAGCTCTCAAGTTTTTTGGAGACCTCCTGTGTGGAGTCGCCTGACAGTAGGTCGAGCCCCTTCTTGCTCCATTTATCGAGCGAAGCCGACACAGTCACCTCACGTGGGCTAGGTACTCCCACAGACGCGGCATACTCTACCTCAAGGGCATCCCGAACTGCCGAACCGCGCGGGCCCACGCTCGCTGTAATTTCCTTCAGGTACAACTTCTCAAGAGCATACAAAGCGTTCCAGATATTTTTAACGCTCCCCTCACTAAGGTCGAAAGCGTCAATCGCTGCGTCGACAACACGCACGGCATTCGTGAGCCGCTCAAACGCGCGGCGAGTTTCGGGTGTTGGCTGTTGTGGGGATGCGCCAGCGGCCATTCGGAATAGAGCTCCTTTATGATAGACATCTGTCAGGCGCTAGCGCCTCGCTTGCCCTTCATATTTCTCACTGCACACTATCTTACCTTTGCTGTAACGACGAATCCTCTCTGTAACGTCCGCTAGGGAGCCATCAAAATTATCATAGGAGATATCTATCGTTTGATTGTCACGCTGACTCTGCACAGAGAAAGAACCTCCTCCAAGACTTGAAAAAGACGTTTCTTTAAACTCAATACTGTCCTCGTTTAAAAGATAAACCAGCGAGTCATTACTTCCGACACACTGCAACGAAACGAAGTGGTCGAACGAAAACTGAGCACCATGGCTCTCACTTGCACAATCGCTCTCAGTCCTAACGAGCGTACCTTTCCACTGACCGGAAGGATCCATAGAGGTCAGAGGCAGGGTGCAATCGCTACTTCCACAACCTTGCGAAACCGTGATTAAACAAGCGGCAACGACGGGTTTCACAAAATTCAGTGATATTCTGGCTTTAAGCATGCCCCCCCTTAGAAAGTCATCTTAGTTTATGACCAGCTCGACTTTTCACGTTTCTTAACTCGGCGACCCGAACTAAATATCTAATATTTCCAGCTGTTTTTCTCACTATACAACCCTTCACACTACACATTCGTAGGCTTCCTAAAAATAGAGACGCTGCCCTCTATCACGAGAGGTCGAGTGAACCTTCAGCAACCAGCCTCTTTTTCGGCCCCCCAAGCATCCAACCATCACCTCACCTATGAATCCTCTAAGCCACAAGCGCCCGTCAAAACCTACCCAACAAACCGTCATGCCAACCTGAGCGAATCATGGTGTAATTACACCCGCTCTAGTCAAAAGGATTCTCCGATGAAACCGATCTTCCGTTCTCGTATCAAAAAGGCTCTCGCGCTCCTTGCCCAGACAGAAACTCCCTCAGCGCTCGTCGTATCGGGCAATCCAGGGGCTATTCGCTCGCGGGACACTCACTATCCGTATCGACCAAACAGTGACCTGTATTATTTGACTGGATGTACCGCCGAAGAAGTAACACTCATTCTTCGTCCGCACGCAAAGGACCCTGTTGTTCTCCTAGCCCCTCCAAAGGATCCAGTAAAAAGCATGTGGGATGGTGCTCCTGCTCCTGTGAAGCCTCTCGCAAAAAGCTTGCAGGCAGAGGTGATTACTACGAACGAACCTCTCAAGGCCGCTATTAATCTGCTCCGAGGAACGAGCGTCTGCTACGCGCAATCGATCGCTGGAACGCTCAGCGCTGCGATCAAAGCCGACCTCTCCGCGCGCGGCGCGCACGAGCTACGAGGGCTCCCGCAATCTCTCGTGGACGTTGAATCGCTGACAGCTCAACTGCGAATGATTAAAGATCCGTCCGAAATCAAAGCGATCAAGGAAGCAGCTGCTATCACTGGTGACGCGCTGCTCTATGCGCTCGGAATGGTTCAGTCAGGTGTTCGCGAACGAGAGATCGCGGCGTTCATCGAGTACTTCTATCGCGCACAGGGCGCTGAGCCCGCTTTCGGTACGATCGTGGCGTCGGGACCATCAGCGGCGACCCTTCACTACCGAGCGCTTACCCGCACGCTCAAGAACGGAGAGCTTCTCCTGATCGATTCGGGAGCGGAGCTGAATATGTACGCGAGCGACATCACCCGCATGGTACCTGTCGGCGGAGCTATCAGTTCTGATCTTCGAGCTCTCTACGAGATCGTACTGAGCGCTCAACACGCCGCCATTAAGAAAGTGAAACCTGGTGTAGTTATCGCCGAGGTTCACAAAGCTGCCGCTACTGAGATAACCAGAGGACTAAAGGAGCTCGGCATCTTGAAGGGCTCAGTGTCGGAACTCGTCAAGAAAAGCGCCTTCAAGCCGTTCTTCCCTCACGGAATCGGACACTCTCTTGGTATCGACGTACACGACGCTACTCCAACCGGCGCTATAAAGCTCGCTAAGGGGATGGTCATAACTATCGAGCCAGGCTTGTACCTGCCAAAGGCGGTCGGTCGATTCCCAGCCTGCGGAATACGAATTGAGGACGATGTACTTGTGACGTCACGAGGGCACGAAGTTCTGACTGACGAGACGCTCCCTAAGGATCTAAACAGTCTGTTGGAGTTGATGGCTGGTTAAGCTGTCTCTAAAACTATCAATGAGACAATCCACTCATACGCTCCAACCGACTTGGAACGTATGAACCGTATTAGCTAAAATCCAGAGCGGAGTTCTTAGAAAAGTTGGGTATTAACCGATGGCCTTCACGCCATCGAAGCCGTATCGCTTTGGATCATTGAAGATAAGCGAGAGGGCGATCACGCGTGGCACAAAGTTTCGTGTCTCACGAGGCAGGGCACCAGCGCGGGAAAGACCCCAAAAGTCTCGCTCCCCGTTGGCTGCTACCACGCGGTTCACGGCCCCAGGTCCAGCGTTGTACGCTGCCAACGCAAGGTGCCAATCATTGAAATTATTGAAAAGGTCGCGAAGGTGCTTAGCGGCGGCCATCGTCGAAAGGTCCGGGTCGAGACGCTCATCAGTCGTCAATCCAACCTTGAGCCCGTACAGACGGGCGGTGGACTTCATGAACTGCCACATACCACGGGCGCCCGCTGGGCTCTTTGCGGTAGGATTGAAACCGCTCTCAACTGCGGCTACCGATAGTAGCTCAGTCGGAACCCCCTGCCCCTCGAACACCTTCTTAGTGAGGTGATAGCGTTGCGCATTGTCGTCAAGCACACGCATTACAGTGCCGCGCTCAGCGGTCATAAAGCGGTCAAGCTCGGCTTGAACTTCTGGGGTAACTCCGAACTCAGGCTTTGGAAGAACTCGGGCTGTCTTAGGGGATATCTGGGAAGGAGACCGCCGAGACTGAAGTAGAGACTCGTCAGCGGCGGTAACTTTGTTTCCACCGAATGAGCGCGAAAGCATGCCACAACCCGTAGAGGAGACCACCACGAATAAAGCTATCGCGAGGATCGCCAACCGTCTAAGTGGGGCGAAAGAATCAGAATGAATAGCGTTTTGAAAACGACCGGTTGTAGTCATAAGTCAACCTCAACCGGGAAAGTACACCCCACTCGGAAAGAGATAGCAAGCCAGAGTCCCCAAACAGACGGGCAACAGAACTCCTTAAAATCAATAACCAATTGAAATGATTAAACCCATGAAAAACCAACCTCAGTTATGCAAACGCTCAGGGCTGGGCATATCTGACGCGACATCCCTCAATCCACTGCCCGGTTTGCTGCATCTTATCCCTTACTCCCCTAAATGCCGGGAGCGAAGAGAGCCCAACCCCCTCTCGCACAAGGAAGATGAGGTCTTCACGTATGAAACGCCAAATGAGCATGAAGCTGCCGTTAAGTGGTTGGAACCTCAACGTGGGATGGCACCTCGTTCAGGTTATCTCGCTCCCCCTCCTCCTGCTCATGACCGGGTGCGCTACCAGTAGCTTCAATCCGGGGGTTGGGGAAACTTGGCTCCCCGACGGAACCCTCGCCCTACTCCGACCGATTCCAAAACAGAACCTCTCTTCAGAGCCGATGGCTAGAATGCGCCCTCCTGAAATGGAGGAGCCAAACGTTCCACCTCACCTTCTCGTGCATTCGCAGTCTCACTCTCTGACACTGGCTCTGCCGGGAAGCTCTCCGGTTACCATTCAGGCTCAAGGCACGTACGCCCTCAAACCAGGCACCTACTCGGTGGCGCTCAAACAGAACGAGCCACTGTGGTACGCGCCTCCCACATACTTCCTCCGTCGCGGCATCCAGGTGCCAGCTGAGGGAAGCAAGGCTCGCTTCATGCGAGGAGCTCTTGGTTCGAAAGCCATCTTCCTCGACCGGGAAATTCCAATTCACTCGGGGCCTATGTGGACAGAGGAGATTGGAGGCCTTCGAGTATCAGAGGAGGATATGGCCAAGATCTTCGACGCCATAACCGTAGGCGGCAAAGTCGAGGTCCGCTAACCTCCTGCCACATCACCACAACTTCGGCTTTTCGAACCGATTTTGGTTGACGGGGAAAATCCGCCCAAAACTCGACAAGCCCCCTGTAAACGAGATATCATCTTCACGACAACTTTCTTTGAGTAGACTGGCCCGCGGTCGTACCCCCAACGGGAACGTACGGCCCATGAGAGAAGTGAAGAGGTAATGGTATGAAGTACGAACAACTAGGTGGTGGATTCATCAAGAAACGTGAGAAACGAGTTGTTGGCCTCTTTATCGACGGGACCGGTCTCGACCGCGCGACTCGACGAATCAATCGAAAAGTAAATATGTCAGCTTTGGTGCGAGGAGTAACCTCCGGCATCAACCCAATCGTCGCTCGTTATTACACGCTGATTCCTTATGAAGACGACTCCAGACAGCGCGCGTTCCTTGACGCTGTGGCTCGAGCTGGGCTTGCAGTTATCGTTAAACGACTTCCACCGAAAGGCGTCACACGCCAGGTGAGCGTAGACCTTGAGATGGCGGCGGATATGGTGGCATTCGCGCACGGCCTCAATTCGTTCAGTCGCGAAAACGAGTACCTTCCAAGCGACCAGCAATCCCGCTCGGCGGCGATTCACACCCCAGCCCAATTCATGCGACGCCAGCAAGAGGAACAAGAGATGGAGCAAGCCGCTGAAAAGGCCTCTCCAACCGAGATTCCAGATATCAAGACCGCCCCTCGCTCAGTGGTGGTTGTGTGCCCGAGCCGGGAGTTGGCGTACCCCCTCTCCCTGATCAAGGAGATAGCGGCGGATACAACGACGGCTGATTTCGGACAGTTCAATACTGGAGATGTACTTAAATCCGCGCAGAAATGGATCGATCTATCGGATTCAGAAACAATCTGGCGTGATTAGCCGATTAATAAAGGCAACAAGCGGTCCTTGCAGGTCTAAAATCCAAGGGCCGCTAACTGTATTTTAATACGAACTGCCGGCCCAAACCCTTGTGAAGCGCCTCACAGAGTAACAAAATAGGCGCACTCACAAGGAAAAACAGTGGCAGAGATATCTCTTTCAAATCCGGCATCCACAGACGGCGCATATTGCGCTCTGCGGCTACCTGCGATCGGACGCGCATGGGCGACCCACGACGAAGTTGACTGCGGACGATCGAGAATAGAAGCGACGATCGGATTAAAGGGCGGGCAACTCATCGCTCGCCACATCAACATCATTGCCCTGACGCCAGGAACGAACCAACAAGAGATCGTTCGTTACGTCCTCCATCCGGAACCTTCAGGAGAACTCGCGAGCAATATCGCGCAGCGCATCTCGGAGTATCGAGAGGAGAAACTCTCGTTATCAGCTCTAGACAAGAGCACTCCTGACTCCGAACACGATCTTGTTAAAGACATATACAAACTCGTCACGAACGCGAACAAAGAGCTTCCTGAGGAGCGACAGTTTTCTTTTGTTGGCATCATCGTACCGTCAACCGAAGCGCTGGTAGATCAAGTCATTCGAAAGACACACGCCGAGCACATTCCTGACGGGCTATGCCGCGTTGATCATTCGCCAGACGCTCGAAAGAGCGCCAGCAATAGAGAAGTTTCTCTAACGTGGGAACGACTCATCCCGTCCTTCGCCGCGTATGTGGCCGACCCTACTCTGCTTGATTGTAAGTATTCAGTTCGGGGAGTGTGTGGCAACACTGAGTATTCAAACCTCGTGACTATCCACCCTAAACATCGCCAGGCTCTTATCAAGGCGGGCAAGTACAGCCTCGGCCATGAAGAGTGCTATGAATTCAAGGTTGGGTGTCGAGAAGGATTTTCAACTTCCCCCCACAGCGAACAGGAGCTGATCTCTGAGTTACTCATTCAAGCTTGGAACGCGTTAGAGGTCATCCAATACAACGGCCCGAAATCGGCCCACGAAAGGTTCTCCACTCAGGAGCAAGACGAACAGCTCTACAACGGAATAGTGGACAGCGCTATCGCCGAACAACAGTACGTCCTCCCTTCAGGCGCTCAGGTAAGCTTGGGCGTCGGAACAGGCGTGGCGACCTTCTCAATCCAAGCCTCTGAATCTGAGCACGCGGTTAGGCGCTCCTGGGTAATCACCGCGGACGGTAACTGGTCAAGACGAGCCATCGACCCAGACAAGGACGAGAGCCTCCGAATGCTCCGTGCTATTGTTCCGACGTTCGCGGAGGGCTCGATACCTGAGATCGTTCATCAGCTAAAACAGTTGCACGAACTAAAACTCAAAAAGCAGGTTATCCGCGGCGCCAATCTATCATTCGTCATGGGAGATGACCTGGTGGAGCACCTAGAACAGCTGAGTCGGTGCGACGCAAGAGTGGTTGAACCGATCGGTGATCGCAACATCATCGATCTGCTCGATGGAATTCAAACTGTGGAGTTCTCATTTAAAGATCCACAGCACAACAGACAACGTCCGCAGGATCCGGACAGAATGCGTCTGGGCTTTGGCCCAAATGAGGAACTCAGGATATCCCTTTTCAATTCCTTCACTAATAGCCTTGAGGCTGATGTGCCGGCGGCTGTCATTGAAGAACGGTGGGGCCGAAGCGCGCTTGCACGAGAGGTTCTCGACATCTTCAACAAGCAAACTGAGCAAGCATTCAACACACTTCGCGAGATGGTTGAGAAATTCGCTCGAACAAGCGGGCCATTTGGTTTTCATCCATTCCGAGCGCGCCCCAAGAGCGAACAGATCCCTAGCGTCCTGAGCGTTCACGACACACTTGCCTATTACAGAGTCGCCGAAGTAGCGAAGATCTACCAAGTCGCCACCGATGCGCCGCTGGCCGAGCTGTCCGTCCACAATTTCCCAAAGAAGGGCTCAGTCATGAAAGCGCGCTGCGACTTCGGAAAAGACATCATCGCGGAGCTCTTTGTGCATACAGACGCGGAGGGCATATTTCAGATAGACCTACAGACCCGCAAAACAGAAGATACGAAGGCTTGGGAACGTGAGGTGTTTATCCTCGAGCGTCCACTCCTCCTACCAACGCAGCAGGAAAAACGCCAAGAGAGAGAGCAAATTTCACTCGCTCTTAATTCCGGCAAGCCACGCAAGGACGGCCCAATTCCGCTTCTTGAGATAGAAGAGAAAGTATCTGAGCAAGCGCTTACTGAGCTCTTTAAGATTTTCCATACGATGCTCCAAGATGAGCCTGGAACAAACTCGTCTTCAACGGTCTCGCTCGAACACACTCGAGCCTATCAACTTCTCAAAACCCTTGAAGAGACGCGGGCCTAGCCCGAGCGACGCGGCCCTTAACCCGAGAACCACTCCATTCTCGTTCTCACCACGCTTTGAGGGCGTTTTTCGTTGACCTCTTCACGTGTGTATCCGATACTCGCCTGCCCTGTGGTGTCCTACCCTCCATCGCCTTAAGCCACGCTTGCGGGATGGGCGGACACCTCGATAGAAGAACGAGAGCGCGCGCGTCCATCCATGGAAAAGGTCAAACGATACCGAGACAGAGAACGGCAGGAGAAGCCATCGTACAACAATCTCGGTGGACGAGTCCCCCCGCAGGCGCTTGAAGCTGAAGAGTCTGTTCTTGGAAGTATTCTTCTCGACAATCAAGCTATCAACGTGTGCCTTGAGCGAATTCGCGCCGAGGACTTTTACAAAGCCTCCAACCAAACCATCTTCGAGGCGATGGTCGCTCTCTCCGATAAACGAGAGCCAATCGACATCATCACCCTCGGTCAACAACTCAGAGCGATGGGACAACTTGATAACGTAGGAGGCGCCGCGGCGCTCTCGTTCCTCGCGTCCGCTGTTCCCAACGCCGCGAATGTCGGGTACTACGCCAAAGTGATCAAGGAGATGTCCATTCGCCGACGCCTTATTCACGAGTCGAACGACATCATCAATTCAGCGTTCGAACTCGAGGGAGACATCGAGGAGTTCCTTGACGGCACCGAGCAACGAATTCTCGGCGTTTCGGACTTTCGAACACAGACATCATTCGCGCGCGTAAGCGATGTGGTTCAAGACTCTATCCGACTCATTGAAAAGCTCTACGATCAAAAAGAGCCCGTCACCGGAGTTCCAAGCGGACTGGAAAAACTCGACAAGATGACCGCTGGATTCCAGCCGTCAGACCTGGTCATCGTCGCGGCTCGTCCGTCGATGGGTAAAACTGCGCTCGTTCTTGGATGGACCCAATACGTTGGTATTTATTTCAAGAAACCTGTCGCGTTCTTCTCTCTTGAAATGTCGAAGGAGCAGTTGGTGCTCCGAATGTTGTGCAGCGAATCTCGCATTAACAACTCGAACATTCGAACCGGAGACCTGACCGATAGAGACTTCGCTCGCATGGTTGAGGGAGCGAGTCGGATCTCTGAGTCGGACATCTTCATCGACGACACTCCAGCTCTTACTATTACGGAGCTTCGAGCAAAGGCTCGACGACTACACCGCGATCACCCGCTCGGTATCATTATCGTAGACTACCTCCAGCTCCTCCGAAGCCCGGCGTACAGCCACTCGCGTGAGCAGGAAATCTCCGACATCTCTCGATCGCTCAAAGCTCTTGCCAAAGAGCTGCACGTTCCAGTGGTAGCGCTCTCTCAGCTCAACCGTTCGGTTGAGTCACGAAACGACAAGCGACCAATGATGTCCGACCTCCGAGAATCTGGAGCGATCGAGCAAGACGCCGATATCATCATGTTCATCTACCGTGACGAGGTGTACAACAAAGAGTCTCCTGACAAAGGTGTCGCCGAAATTATCATCGCCAAGCAGCGTACCGGTCCGACGGGAACCGTTCGAGTCGCGTTCTCTGGTGAGTTCACTCGGTTTGACAACCTGGATGAAAGCGACACAGGAATGCTCAACGCGGCGAATGACTTCGACGGCGATCCGTTCTAGTCGATCTACCGATCGAGCGAGCCTGACTTATTCATCGACTTTCAGAGTCACAGCCTGGAGCTCCGCTCTTAGCGCGGCGGGCCATACCACGAGCTCGTACGATTGCTTTTCGGCGAATTCATGCACCTCGCTTTGCATCTCCTGATAGCGCTCACGAACCTCTTCGCTTTCCTCTTTTTGAGGAGGAACCTTAGCTTTCATGAGCCACCACGCGCTGTTGAATTCACTCAATCGATCAGGGGACTCTAGGCCACGTGTTACAGCGATTTGCTCAACCTCTAAAGCTTTCTCGAAAGACCCCAAGGCGTATCGGGCCAACGCGCGGTAATGATACCCAAGAGCGCTCTGTGCCGCGGCTGGTTGAGAGGTCATAAACTCCTCGACCTGAACAAAATAGTTCAATCCAAGCAGTACGCGAGCATGCGCCGCGACTTCCGGTGGCGAAGGCGAAAGACTGAGAGCCTCGTAGGAGTAACACAGTGCCTCCTGCTCATTCCCCATGCCAAACGCTATGTTTGAGATAGAACGAGCGACTCCCACCGCTCGCGGGATATTATTGTTGCGCTTCAGCGACCAAAACAGCTCCTTGAGCGTCTCAATCGCGTCACCAGGCCTTCCTTCCAGACGATAAATCTCAGCCAGGGCGAGGCGATAGTTTGGGTTTGTTGGATGTCTCTGAACCAACCCCTCAATAATTACTTGAGCCTCCTCGGTCTGCCCGCTCTGACTAAGCACTACGGCGAGGTTATAGGCGACAGCGTCGTTCGAAGGCTTTAAGTAGAGCGCTCGCCGCAAGCGGATTTCCGCGTCGAAGAATCGACTGGCGTTGGCGTAGGAGAGCGCCTCGGTAACTAGTCCTGAAACCATCAGATCCTCAGTCGAGGCGAACTCAATTCGCTCCCCCGCCTCATTGGTCGAGGCTATGGAGAATCCGGAATGCGATTGAGGAATAGCGCACGCCGACAAGAGCGCCGTTATTACAAGAAGAACCCTAGCAGCCATTTCAAAAACACCCTTGAAGCGAGGTTTAGCGAAATCAAATAACGCTAAGCGCAGAAGGGAAACGCGCGGAGACGATTACCACTTTGCGCCCATAAAGATTATGAGACCTATCGCCGCTACAGCATAAGTAACTTTATCCTGAAGCGCAAAGACCAAAGGATCGTCATGAACGAGCCCGCGGCGGGCGAGCAACCATATCCGGCTGATCCAGTACAAGAGGAGAGGACACGCCATCCAGATAATGGTGGGGTTTTGATACAACTCAACCACTTCCTTACTACTTACATAGAGAGCTAGAACCAAAACCGCGATGTAACCGCTTGAGGTACCGAACGAAGCGACCTGCTCAAGGTCACTAACGCCGTATCCACGCCCCCAAGAGCGGGACTCCTTTCGCTGCTGAAGCACAAGAAGCTCCGAGAAGCGCTTCACACAAGCGAGACTAAAGAAGAGGAACATCGAAAGTCCCAAGAGCCATTGCGATACATGAACCTGTGACGCGACACCTCCCCCTACGATTCGAATAGTGTAGAGGATGGCCAGCAAAATAATATCGACCAGCGCCAGCGCCTTAAGTCGGTATGAATACGCGGTCGTTAATATGAGATACATTCCCAGAACCACCGCGAACTCAGGTCGCACCGCGAAAGCCACAAGGAACGAAATCACAAACAAAACAGGGGCAAGTACGAGCGCGGCCGAGAGAGGAAAGAGCCCCGCGGCGCACGGTCGCTTTCGTTTCCGGGGATGCTTACGATCAGCCTCCAAGTCCAACAGGTCGTTCAAGAGATACACGCCAGACGCGCATAAGGAAAACGACAAGCCAGCGCCCAAGGTGGTCAGCCATCCCTGCACATTCAACCACTGATGCGCGAGAATAATTGGAGCAAACACCAGCAGGTTTTTCAGCCACTGATGAACTCTGAGGGCGCGAAGCACTGTGTGCCAGGTGCACCGCTCTTTAGATAAAACCACAACCCCAGAGAATCTCCTCTCAACTTTGGCCGCGAATGAGCTTCCAGAGGATACACATACGACACGCGCTGCCTCACGCCACACCTCAAAATCGGCGTTCGAGTCTCCAACGTACTCCCATGGAATCCCCCCAACAGCCGCGTTGATAGCCTTGGCTTTCTCGCGTCCCTTGATATTCGTGACGCCATCGGAACCGACAATATCGCTGACAAACTCCAGACGCTTAGCAAGTTTATTTACGAGAAATGAATCCGACGCTGAAGCGAGGATTACCTTTTTTCCTGACTGAGCGGCAGCGCTGAGATAGTCAACAACGTGCGAATTAAGAGGCAAAAGATCAACGGAGAGACCTGCCGCGCGCCCGGCGAGCTTTTGCTTCAGGAACGCCCTTCCCTGTATTAACCAAAATGGCAGATAAAAAATGAGCCAGATATCTCTCTTTACCGCAAAGAGGAGCGACTCGTAGAGCAAGTCAGTAGCGAGGACCGTGCCGTCAACATCCGCACAAACAACTCTCGGTTCCTCTCTCATGTTCAACATCTCACTGTGCATTACGAAGTCTATAGCAGCCCAATGTTACTACCGTCATGGTGCGCTCGCATGATCCGACCAGGAAAAGTGTAAGCATACGTGCTCACGAGGCCGCCCAACACGAACGCCGTTATGGGGCAGTCAATTCGCGCCTATTCCCTAGAGATTATGACTCTAGGGAAGCCAAAAAAGGACCGCCGCAGGAAGCGGTTTCATCAATAAGTTTCCATCTGCCGGGTGCCGCCAACGATTGTGACCCGAACAGCACCCAAAACGCTCTTTCCGCCCCCGCCCACAAACCCGCGTTCTATCAGCGCCGAGCCCATGCTCGATTGTGAGACTTCCTCCTTGTAAGTATTCTTGAGAACGACCGACCGAATTACAACCAAAGTTCGGCTCAGAATAAGCTCAAAGTACATCATAGGATGTATGGCATCGCGGTGGGTTACGCCGCTTCATTGAAGAGAAGGTACAGCGTGAAACGCTACGAAAGTTGGGGACGATATCCTCCTATTACGCACCAAACGATTTTAAGAGCGAACTCTCCACGAGATCGTCTTCCGCTGCCAGAGGATGACGCTTCCGTTTTGCCTTTTGGTCTGGGCAGGAGCTACGGCGATAGCTGCGTCAATGACCGCAACGCTCTTATTGATACGGCCCCTCTCTCTCACTTCCTTAGCTTTGATCCATCGACTGGCGTACTCGTCGCGGAAGGTGGCGTGAGCCTGGCGACGATTCTTGAGGTGTTTGTTCCTCGGGGATGGTTTCTTCCAGTTTCGCCAGGTACAAAGTTTGTAACTGTGGGCGGCGCTATCGCGAACGACATCCACGGAAAGAATCATCACCGAGCGGGAACCTTTGGCCGACATGTCTCGCGGTTCGGGCTTGTTCGATCCGATGGCTCTCATCTCACTTGTTCTCCAACTGAAAACTCAGGTCTGTACGCCGCGACCATCGGCGGACTGGGCCTTACCGGGCTCATCACGTGGGCTGAGATAAAGCTTTTACCTATTCAATCCCCGTACCTGGACACCAGAACAGTAAAGTTCCGAAACATCGACGATTTCATCACAGTGTCGAGAGAATGTGACCCATTGTACGATTACAGCGTCTCGTGGGTGGATTGCACCACAGAGGGCGACCAACTTGGTCGAGGCCTCTTCATGGCGGGGAACTTTTCAACTCAAACGAAAAACAAGCGCCCTCGAAACCTCGCAATTCCGTTTCCGTGCCAGGCACCTACATGGATGCTCAATTCCTACTTCATTCGAGCCTTCAATGAGCTGTACTATAACAAACAGCTCAAACGAACCGTTGATGGCCTCACTCATTACGAGCCATTCTTCTATCCGCTCGACGCCATTCTCAACTGGAACCGAATGTACGGGAAGCGCGGATTCTTCCAGTATCAATTCGTGATCCCGTTCGACGAGCACGGGCTCACTCTCAAAGAGATATTCTCCCGAATTACGAAGTCAAAGCGCGCGTCATTCTTGGCGGTTTTGAAGACATTTGGAGACGTAACGTCGCCGGGCATGCTGTCGTTCCCTCGCAAAGGATTCACCCTCGCGCTCGACTTCCCGAACGATGGGCAACCGACTCTCGACTTCATGAACGAACTCGACTCAATAGTTTTCAGTGTCGGAGGGGCTCTCTATCCAGCGAAAGACGCGCGCATGAGTCCCGAATCGTTCGTCGCCTCGCACCCACGACTCGCTGAATTCGAACCACACATCGACCCTCGTTTCTCATCGAACCTCTGGCGTCGAGTAAGGAGAATCTCATGAAAAAGATAGTTATCATCGGCGCAACATCGGCAATCGCGACCGAGGTCGGGCGACTTTTCGCTTTAGAGGGCGCCGCTCTCTTTATCGCCGGACGCACTGAGGACAAGCTTGAACGACTCGCTAACGATCTAAGGATACGTGGCGCTTCAGCTGTTCATACCGGTCTCTTTTCCGGGCGAGACCTCGCCTCGCATGATCAACTCCTTGAGCGCGCGTATCATGCCCTTGGAGAGATCGACGCGGCCCTTATAGCTCACGGTAATCTGCCAAAACAGAAAGAGTGCGAACACGCGTGGGCTCCAGCCGAGGAGGCATTCATAGCGAATCTACTAAGTCCGATAGCCTTCCTCACCTGGCTCGCGAACTACTTCGAGAAACGAGGGGCCGGCAACATCACCGTTATCTCATCGGTAGCGGGAGACCGGGGACGTCAAAGCAACTACATCTACGGCTCAGCAAAGGGTGGACTGTCCGTCTTCCTTCAAGGATTACGAAACAGACTCGCGCCGCTCGGCGTATCCGTCACCACTATCAAGCCCGGCTTCGTGGATACTCCGATGACCGCCGATATCAAGAAAGGACCTCTCTTCGCCTCACCGGAGCAAGTCGGTAAACGAATTCACAAAGCGATGCGTCGTGGGGAATCAGTCGTATACACTCCCTGTTTCTGGCGCGTAATCATGGGCATCATTCAGCACATCCCTGAGTT
>CANLCB010000037.1 GCA_947488865.1 Deltaproteobacteria bacterium | reverse complement strand
GGCCCTCCAGGGGTAGGCGTGTTTGGATTGAAGGGGCCAGAATTTTGCGAGAATACATTGGAGGGCCGGCGGCCTCGCCGGCCGCGGGTACGAAAGTTGCGGGTTCACGCTATGCGATCGGGTGCATTTGTACGAGCGGCCGGCGAGGCCGCCAGCCCTCCAGGGCAATGCGCGTAATTAGTCTGTGCTTACCTATGCCGCCTCATCAGGTGAGGTCTTCTTCGAAGCTTTCTTCGGTTTCGTTCCAGCTGCCTTGGTCTTCTTGGGAGCGGCCTCTTTTGCTTTGGCCGCAGCCTTTGGTTTGGCGGCCCTGCGACGTCCCTTTGCTGGACCTTTAGCGGCTCGCGCGTCGAGAAGCTCAACAGCTTGCTCCATCGTAAGCGTTTCTGGATCGCCGCCCTGAGGAAGAGACGCGTTTGTGGTTCCGTCGGTCACGTATGGCCCGTAGCGACCGCTCTTGATGGAGACATTATCGCCACTACGCGGATGCTTCCCAAGCTCTTTGAGTGTCTTTGGTTGGCTCGCTTGACGCCCTCGAGTGCGCGGTTGCTTTAAGAGTTCAATCGCTCGCTCTAACGTCACAGAGAATGGAGATTCGTCGCTTGGAATAGTCCGACTCTCGGTTCCGCATTTGATGTACGGACCGAACCGTCCATTTTGAATGGTAATGTCAGCGTCGTTCTCTGGATTCTTCCCGACTGTGCGAGGCAACGAGAGAAGTTGTAGGGCTGTCTCAAGTGTTACTGAGTCTGGGGCCATTCCAGGTAGGAGTGAGGCCATCTTCGGCTTTTCTCCACCTTCAACCATCTCTCCTCGTTGAACGTATGGCCCGAAGCGTCCCTTTTTTAGGTAAATTGGCTCATTTGTTTCAGGATCATTTCCAAGGGAAGCTGGACCCTTCGCTGCGTCAGCCAAGATGCTTTCAGCTTTCTCAACGGTAAGCTCATCAAACGCGACGCCTTCTGGGATGCTCGCGCGCGTTTCGCCATTCGAAAGGAATGGTCCCCAACGGCCAATTCGAATTTCGACTTTACGATCCTGGGCGTCTGTTCCAAGCGCTATACCGCACACTTCGCGCGGGTCGATGGTCTCCTCTCCTTGCGTAACGAGATCTTTGAGACCTTTGGTGAGGCTCTGGTCACCGAAATAGAAATTACGAAGTTTGTCGAGGTTGTCCTTCTCTCCGCGAGAGATGGCGTCAAGATCGTCCTCAAGGTTCGCTGTGAACTCGTAATCGACGAGGTGAGAGAAGTAGCCTTCAAGAAGCCCTGTTACGCCGATCGCGAGGAAGCTCGGAACAAGCGCAGTTCCCTTCTTAAACGCGTAGTCTCGGGAGAGTACAACGTCTACGATCGTTGCCCATGTGCTAGGACGGCCGATTCCGAGCTTCTCAAGCTCTTTAATAAGGGTGCCTTCAGTGTAACGAGCTGGCGGCTGAGTGGTATGTTTAAGAACTTCATAGCCTTTCGCGTCAACGGTATCGCCCTGTTTGAGGGCTGGAAGGTTCTTCTCTTGCTCAGCCAAGTCGCCCTCTGGATCATCAGAGCCTTCTACGTAAGCGCGGAGGAATCCAGGGAAGGAGATCGTTTTTCCAGATGATCGGAAAGTAGCGTTGTCTACTTGGATCGTTACCGAAACGCGCGTTCCCTCAGCGTCCTTCATTTGGCACGCGAGCGTTCGTTTCCAGATGATCTCATAGAGGCGGAAGGCCTCAAGACCGAGACGATCTTTCACCGTTGTTGGTGACGCAAACTCGGCACCCGCTGGACGAATCGCTTCGTGCGCTTCTTGAGCGTTCTTTACTTTTGTCTTGTAGATACGTGGTGAGCTTGGGAGATACTCGTTTCCAAACTCTTTACCGATAAGAGACCGTGATGCGGATATTGCCTCGTCCGACAGGTTTGTCGAGTCGGTACGCATGTAGGTAATAAATCCGTTCTCGTACAAGGTCTGCGCTATCGCCATCGTTCGCTTAGCGCCGAAGCCGAGCTTTCGGCTTCCTTCTTGCTGCAGCGTGCTCGTCGTGAAGGGAGCGTATGGGCGTTGTGTGAAGGGCTTGCTCTCTACCTCGTTTACTTTAGGAGTTCCGAGTGTGAGGGCTTTCTCAAGGTGTTGAGCAGCTAGCTCGTCCAAGAGGATGATAGAGTCTTTCTCGATCAGCTTTCCGGTGGTCTCGTCGAAATCTCTTCCACTCGCGACGCGCTTTCCGTCGACGTGGGTGAGAAGTCCCTCGAAAGGAATGGAACGATCCGACGCGGACTCGAAGGTTGCTTTAAGATCCCAGTAGTCGGCTGATTTAAATCTCGCTCGTTCACGCTCTCTCTGCACGAGGAGTCGCATGGCAACGCTCTGCACGCGGCCGGCGCTTAGACGGGGTACCATCTTCTTCCACAGAAGTGGACTTACCGAGTATCCGTACAGTCGGTCGATAATCCGCCGAGTTTCTTGAGCGCGGACAAGGTTTTGGTCAATCTCTCGAGCGTTGTTGAGACTCTCTTCGATCGCTTTCTTAGTAATTTCGTGGAATACCAACCGCTTAACGGGGACTTTTGGCGCAAGCACCTCTAGAAGGTGCCAACTAATGGACTCTCCCTCTCTATCTTCATCAGTCGCCAGATAGACTTCAGAGGCGTTCTTCACTGCTTTCTTGAGTTCGTTTACCCGCTTCTCTTTGTCGCTTGGAATAATGTAGAGGGGGCTAAAGTCGCTATCGACATTGATCCCAAGACGGGACCACTTCTGTTTTTTGACTTCCGCTGGGATCTCCGCCGCGTTGTTGGGAAGGTCGCGGACGTGGCCATACGAAGCTAACACCTCGAAATCCTTACCTAAGAACTTCTCGATGGTGCGAGCCTTGGTTGGTGATTCTACTATGACAAGTCGTGTTGACATCTTTAATCCGGAGCCATGATTACAAAGGATTACCCCAAGAGCGCAACCCTTTGAACCAATTTGTTACAACTTAACGGGAATTAAACCGCGTTTGTACTGCTGCGGCTTAAGACTCTCCCCTGCTACTGATGCCGCATAGGATCAGAAAGGAGTACGGTTTCCGTTCGAACGAGGTTGCTTACTTCAATATTTGACCGAACATCCATACGGCTCGGTGGAGGGAGGGGTCACCGGCTTTCCTGCTTTAAGAGCCTCTATCGCGCCGAGGACGTAATTTGTTGCGCCAGCGACGTCGTCCGAGTCCGCTGAGGGAGAGCTATCGATAGCTCCTGTGTACGAGAGAGTTCCGAACGAATCCACCACGAAGAGGTGGGGGGTGGTTCGAGCCCCGTAGAGCTTTCCGACGTTGCCGGAACCGTCAAGCAAGAGAGCGGTTGATTTCATATTGAGATCTTGGCGAGTTGAAGTGGCGCTCTCTTTTGTTAAATAACCACTCTTTCCTTCAGCCGAGGAGCTGACCGTGAGCCATACAACACCTTGAGAGGTTGTTTGCTCTTGGAACCGCTGCATATCTCCCTTTGAGTAGAACTTCTTGATGAACGGGCAGTTTGGATTAAACCACTCAAGAACTACAATTTTTCCCTTAAAATCATGAAGTGAAACTTCTTTCCCCGTGGAGTCTGTGACCGTGAAGTCGGGCGCGGCGGATCCGACTGTCGCTTGTTGAGTTCGTCCAGTGAGGGGTACTGCGAGGACGGCGATCGCAAAAAAAGATTGAACGATGAGGGCAGAGAGAGACGAGGTGGCTTTCATAGAGTCCTCCTGTGACGAGTTTGGATGATGCCGCTAAGGTACCTCTCCCCGACCAAGACGCCAAGATCGGGTATCACATTATGGCAGTTTCTCCAGCTCGGCGAGCACCAATCCTGGAGTGAGAAGGTTTGGCAAAATTATGGGCGAGTTCGTATCTCCGTTTCTGATCAGTACGTTAAGTGGCACGCCATTCCTGCCGTACCGTCGAAGCGCCGCGGTAATCATAGGGCTCTTCGAGGTCCAGTCACCCCGCATGAGAGCTACGTTTTTCTGCATGACCATACCTCGTACCTCGGCTGAGCTGAAAACGACCCTTTCATTCACCTGACAGGTGATGCACCACTCGGCCGTGAAATCGAGGTACACTGACCGCTTCTCCGCGATGAGTGAGGCGAGGCGCTTTTCGGAGTAGGGTTCCCAAATTAATCCGTGAGCGTCTGGTTCAGGGGTTGAGGATTCGCTCGCAATACAAGCGCGAGAGCGAGTTCCCTCCACTTGCGCTGAAGACGGAATTCCAAGAGTGATGCCGGTGGCGCACAGAATGAGCGCGATCGCGATAAGAGCTCGTTGCAGAGGCTTTCGGGCGGTGTTCTTAGCCTGTAACGCGATCCAGAAGCCGAAAGAGATCAGAAGGGTTCCCCACAGCAGATCGCTCAAAAGCGAGAGTTCAAGACCCTCTATATTCATCTGTCGCGCGAATACTCGGACCAGCCAGACGATCGAGGCGAAAAGAGGGAAGGCCATAAGCTGTTTGAAGCTCTCCATCCACGCGCCTGGCTTGGGAAGTCTGTGAAGGAGTTGGGGCCGATACGCGATTACTACATACGGAAGGCTCATTCCCACACCCAGCATGGTGAAGATGAGGAAGCTTAGTGACGCTGGAAGCGTAAGTGTCGCCGCCAGAGCGGAGCCCATGAAAGGGCCGGTGCACGGTGTCGCGACAGCGGTCGCAAGCGCTCCATTTAAAAAAGAGCCCACGTATGAGGTTGGAAGTTTCGCGCTTCCCGCGAGTCGTTGAATTGACGCCCCAAGCGAGACATCGCTTAAAAAGAGCAACGCCAGAAGTAGAAGAGTAAAGATCATCGTAGCGACAAAGAGCGGAGACTGAAGTTGGAATCCCCATCCGAGCTCTTCGCCACTCGCGCGAAGAGCTAAGAGTGTCGCCGCAAACGCCCAGAACGAGACGATCGCGCCGGCGGCGAATGATAATCCGTGTTTTCTGATCTTTGACTCATCGTGGGCGGCCTGTTCAATGAAGCTTAAAATCTTAATCGAAAGGACCGGAAACACGCACGGCATGATGTTAAGGAACAGCCCTCCCAATAGTGCCAACAGTAACGCGGATAGGAATCCAATCGGAGTTTGCTGTGATTGCGGCGTCAGTGGTGATGGCGTTGAAGAGTTGGGAGCGGTTGATCGAGTTATCTCGGGGTTCGTGTCGATCAGGATCGCTTTTGGTTGGCCGCTCTCGGTCCACCCGTGCTTCGAGTAGAGTACTCCTCGAACACGAGATATCGCGGATTTTACGTTGGGATCTCTCTTCAGGGTAATTCGAAGGGCCCCTCCCTCCAACCCCACTTCTTGAGGAGCTGAGTTAGAGATTACACGAGGATCTTCGGGGAAGAATATTATATGCGAGGGGAAGAATCGTGGCTCAAGAGGAATGAGGGCAATGATGATCTGATCTTGCTGCTCCTCCACGGCAATGGAGACTCGGTCAAGGTTTGTTGGGATCTGTTGAATGCTTCGCGCGAAAAGTGCCTCGTACTGTGAGGGCTCTCCTGGTTTAGCGGAGATTGGGAGAGTAGTTTGAAGTTCGGCTTCGCCAGGAACGCACTCGTCTTTACAAACTAGCCATTGAGTAGACAGGGTGACCGTCACCGACGAGGCGTCGAATGGAGACTGAGAGAAGCGTGCCGTAAATGGAATAAGCACTTCCCCATATCCGTAGTTAACGAGAGGCCCAACCTCAATTCTTTCGGGATACGGCCACAGAGGAGCATCTACCGAGACTCCTCCTGTTGATTGCCACGCGAATTTGGGTGCAAGGCCTGAGTCTCCAGGGTTCTTCCAATAGATGTGCCAGCCAGGCTCAGGTTTAAAATGAACGCCCAGTGTAAACGATGAGCCGGGGGTAATCGAGGTTTGGTCGGAGATTAGCTTTACTTCAAGGTGAGAACCTGTGCCGACGCTCTTGTCTCTACAGCTCGATAGAGAGAAGAGGGGGGCGGCGAGCGCGATAACAGACAGAGCTGTCTTTAATAGGGATGAACCGCGATGGGATGGTAATTTGAAGTAACGTCCAATTGGCATAGCGATCTTCTAGCAGGACGGTGCTTCTAGAGAAACGCTTGATGTACGAAGAGAGTTAGGCGGCTTGTAGCTGTTCCGCGGTCTCAGCAACTTGCTGGTCTCGCAGCAAGCTTAACGGAGATGGAAAGGTGAGCCCCGCAGTGTCCTGCGAGTAGCTGAAGCAGTTTGGGTCGGTGAGGTGCATACCCCGAACGGCTTCAGTGAGAGGGCCGAATCGGAAGTGATCGAGTCCAACCTTTAGAAGAGCCTGAAGCGCTTGAGCGGCGACATTGGTCTCCTGTTGCGACGAGCCTAGCGCCTCTCGCTGAGGATCGGTTGGTCGGGTCTGTTGGTCGAAGGCTACGGTCATACTGAGTGAGGTGTACGCATTAGTCAGCAATGAAATGGAGGCTACCATGAGGTTGGTACGCAGAAAAGAATTTTTAACGGCAGCTGCCACGGAATGTCTCTAATTATTTCAATGCCTTGAATTCTCTTCGGAGTAGCGGCGGAGTTCTGAGGGGTGAGGAGCCGCAGACGGATTGCTCATATGATGGGCGTAACCTGGGGCGATTCTGGGACAAGATTTTTGCAAAACCGGAAGTTGGCTAACCTGCTGATTTTACCGGGTTGCTGGCAGCTGGTCATGGCGCTTTGTTGTCGAGAAGGATTAAGCGGAAGCCTGCGCATCTTCGCTCTCATCTAAATAGATGCGTTTTTTACCCTTTTGCGAAGAGGGGTTGTTGGTTGTTTTCGCGTCACGTTTACCCGAGGACAACCGCTCACCGCTATGGCGAGACCCACATTTACTATCATCACCGTTACTCGCGATCGGGCGTCGCTCTTGCGCGGCGCTCTCGAATCCGTCCTTGCGCAAGGAGCCGATGGAGTGCAGCACATTGTCGTGGACGGCTGCTCGACCGACGAGACTTCCAAACTTGTTTCTGAATATCCTCACGCGACGCTCGTTACTGAGCCGTTTGTTAATGAGTCTGAGGCATTCAACATCGCCCTGTCGCGCGCTTCGGGCGAAGTGGTTTCGTTTCTTGCTCCCGGAGATCGTTACGCCTGTGGGGCGTTTGATTTAGTGGGGGGTGAGATCCAGCGTCATCCAGTAGTGCTTGGTTCTTGCGAGTACATGAGTGCCGCTGGCGAGGTGCTCGAGGTCGATCGAAACGTGGAGCGAACGTGGTACGACTCGATGAAGTATTGGGTCGCGCGAGCCATTCCCTCTCGGCCAGGCGTGTTTTTTAAGCGTTCGATTTTGACGGAGCTCGAAATTGAAGGTGGCGAAGCGTTCGATGAGGGACTTCGTTATGTAGCTGACTTTGATTTATGGCTCCGCTTGCAGGAGCGTTATCCGTTCTCTCTCCATGTCGATGGGGTGCTCGCTTCGACCCGTAAAGAAACCGCGAGTGATGCGAGCGCTCGTCAGCGCGAAATGTCTAGAGTGTTTCGTCGCCACTGCTCGCGCAGAATCCATCCTGAGCAGTTGTTGTCATTTGTGATACCTGTTGAGGGATCGCCTGAAGCAATTGGAAGTTTTGTTGACTCAATATCGCTTCAAGATCTTCCCGGTATTGAAGTAGTGCTCGTTGACGCGACGGGAAGCGCTGAGTCGTTCGAGCGGATACGCCAGGAGTGTTCGCGATGGGAGGGGCGCCATAAGAATCTTTCGTTTCAGCTCGTCTCGCACCATGGCGATTCTGTAGGTCGCGCGAGCGCGCTTGAGCGCGGGGCGCGGGCCGCTCGCTCGCTTTTTGTCGCGTCTGTTTCTCCTGACCGTGCTCTGCCAGCTTCGTTCGCGCTTGATGTTGTTCGGGCGTTCTCTCGAGACGAGATAGGGCTCCTCTTGCCTTGCCTTGATTCTGGTGTTGTCTCAGAGCTTTTCACCTTTAGACACGGAACTCCGTTGTTTAACCCCTCAGGGCCGTTTTCACTATCGTCACTTGGTTCGTTCGATTTTGTGGCTCGAAAAGTCGCTTGGCTTGATTGCGGGCGGGGCGTGAGTCCAGAAAAACTCTTTGAGGAAGAGTTCACCCATAAGCGTCTTATGGTCATGATGGCCCATAAAGCTTGGCGTATCGTTCACGAGCCGTTGCTGGCAGCGCCTTCTCCGGAACGCGACGCTCCTCAAGAGGAGCCTTTCAGATTGTATGTTAATTCGCTCGTGGTTGATGAGCTGGCGCAGGAGCTTCGCCGCAATCCGTTTTCTACCTCCCGTTCGGTTCAAGGGTACGGGCTCCTTCTCTCTGATGAGTTGTGGCAGGTTGCTCACGAGATTGTGCGGCGTATTCCAGTACTCTCGGTGCGAGATCCGCGCGAATGTTCTTCAGCGAAACTTCAAGAAGTTGCCGAAGCGCAGCCCGCATATGGGCCAGCGATCTACCTTTTGGCAAAAGCGCTGGAGCAGGAAGGGAAGCGCGGAGAAGCTCAAGCCATGAAGGCGCGATGGGCAAAGATTCATGATGGCGAGAGGGGATCTCCTCTCTTTGGTAGGGCTCTCGATTCGTTACGACGGTCTCATTAGATAGTGAGGAACGGTTGATGGACACGCTAACTCGGGCAAGAAAATTAGTCGCAGATGACAGTATGAGTGAGAGCCTTCTCAAAATCGCTCGCTGCAATGAGGAGGCGATACGATACTTCAGTCTTACGAAGTACTCCTCTGACGACGTACTCAAGGTCGGGGCGGCCATGAACGAAGAGTGGATGTTCGCGATCGTGAATTTTAAAGGCCAGGGCCAGATGGATTTCACGGTGAGTCAAAAAACGTGGGAGCGTCAGGAGGGGCACTACCCGACAATTATGGGGCTCTGTCAGGCTCTCTCTCAGAGCGAGGATCTTTTTCCCCTCGTGGGCTCTGTGATGATCTGGTTGGAGGATGGGATGTGGCCGTGGCCGCAGCATCACGCTTGGCGAGTTCCGATCTTTGCTTTTGGAAAAGATGTGTCGGACAGGCAGACACTACTTATCCCCGACCCGGCTTACCTGGGGTCGGCAGGCTATGTGAAAGAGAAAGAGAGGGCGGAGCTGGCGAGCGCTGAGATTCCATGGAGTAAGAGAATTCCAGCGACCTTTTGGAGAGGAGCGGCCACAGGTGGTGGTATGGAGAATGTTCATCACTGGGAATCTACGCCTCGAGGTCGCTTGGTTTTGAAGGCCAAAGAGATCTCGGACTATCGGATTCTAGACGCGCGGATAACAAAAATCGGTCATCTGCCAGACGCGATGCAGGAAACATTGCTCGACGCCGGGGTTCTTAGCGAAGAGGTTCCCTTTGAGCACTTTTTTAATTATCGATACCTTGTCGACGCCGATGGATACCACTGCGCGTGGAAGTCGCTTTTCATGAAGCTTATCTCTGGCTCTGTGGTGCTGAAGATCGATAGTCCGTTAGAGCAGTGGTATCACCGCGAACTTGTTCCCTGGAAGCATTACATTCCCCTAGCCCGAGACCTGGGAGACTTCCGTCAGGTCGCCGAATGGCTATGTGCTCACGACCGAGAAGCCCGTCAGATAGCCCTTGATGGCGCGGAGGCGGCTAGAAAAATTACCTTTGAAAAGTCGGTCCGCGAGGTTGTGGCTGTCTTTGTTGCCGCGCTCAACTGCCAGAAGTAGTCATATCTAGCTGATATTCCTTGCGTTAGTGCTGTCCCTTTTAGGGGGTTGCGAGGCCGTTTTGCTCATGCCTGCCTTCGGAGCCCGTACGGTTGACCTCCGCCATGAAAGTCTCTACACTCCCGGGCTCACGAAGTAGGTAGTTTGCTATGAAACGCACGTATCAACCAAGCAAAAAGAGTCGCCATACGACTCATGGCTTTAGAAAGAGAATGTCGACCAAGGGCGGCCGTAAGGTTCTTAACGCTCGAAGAGCTCGTGGTCGCAAGAGGATCTCGGTAAAATCGCCACGTAAGGGGCACTATCGGTAGTTCAGCCACGCTCGGGCCTGAGGCCCGACTCCGTAGACGTTCTGATATTGATAGGTGCCAGCAACAGGGCACCAAGATTTATTCCAAGCATTTTCTCCTCCTAGTCATCCCCTCTGGTTCAAACCAGAGTAGGATGGCTATTGCCGTCACAACGAAGATTGAGAAGCGGGCTACCGTGCGCAACAAGATAAAGCGACGGCTGCGGGAGCTTTTTCGTGTTTTTCGGCACGATTTAACCGAGCCCTTAGACATGGTTGTTGTCGCACGGCGCGAAGTTCAAGAATGTTCGTTCGACGATTACAAGCGAGAGGTGCTGGGGGCGCTTCGTTCCAAGGGGTATCTTAAGAAAGCGAATCGTTCTCCGATGTAAGGAGGGGACTATGTGCGGTTCTCATAAGCCAGACGCCGGTTTAGTGGGGCGTAGGCGACCTTTTGTGAGGCTCCTTCACTATATATACAAGAGTACGCTTTCCCCTCTCCTTGGGAATGTTTGTCGCTTTTCGCCTAGCTGTTCAGATTATGCGCTCGAGGCGCTTGAGAAATATGGATATGGCAAGGGCGGGTATATATCGTTGAAAAGGGTGTTGAGGTGTCATCCCTGGAACCCCGGAGGAATCGACCCCGTGCCTTGACGCGCCCAGGGGCATCCCCTACAAATGGACGGCTGTCGAAGTCCATCGTTGCATCTGCAACCCTGCCTCGACATTACATTTACAGTAGCAAGGAACGAGCTGTGACCAACAACTCTCAAGAATTCAATCAACGAGCGCTCAAGGCTATTATCCTCTGTGTCCTCGTTGTTTTTATCTATAATAATCTCTTCCTCGCGCCGAAGCGTCCACAGACCCCAGCGCAGGCGCCTCAAGCCGCTCCATCTACAGAAACTGCTCCATCTCAAGGTGCCGTTCCCCAGCCGGTCTCTCCGGCAACAGTTGTTGGTATTCCGCAACAGCCACCGTCTTCTCATGCTACTCTTCAGCAGCTTCAAGAGGCTGGTGTAACTTTTATTGAGTCTGACGAAGCGCGGTTCTCTGTAAGTCACCTTGGCGCTCGCACGATTGGAGTGGCGCTTTCCAAGTACAAACTTACCCTTGGCGCGGAGTCCTCTCTCGACTTAGCCAGCGACCTTTCTGGAGTGTCGTATCCGCTTGGTGTGTATGCGGGGACCGAGAGTGATGAGAAGGTTCGTTATACCCTCGCATCGGTGAATGGAACTCCAGCCACAACTCAGACTGCAAATCTTAAAGTAGCTCCACATTCGAAAGTAATTGTTGAGTTTAAAGGCGCTCTTCCAAGTGGCATCGGTATTACGAAGCGGCTCACTTTTACATCCGACTCATACCTCGTGCCTGTTGAGGTGAAGCTCGATCGTCCACTGCCTGCTGGTCAGGTTGTGTGGCTTGAGTGGGCGCGACACTTCCCCAAGGACAGTGACTCAAGAAGCGCGGGAGCCTCTCACGTTACCTACTTGGACGGTTTCGATAAGATTCGACACGCAACTCCTGAGGAGTTAACGGACGCTTACAGGGATTTTGGGACAACAAAATGGGTCTCGCTTGGCGACCTCTATTTTATGACATCTCTCATTCCATCGGTGTCCGGCCGTAACACGATGCTTGCCCGAGACGGTGACATCTATCTTGTCCGCGTCGCGGGTGCGCAGGATGGAGGCGTGTTCTCATTGTACGCTGGACCAAAGGACTACAATCTGCTTGAGCAGATCGGCGATTATCAGCTTCAGCGTTCGATCGACCTTGGATGGTTCTCGTTCTTAGCGCTCCCACTTCTGTGGCTGCTGCACGCGCTTTACACCATTCTTCACAACTACGGTCTGGCCATTATCGCTCTCACTCTGATCGTGAAGACGGTGCTGTTGCCGCTTTCGAAGGCGAGTTTTGAGTCGATGAAGTCGATGCAGGAGCTTCAGCCAGAGATCAAGGCGCTGCGAGAGCGCATCAAAGATCCCAACCAACTCAATCAGGAAACCTTCGCTCTCTATAAGCGAAAAGGGGTAAACCCGATGGGCGGTTGTTTGCCGATGTTCATTCAGGTTCCGGTATTCCTTGGCCTTTATCAGGCGCTTCTTAACTCCATTGAGTTAAGACACTCTCCATTCGCGCTGTGGATTACGGACCTTTCGACTCCGGAAACGCTTCAAGTGTTTGGAATCGGAGTGCCGGTGATGGTGCTCTTGATGGCGGCCAGTATGGTTATTCAGACGTGGACGTCGCCGAACCCATCAGCTGATCCCGTTCAGCAAAAGACGATGATGATCATGCCGGTTGTCTTCGCCGGAATGTTTATCGTCTTTCCGATGCCGGCCGGACTTGTCCTCTACATGCTTGTAAACAACCTCATTTCGATTACGCAGCAGATGTATATGCGTAACGCTGAGAAGGGATCTGTGTATGTAGGAACCTTGATTGCGAGTGTGGCTATCTTCGGCGTCGGCTTTATCCTGACGTTGATATAGTGCAGCTCGCGTAAGGTTTATTTGTTCGCCTTGGTGGTTAACGAGCGGAGGAGATAAACCTCATGGAAGAGACTACGATAGCGGCGCTGGCTACAGCGCCCCTCCCCGCGGGTGTCGCGGTGATTCGAGTGAGCGGACCTCGTACTCGGCTCGCGTTGAAATCGCTGTTTCGCGGAAAAAAAGATCCGGTAAAGACTCCGCGTACGCTGGTGTATGGCGATATCGTGGATTTCAAAAGCGGCGCGCCTATTGATAAGGGGCTCGCCGTCTTTATGCCTTCTCCCTGGAGCTTTACCGGAGAGGATGTGGCGGAGTTTCAGTTTCATGGCAGCCCCGTGCTTGTTCAGCAAATCCTCCGGTCGCTTTATGCGTACGGCATCCTTCCCGCACCGGCGGGTGAGTTCACAAAGCGGGCGTTCTTAAACGGAAAGATGGACCTCGCGCAAGCGGAGGCGATAGCTGATGTTATTAACGCCAAAGGTGAAGAGGAGCTTCGCTTCGCTGGTGAGCAGCTCAAAGGGCGATTGAGTCAGGCGGTTTCCGCTATTGGAGAGCCTTTACGGGACGTCCTCGCTGAGCTCGAAGCGTCCATTGATTTCCCTGAAGAGGACATTCAGCCCGATGCTATTGAGGACATTGCCGCTCGAGCCGAGGTGGCGCGCGCCAAGGTATCTCAGCTCCTTTCGACGTACTCCTTCGGAGCGTTAGTAAAGGAGGGAGTTCGAGTCCTTCTGTGCGGTTCTCCCAATGCCGGTAAATCGAGTCTCCTTAATCTGATCCTTGGAAAGAGGCGGGCTATTGTTTCCCCGATCTCTGGAACCACTCGAGATCTTATCGAGGAAGAGGCGACACTTGCTGGTCAGAAATTCGTATTCTGCGATTCCGCCGGTATTCGAGACACGACCGACGAAATCGAGAAGATGGGAGTAGAGCTGGCCAAAGAGCGTATTCCGTGGGCCGACCTCGTGTTGCTCGTCGTCGACGCGACAGACGCAGCTGGAGAATGGAAGAACACCGCGCAACTCTTGAGGGAGAGCGGGAAGCGGATCTGGATGGTGGTTAACAAGATAGACATCAATCCAAAAGCAATGATGGAAGTGATGTGTGATTCGACTACATGTCAGCAGAACTTCTACATCTCAGCGAAGACAGGGGCGGGGATAGGAGCGCTCATTGAGGCGCTCGTAGAAGACGTTAATCGAAGTATGCCTGAGCAGGGAGATGTCGGTGAAGTCGTTACAAATGAGCGACACCGAGACTGTTTGCGGCGGGCGGAGCAGGCGCTTATTCAATTCTCCGAAGCCGTGCAATCCAAGACCCTCGCGCTGCCGATTCTTGTGGCGGACGTTCGAGACGCGCTCAATGCCCTCGATGAAATAGTGGGTAAGACCTATAACGAAGATATTTTAGGGCGGATTTTCTCCAAGTTTTGTATTGGAAAATAATCAATCGGGCGCCTTGGTCTTTAAATTGCATTTCAACAGGTTCTCTGAATTGAGGTGGCCGTCTCTTCTGAAGGCTTGACGGTAGATTGGGGGCGCAAATCGGTATACAAGGCGCATTTTCATGCTAGCTTTATAGGCGACCCTTCTTTTTTTCATTCAAGGATGTGTGACTCATGAATAGCACTCAGCTTGGTAACAACACTACTCGTCACTTCGCGTTGATTACCGATGTCCATGTTGTTGAGCACGGAGAGTCTCTGTACGGACTTCAGACAAATCGATCGGCGAGCGCCCTCGTTGAAACTCTGAGCAAGGAAAGCGTTAAATTGGATGGAGTGGTGTGCTTAGGCGATCTTGCGGACACTGTGCGAGATTCTAATCGATTAACCGCGGTCGCGACTGAAGATTCATATCGGAACGTTCAGGAGATATTCAGTGGTTTAAAAATGCCCCGACTTGCCCTTCCTGGTAATCATGATCACCCGGATCTTTTACGGGAGATGATGCCGTCGAGCTGGCACACTTTTAAAGATGGAGTGTCCCGCTACAAAGTTCACGGCGTTGACCTTATCGGTATTGATCTTCGTACAGGCCCAGAAGCCACCGGGTATTTGCGAGACGCCACGCTTCAGGAGCTCCAGCGAGCTTTGGCCGATAGCGAGCATGCCCTCCTTCTTACCCATTATCCCATCGTTGATTTCGAGAATGAGTTCATCGACAAGAAGCTTTCAACCGTGAATCGCGAAAAGCTGCTACCGGTTCTGCGTCTTCATTCGGATAAAATTATTGGATGTTTTAATGGGCACTTGCACATTACCGCGCAAGGCTATTTTGACAAGATCGTCGCCACTGTCGTTCCTTCCTCATCGTTTGATTTTATCATGCCAGATTCTGAGGATGGAAAAATTCGAGTAGGGGCCGCTCCCCAGGCCTATGGCTTGCTCAGTATCTCCCCTGATGGCCGGGTCTTTTACCAAAATCGCTTTATTCGAGCTGCAGTCGATTCGACGGTCGGAGAGCGGTAGCGAGTATCCCTTTGCGAGGATCGTTGCCCGTGAGATATCATG
>CANLCB010000036.1 GCA_947488865.1 Deltaproteobacteria bacterium | reverse complement strand
GCGTGTTCGTTCAGGTGATTCGCGAGGGTGCGAATCTTGTTTTGGAAAAACGCCGTCATCATGTTGTCGAGAGCGACGAGGATGTCGCCGTTCGGCAGGCGAACGGTTGGGAAGTGCGGGGGGAGCGCTTGTTGGACGAGTCTTAGGAACTGCTCGCTCTGTTGCACCGCGACTGAAATACCGTGAGCTGACTCTAGGCTGGCGAAGGTGTCGTTCGCGATGCGCACGAACTCAATTGAATCCTGTCCGATAGCGTCACCGAGTTGGGTAGTCTTCGTGAGGAAGCTGTCCCAGGAAGACTCTGTCGAAGTCGCCTCTTTTTTGAACACCGTCCAGAAGAGAAGGCGAGAGATGAGAGTCGCGATCTCTTCTAAGTGTTTGACCTGATGCTTGGTGAACGAGAACGCCTTTCGGCTATCGCACATGAGCACTCCGCTAAAGGTGCGGTCGTTTGGATTTTCAGCGGGCATCGGAATTGGTACTGCCACGAGGCTCTTGAGGGATTCAGCTTCGGTGTAAATGCCGAGCACTGAGCTGTCCATGTCGAAAGGGGCCACATGGATAGAACGGGAATTTTCAGCTACCCACCCAAGGAGGCCGTTCCCGACCTGAATTCGGCAGTCACGTACGACGCACGACGAGAGTGACTGTACTGCCACCATCTCGATGCTTCCGACGGTAAGTTCGGGGCCCATCTGAAAGACTTTTTTGAGCTCAATGGTGTCGTTGTTTGTGATTGGCGAGTGTTGGGCGCTCAAGGGCAGGGAGAGGGCCTCGAGGGGTCTCACTTGCGGAGTCGCAGTGATAAGACCGGTTGGTAAGAAAATAACACAGGTGTGAGACTCGCTCACGTTTGACGCTAATTTCGCGAGTTTCTTTAAATCTTCCCGAATCTGACCGATCGACATGAGTGTGGCACAAAAATGCGGGCGCCGTTACCCTTGCTTTAACCAACCTAAACTTACCAAAGCGGGGCAAAACCTTCAACGTCGAAGTGCGAACATTCTCATGTTTCACCTGAAAAAATGCCAACTCGTGGTTGGATCCGCGCACGGCTTTTTGTTTCAACGGAATTGAAAACAGTCGCTGAGTGTGAATCGCCTTTACCAACTACGCGGGTTGAGCGCCGCGCCGTTGTGATGAAGTCGCGTTTTGACGACGACCGCGTTGCTCGTTGCCGGAACCGCTTCGAGCTTGTTGCGGTACCTCGGCCGCGCGGAGAGGGGCTTCCGCTCCGGAGGCGTTGGCGACGGCGGCAGGTTGAGCTTGCTTGTGATCGAGCACTCCCTCCATCTCAAACTCGTACTGGTCTGGTTTGAGGCGTCCGTCCGGCAGGATCAGGATCTGCACGCCGTATTCCTCTTCAAGCTTGGCGATAAAGCCGCGCTTGTTGTTAAGGAGGAAGAAGGCTGGAACTGATGACAACCGAGCGCGCACCTTGGCCACATGGCCAACGATAACAGCGGCTTGGATCTTTCGAAGCGCCTCAAGGGCTACGAGTTCTGGGTTCTTGATATCGCCAGTGCCGTGGCAGTGTTCGCACCGGATATGACTGTGGCTTGTGAGTGACGCTCGTAGACGTTGTCGAGACATCTCAAGAAGCCCAAACTTGGAAAGCCGGCCAAGTTCGATTCGAGCCTTATCAACGGCAACGGCGTCTTGGAGTCTTCGTTCGACGTTTGCTCGGTGACGCTTGTCGATCATGTCGATGAAGTCGATCACGATGAGCCCGCCGAGGTCTCTGAGTCGAAGCTGTCTAGCGACCTCTTCCGCCGCTTCGAGGTTCGTCTTGTAGGCGGTCTCTTCAATGTTTGCGGTATCGGTTGCCTTGCCAGAGTTCACGTCGATAGCGACAAGAGCCTCTAGTTGCTCGATAACGATCGATCCTCCCGACTTAAGTTTTACCTCGCGAGCAAGGGTGTCGTGAACCTGTTGGTCAATGCCGAATGAGGTGAAGATCGGTTGCTCTTCCTCATACTGTCGTATTCGAGAGCGGTATCGTGGCATCACTTGGCCGACGAACTCCTTCACGGTCGTAAAGGTCTCTGGATCGTCGATGATGATCTCTCGAACGTCCGGTGTGAAGTAATCTCGGATTACTCGGGTCGCGAGGTCGTTGTCTTTGTACAAAAGACAAGGAGCCGAAGCTGTCTGGTTCGCGACGAGAATGCTCTCCCAAAGCTTCAGTTGAAGAGATAGGTCGCGAGATAGTTCGCTTTGCGAGCGATCGAGTCCCGCCGTACGAATAATCATGCCGATGCCGGCTGGTACTTCCAGCTCTCGGCTCAGTCTGCGCAGGCGAACGCGCTGATCGCTATCACTGATCTTTCGTGAGATTCCGCCGCGATCACTTCCTGGCATTATGACGAGGTATCGTCCTGGGAGAGAGAGGTAGGTCGTAAGGGTCGCGCCCTTCATGTCCCGCTCTTCCTTCACAACTTGGACAACGAGCTCTTGTCCTGGCTCAAGAACGTCTTGAATCCGAACACGGCCTGAACGGGGAGGAGATCCTTTGTAGCAGGATGGGTGTACGTCATTGATTTGCAGAAACCCGTTGCGTTGAGTTCCGATATCAATGAAGGCGGCTTGTAAGCTTGGCTCGATTCGCGAGATTCGTCCGCGATAAACGTTCCCTTTCGCTTTTTTTCCCGCGTTGGATTCAATCTCAAGTTCGGCTAATTGCGAACCTTCGACTATTGCGATGCGGCACTCCTCTGGATGTACCGCGTTGATAAGCATCTTCTGGTCCATGATCTTCCTCCCGAAGAGGAGGTGCTTGCAGAGAGGGATCGCGTGTGAAAACAGAATGGTCAGGATACACTAAGAGGGCTCTACCGAGGCCCGCTCGTGCTCTGAAAACTGTATCGTATGGGTAGTAAAATCCACTCACAGGAATGTTGCCTAACATCCGTATGCGATGTTGGCTCCTTCTCTAAAACTGTCCCAAAGGGTCAGTGTGCTCGAAGCACCTTCCTAAACTCTATTAAAATCTGTTGTTGGCTAAACCAACCAAGTATTCGTTTACCACAGAAAGGTGGTAAGGGGTACATTTAACTTCAAAACGAGGTCTTTAGGCTTTGGTAAGCAGCTCCTGAATGCCTCGAACTAAGTCTTTGGATTTACAAGGTTTTGTGACGACTATGTCACAACCGGCCTCGCGGGCGTCCTTGTGAACAGACGGATCGTCGAGGGCCGTGAAGGCTACGATTGGCACTTGAATGCCTTTGCTTCGGATCTGGCGAATAGCCTCCTGCCCGCTCATATGGGGCATCATCAGGTCGATCAGGATAAGGTCGGGCTTAGCTTTTTCAACATCGTCGACAGCTGATTGGCCGTTCGTTGCTCTTACAACGTCAAATCCCTCGCCCTCAAGAATAACGTCTACGATATCAAGACTTGTTACATCGTCGTCTACTACAAGTATTCTATTGCTCACGATATGTCCTTATTTCAATAGTCTACGGATAAATCTGTTACCGGTGAGGGGCTTGTGGATGGCTGCCCTGGAGGCTCGGGGGATACTTAAACGAATAACCCTTTCCATCTGATACCTGCTTCACCTGTTCGTATAGATGATGGATGCCCGTGGGTGGATCCCGTTATTCTGAGGGGAAGATTGATTTTGCAAACCGCGTTTAATATATCCGTTTGAAATCTTTAGATTCTTTGCCGATAGCCCTTAATTTCGGGGCGTAACATACCGATCCATCATTCGAGCGCCGAAACCTTTAACAGGTCCTCTTATGGGTCGATAAGGGTACCGAGGGGTTAGTAGCACAAAGGGAAGCGATGTTTGCTCTGGAAATATCCTTTAAAGGGGAGCAGCCCACATCTGAGACGATCTTTATTCGTCGTCCCACCGCGCTGATAGGCGCGCGTGAGTCCGCGCATGTTTTAATTGATGACATGGCCGCGTTGGGCTACTGCATCCTCATCACGCGGGATGTGGGTCGTAGCTTCAGGCTTTCTCCGATTTCCGAGGGAGGTAATGTATACACGCCGCAGTTTTTGGATGGGGTCTACGACGGAGAGACTATTGTCGATCTAGGCCCGTGCGTCTTGCATCTCATCGCGCTCGATACAGATCTATTGCCGCGTGAGGCGGAGGTTCCAGACCGGGCCGGGATCCGTGTGTTGCGTCAGGCGTGCGCGGGCCATGGGCCGAAATATCCAGCGCTCTTGGTTGTATCGCAGCCACCCGCGACTATCTCCTTCGCCCCTGATCAGCCTCTGCTCATAGGGAGATCTCGACAGTGTTCTCTTCGGCTAGACACTTCTAGTATCTCGGCGCGGCACGCGCGAGTTGGGTACGAGTCTGGTCAGTTTTGGGTTGAGGATCTTGGTTCTACGAACGGCGTGTTTGTTAATCGCCAACAGATCTCGGGTCGGGTCAATGTCGCCCCGGGGACTCCGATCTCTTTGGGGCGGGACGTCACTTTTGTTGGCATACTGTCGCAGGAAGAAGTTTCGCAGGCGCTCGCCGCTCCTGAGGTCAAGGGCGCTAAGCCCGTCCATCATGAGAAGCGTTATCCGCTTCTCATTTCGCTCTCTGAAACCGCGCGCCCTGCTCAGGTCGTGTTAAGCCCGGGCAGTCAGGTTGTGATGGGGCGTGATCCTTCAAGTGAGATGTGGCTCGGAGTTCCTCATGTTTCTCGGCGTCATTGCGCGGTGGAGGTTTCAATGAACGGTCTGGTTCGCGTGACTGATCAGAGCACGAATGGCACAGGATACGATCGAAGCATCCTTCGAAAAGACGAGACGATTGAGGTAAATGACAAGCCAATGGTGCTTGATTTCGGTGGGGGGGTGACGGTTGGAATTTGCTTCTCCGAAAAAGACGAAGAGAGGTTTATCGCCGCTGGAGGTTCTCCTGATACGTTCATTGTGAGTGATGTTGAGAGTGCCCCAGAAAACGCCGCAAAGGCGTCGAAGCGAAATCGGAAGCGCAGTCGCACAACGTTCCTGCGAGCTCCAGATGAGGTAAAGCAGGCGGTCGCTGCGGTGAAAGGACGAGGGGCTCTGACGCAGCTTTACGGTCGACTGAGTGGCAAGGGCCGCTTGGTGATGGCGATGGCGATAGTTGGAATGGTGGGAGTGGCGTCATTGATTGGCGGTCTTCTTGTCGCGGGGTTGAGGTAGGAAATTCAAGGGTAGCGAGATAAGAATGAAGATATTGATTTTGGTGGAGGAAAGTTATGGCAAGTGAGTCAAGTGAATTGACATTCGTTCGGTGTCCGTCATGCCGAAGTTTAGTCCCTGCCAGCGCGTCGCGGTGTCGAATTTGTAATAATCCGCTAGAGGCTTCCGGCGCGGCAAGTGGAGGCGACGCGGCGAAAACTTCGGGGGGCCGAGTTCGTCAGCGCACCATTTCAGCTCAGAGTGACGAATTGCTCGCGGCGCCCGACGAGAGCGCTATCGTTGCCGACGAGCCAATCGCGCCACAAGCGACGCAAGCGCCTGGCGAGGAGGTGGATCCTCTCAGCGCGTTTCTCGAGGAATTGGACGATGCGCATGAAAGTCCAGCGCAGGCTTCCGCCGTTGCTGATCCGGCTCCGGTTAGCGCGGTTCCATCTGACGATGTTGATCCGCTTGATCTCTTCGCTGATTTGGATGGAGATCCTTTGGAGGAGGCGGCGTCTCATCCAATTCAGCAACCGATGGCTGAGGCTCACGCTAACAATGATCAGCTGGATCACTTGGCGGATCTCTTGGACGAGGAGTTGATCGCGGAGCCCGCTCCAGAGCCCACTCCACCACCGGCTCCTCCTAAACGCGAGCCCCCACCTGTGGCGGCGGCTCCAGCTGAAAAGCGAGAGATTGAGCAGCCTCGGCGGGATCCTCCACGTCAGCAGCAACAGCAGCACCAGCAAGCTAAAGGTGGTGGGCAGAACCAAAAGCACGATAGGGGACACAGCGAGAATCGCGGACACCGAGAGGGTAAACATCAAGACGGTGGTCGAGACGGAGCTAGGCACGAAAAACGCCACGATGAACATCGCAAAGGCGGGCAGCAGAACCAGCATCAGCACAATAGCAAACACGGAGAGCGAAGCGATCGTCCACAGGAGCGCGCTCAAAATCAGGGAGGGCCAAAAATGGGCAAGATGAGGCCGGGTCGTCTCTTCGGATGGCTTGTAAGTTTCGAGAGTCCTGATGGTCGAGCTATTGAGCTTCGAGAGGGTAAGTTCTTTGTGACAGGAACGAGCATTCGGGGAACGGATCTTGTGGTGGAGGACCCGAGTATCAGCACTCCTCACGCGCTCATGTCTGTGAGCTCGGAGGGCGGATTGCTCATCCAGGATCTGATGAGCGATCGCGGTGTTTTTGTTCGCTCAGGAGATCGAGGCCAGTATCAACGCGAGGATGGAATTGTGCATGTCAGTCACGGTGACTGGATTCGATTCGGTGATGTTGAGTTCCTTGTAACGATTGTTCCATCGAGCAAATAAGGAAGCGAGTGATAGGTCGAGCGCGGATCATTATAGTTGGTGTTGCGATGCTCCTCTTTGTGGGGTGTGCGTCATCTCCTGTCGCTGATGATGTCGAGCAACGGGAGGCCAACCAAATAGTCACGATTCTTCGCGATAACGGCATTGACGCGACTACCGAAAAAGGTCGAGGGGCCAAGGGGCGATATTCGGTCAAGGTGGCCTCGTCCTCGTTCGGAGAAGCGGTCTCGCTGCTCAGTAAGCTTGGATTGCCCGGGGAGAAGCGTGCTTCGTTCTCAGAGTTAATGGCGCCTCACGGGCTCTTGCCGAGCTCTCAGGATGTCGAGGATCTTCGCCTCGATAGGGCGATGGCGTCGGAAGTAGAGGATCTTTTAGAGGGGCATTCGGCCGTAGCGCTCGCTAGTGTGGTCGTTCGCTCTCATTCTCTGCCAAGCGGCGGACTCCCTTCCGTGTCGATTGTTCTGCAAAAGAAGCGCGGTGTGGATGTATCGCCACAGCAGATCCGAGAGGTCGTTGCTCGCGCCGTGCCAGGAGTAAAGGCCGAAGATGTTCTGATATCGATCGGTGAGATGCCGTATGTAGCGATCAATGGGTCTGCCCCTGGTGCCTCAGACGCGAATCTTGTTCCGTTTTTGGTCTTTTGGAAAGTTCCCGCGACTGAGTATCGCGGGCTCGCTTTCCTTTTGTTTGGGCTCTTTGTCCTGGCGTCAGGGCTAGCGGGGATCGGGGGGTATATCTACGGTCAGTATTCGTTGAGTAAGGTTACGGACGTGGTTCCTCCACAAATGTCAGAGGTGGCGTTGGCGGCTAAAGCGCGTCGAGAGAGCGCTCTTAACGACGAGGATGATGTATGAGTCTAGCTCGGTTCCGCGGTCTTCCTTCTCGCGATCGCGCTCTTGTCGCGGTGGCTGTGCTTGTCGATGGTAACGAGGCCGCCACCTATTTGGCGTGTGACGCCCAGAAGGGGGAAGAATTCAAGGAAGCGGCTCAAGAGCTGTGTCAACTCGACATGGACGCGCGACTCGCTTTTGTGGGGACGGTTTTGAGGCTCGCGTTGGACGAGGCGGAATGATGTGGGCACCAAACGTCGAGAGCTTGAGGCCTATCGGGAGATGGTTTTTCAAGAGCTTCGCGCTCGAGCCGAGAAACTTAAGGAGGTGGAGGGAAAAGTGGCATCACTTGAGTATCTCATGGGGACCGTTAGCTCTACTCGAGCGCTCCTTACGGGCGATACGCGGAAAGTGCTCACGCAGGCCTCCTACAAAGCGAAGCTGCGGAAGGATAAGGATATGTTGCTGCGTAAACGACGAGAGGCTCAGGAAGATCTCAAACGCGCGGAGGATCGCCTTGAAGAGGTTGATAATGATCTCGCAAAATTGGAAGAGTCAGGCGGAGATGGTTTCGTTGAGGATGATTCAGAGGGGGGCGATTAGGTGAGCGATCAGAACGTATCTCCCTCAGGAGAGGGGCATGATGTTGAATTGTGGGAACCGCGACGAGTGTTGCGTCGAGTGAATGCCGCTGACGCCGCGTTTTCTTGTGGCTTTTTACGATGCCGTCCAGAGAAGTGGTTCCCTGGTTTTTCGAATCATTGGTTACCCGTGCTTCACGCGCTTGGCTGTGACGCGCGTATCAATGAGATCAAGCCGACCATGGCGAAGCCACCTCTCGGGGATTTCTCGTTTGTGGGCTCGATCTCAGGGGAGCGAGTCGTTCTCTCAATCGATAATGAGGGGGCCCGGGGGTTGAGCGAGGAGTTGGTTCCGGGAGCCGGCGAGACTGCCTCTCGAATCGTGGTAGAGTATTTCTTCCGGCGATTACTCGCCAGCCTGGTTTTGTCGTGGAGTGGTCCTGAATCAGCTACGGTCAGTTTCGAGCCTGAGGCGGACGCGTCCGCGGTCATGGTTGAGGGGGCGATAAAGATCTCCTTCGTCATGAACACAGCGTCTTTCACGATGTGGGTGGGGTTGGGGAAAAAGGCGCTGGGTATGCTGGATGGATTGTGGCGCCGCCAAGTGCACTCTATGTCGAAAGTTGGCGCCAGTGACGGAGTTGTTCGCCTCGAGTTGTCGCAGCTCGGAGTTCCTCCTCAAATGTTGTCAGAGTATCTCTCAAAGGGAACCGTAATCGATCTTGAAATCGCCGCGACCGAGTCTATTACCGTCAAGATTGGCAACAAGCCGTGGATGCCCGCTCGTCTTGTGGATGTTGGGGGGAACTTTGGGTGCGAAATGACGCCGGGCGCGCTGGCTGTTCCTCCGGTTGCGGAGGGCGCGACTCAACTATCGGTTGAGTTTGGCTCGATCGAACTGAGCGGCGCGAAGATAGCTGAGCTCGGTCAGGCTGGGGCGATTCTTGTAAGCGAAATTCCCGTATCAGGTACTGTGAATCTGATTATAAATCAGGAAAAGGTAGGGGTCGCGCGCCTGTGTGTTTATGAAGGTCGATTCGCGATAGAGGTTCAATAGCCCTTGGAGTCTTAGGTAACTTTTCTCCTTCAAAGAAAGCCAAACTTACGGTACGGTTCGGGGCAAACCTGCGGGGGCGCATTTTTGCTGTCGAGGTAATCGCTATTTAAGGGGAGTGTCGGATATGACTTTCGGTGGAAATGTTTGTCTTGGGTTGCGCGCGATTCTTTGCGCCTCTCTTATGAGCGTGGCGGTTGGTTGTCGGGCGAAGCCCGGTCTGGATGCTGGATTTATTCAGGACCCTCAAGTTCTCCAGAAAAACGACAAAGTCCCTTTTGATCGTTATTGGGCCAACCCTTCTTTCGACTTGCGCAGTTACTCAAAGGTGTACGTCGCCCCGGTTGACACGCAGCACCTGTTGAAAGGTTCGTGGTGGGATCGCACATCCTTAAGCAATTCGCAGAAAGATGAGGCAAATGTTTTGGGGCCTCGTTTTCAAAGTGCTGTGAAGGAATCCTTCGGAAAATACGACGATCGAAAATATGAGGTTGTCGAGGCTCCCCAGGCTGACGCCATGATTGTCGAATTGGCTCTTGTTGAGCTGGTTCCGACCAAGGTGTGGTTGAACGCGATTACGGAGATTGTTGCCGGAGCGTTTGACCAGGGCAGTACGTCTTTTGAGGGCCGGATTCGTGATGGAAAGACCGGTACGGTAATCGCGGAGTTTAAAGACAGGGAATTTGGCCAAATGTCTATTATCAGCGTAGCGGACCTTGAATGGTGGGCGCACGCTAAACACACCATAGACCATTGGGCCGAGCAGCTTCCCGAGGTTACAAACAGAAAGCCTGACGAAGAAGTTTCGAACACCTCCACTGTGACGCTGCGACCTTGGTAGTTTTGCCCAGGGTGAAGAATCAAGCGTTGTCGTACGGTCGATTTCGGATATACTAAACGGCGTTGTATGTCCGATTTTTGAGGTCGGGCGTTTTTAGTCCCTATCGTTCTTCGTGTGCAGTATGTCGGGAAACATTGGCGGTCCTCCGGAACCTTTTGCTCTATCACCCCTCCTTGCCCTTCTTCCTGACGTTGGTGATGTGGGACGCATTGAGTCTTTAACGCCGTCTTTATACGCCCGGCAGGAGAAAGTTGAGGCCGCTAGGGCCGAGTCCAACGACAAGGAGTTGGAGAGGCGATATGCCGCGGAAGGGGCAATGTTACGTCAGATCCTTGAGTGGTTGACAGATAAGAGTGGAGGGGCGGAGTAATGGAACTTCCTTCTCGCAAAAAAAACGACCCGAGCCGGAGAGGATATTCTGTCGATGAGGTAGCCGACATCTACCGCCTCGGAAAGTTGTGGCTTGAGACAGGGCAGCATAAGCGGGCCGAGGCGCTCTTGCACGGTCTTAATGAGGTTGTCCCCGATTTTGCCCCGGCGTGGCTAGGTACCGCGTTCTTGCACGCGCAAGACGGAGAGTATCAAGGCGCTTTGCAGGCTTCGATGAATGCGTTGCGGGCTGAGCCGGAAATGGTAGAGGCGATGCTCTACGTCGTAGCGACATCGTTGACGCTGGGGGATTTGAGTACCGCAGGCACATATTTAGGTGAAGTGGGCGAGGCTATTGAGAGTGGCAAAGTTGTCAATCAGCACGCGGTGCGTTTTTACAAGATGCAGCTTGCCCGCTATCAAGCTCGTTAACGATGACCGTCTAAGGTGGTGAATGAATAATCCCGCGCGGAGCTCATTACCAGAGGATGCTTTCGAGTCAATCTCTGTTCTCGCCGCGCCAGATCCGCGGACGGCGCGGGATTGGGTGCACACCGCAACCTCCGTTAACGCTCTCGAAGGCGAATCGCGTGAAATCCTGCCTCCGCCGGGTACAGAATCTCCAGATGACTTGATCGCGTCCGCGTTTCCCCGGTTTGTTCGAAACAGAGGGTCAGACCTGAGCATGGTAGTTGGCCGTTTCGTTGAGGGAGTGAAAGAATCCCTTGAGCGGGGTCTCTCTGCGCGTTGGGACCAGTATGTGTCTGTTCAAGGGCGGTACGGGGTAGAGAGGCTCGATGGTGAGGGACGGCCAGTAGTCTGGGCGGAGTTTTACGCGCCTGATCTTGAGGCGTACCTTATTCCTCATCTGATCCATGCTCGAGCAGTGGCCTCAGGTCGGACTGTCTTCAGTGATGACGTGCTTTCGCCTGAGAGGTTTCTTTTGGGACCGGCACGCATGCTTCTCACTTTGAATGGCGAGGGAACCGAGGTTGTGTCCTTTCAGCCGTGGATTTCTAGAGCGTGTGTTGAGGAGGCTGAGTCTCATTTTATTGCCCATGTTCGCCAGGCCGCGGGTGATAGCGCCTCAACTTTTGGAGTGATGGTTGACGAGTGTGTTGTCAGATTCCTGAGAGAGAGGGGGATAGTCGCCCCTCCGGAATGGGAAGATGATTTGGCAACGGCCCTTGCCGCGAGAGGTGTTGGTTCCGTTGAGTCGACGTCCTCTACGACTGCCGGAGAGAGGGGATTTAATATATGTTTTTCCCCTGGCGAGCATTGGCTCGGTTCCGCCTCTGAACGTCTCCCGCGGATATCGTGTGTAGTTACGCTCCGTCATGACGATACGTGGGGGCTCGTTCTGTCGAAGGTAATCGTTAAGCCTGAGTAGGAGCCTCTTTTACAGGAACGTCTATAATAATTCCTGATTCCACCAAGAATTTAAGAAGGTGCTGATTAACATTTGTAAGGTTAATCGAACTGGCCGTTATCATTCCGCTGTCCGGATAGGCGATTTGCTTCAGGTTGAATTTGATAAGGTCCAAATAGAAGGTGAAGAGACTCGATTCGACTGGATAGGTCAGTAGTCGGACGTTCTGTTGAAACAGTCGCGCCGATGCTTCAAGAACTCCTCCGTCGAGAAGCTTGTAGCGAGAGTCCTCTAAAAGGAGTGGAAGCAGCGCGGCGCTGACGATGAAGCCGATTGGGGATTTTGAGAATCTCCGGAGATATTCTGTGAGTCGGAAGAACTCAGAATAGTTGCTCACTAAGATGTTGTGGCCATACTTGCAGAGCTGCTCGACAACCGTCAGTACCTCGTCGTCGGTTGACTGTTGGGCGCGCAGGATATTGTTGAGGGTTAACTCAAGAACGTATACCGCCTCCTGTTCATTCTCTCCGGCGATGGTTGCTAGCTGGTTTTTGCAGGCTCCGACAAGATCAGGGAACATATGATGCAGAGCTCGGAACGAGCCGCGCTCTAGCAGGATCGGTCTCTTGTGGAAGAACTCTGTTGGTGGAACTGGTCGTTGGTTAACGTCAAAGAGGATGGCGTTCGCGAGGCCCTTTCGGAGAAGCGCTACGGTGAGAGAGCGGTGATCGAATCCCTCAAACTTCGGACCTCGTAGCTCAATGTAGTCGATCTCAAGTCGCTTGTTTGTCACGCCGTCGAGGAGGTGCTCAAGGAGAAGATTCATGTCGTCGGAGAGGTAGAAAGCTCCAAACGCGAGGTTTACCCCCAATAGACCGAGCGCTTCTTGTTGTCGCACATTATCGCGGTCCATCATGTGGACATGAATAACGATGTCGCATGGTTCGCTCTTTGGAGTTGGTTGGAAGCGGATGCCGAGCCATCCGTGACATTCATTAGTGCCAGCGAAATTGCGAGCGGAAACCGTGTCGGCGACGGTGAAAAAACTAGTTGTGTCGCCACGGCTGGCGTCGAGCCTTTCGATAAGGAGTTTATACTCGTGATCGAGCATCGCTATGAGGCGCTCTTTGGAGACGTATCGCCCCGAGCGCCCATAAATGCTGTCACTCACCAGCATATCGTACGCCGACATTGATTTGGCGATTGTGCCCGCCGCTCCTCCCACATGGAAGAATATCTTAGCGATCTCCTGACCCGCTCCGATCTCAGCGAAGGCTCCAAATCGCGAAGGGTCGAGATTGATGTGAAGAGCTTTTTGCTGAGGGTCTGAGATAGTCTCAAGTGGGGTTTGTGCTGCCGCGTTCATGATAGCGCACATTACTCGATTGCGCGGATATTCGGAAGCTTTGTTATCGTCTCGTCGAGCACGAGCAAAATGTTGGTTGTATTGAGTGGGGTTTCCGCTTTACGACGCACCACTGGTAGCCTGGTCGTTCTTGAGCGCCTCGTGCATGACTAAGAGTCGCTGGTAGTCCTTAGACCGCAGATACACTCGAAAGTGTGTCTCCATGTAGTAGAACTTTTTTGCAGCCATGGCTAATAATTGGTCCGGGGCCAGGAGGTAGTCTGAAAAGCTTTCCGCCCAATCCTCGAAGGGATCGTCGCACGCTGTTTTGCATCGGGCAAATTCAGCGGTGATGTCGTGGCGATATACAAAAGTGTCTACTGGATAAGAGGAACGGAGGATGGCCCATGTTCCAGGTTCCGTATCGGTCCGCCCCGGAAGTGGCGTCCCTGATGGAATAAAAACGGGTCGATGCAGGGGGAAAAGCTTGTTGTTGAGTGTTACCGAGTCACGAGCGAAGAATTCGCCTTTTTGAAGGTGCGCGACAAACTTCCAACCGCTCAATGCCGCGAAGGATGGAAGATGGAAGAGCGGGCTCGATGGTGTGAGGATGTCTCCTGTCGTTGGATCGTGAAGCACAAACGGTTCGCTTGAGCTCATCTGAATACCGTGTGCAACTTCATGCACGGTTATCCCTGTAAGATGGTCCCAGCCGCCGAACTCGTCTTTACGATTATGCTGAGAGATGTGAGTCACCGACAGCGCGACTCTGCCAGAGGGGCGTCGCTCCCCGAGGTTTCGCATCTTTGTTAGATGGAAGCCCCGAAGCTTAGGGCTCATCAGTCTGTGCCCTTCAGGAATAAGCGAGAGGGCTGTTGTGAGTTTCTCAATTCGTGAGGCCGTCCAACCGTTCTTTGCGTGCACCGTATGAGATTGAGAGAGTCGAATCGCTTCTGAGCATTCAAGGTTGAGCCTTGCGCCGGCAACGTCTATGAACGTTTTAAGACGAGAAAGAGAGGGACGTGGTCCCGTGAGTAGCTTTTCAGCTTGGCGCGCGACGGCTGAAAGCGTGACATGAGCGTCGATAAAAGCGCTGGGTGCCGAGTGGCGAGCGTTAGACGCAGATTCCGCATCAGGAGACTTCCTCTTGTAATTAGAGAGCGTCTCTAAGCGGCGTAATCCAGTTTGAGCGACCTCAAGAATGGTTTGAACGTGGTCTCGCGCCTCGCGTCGTTCGGCCGCGTTGTTTGCCGGCTTCCGCCTCCGAGGCGATTGGGTGGGGACGCGGAGATCCTTTAACGCTCGCAAAGTTTCAACTTTGCCGACGATGTCTTTGAGGGGGGCATATCGTAGAGAGAGTAGCTTGAGCGCTCTCTGTGGAGATACCACGGAAAAGAGTTGCTCGCGATCAACGCAGGAGCGTACGACTGCGTAGCCGATGGCTCGCTTGGTGGGTTTGTGTTTGAGCTTGAGGAGCTCGTTTGTCATCCGAATCTTACCGCTTGTGGAAATTAGCGCCAGAAACGTTGGAGCGCTCTCGGTGAGAAGGCGGCGTCGCTCTGTGGATTGGAGACCGAACTCCACGAGATCATGGAGAAGATTGCTCAACTTGCCCTTGCGCTCCAATCTTTCTATGGCGGGAGCGAGCTCCGCTAATTGTAGTCGTGACGAGGCGAAGTAAAACCGCTCAATAGTGAGCTGCTCCTGCTCAAGGCGAGAAACGATCGCGTCTCGCAAGAGCTCGCTGTGAGATCGGGCTGTTCCAAGGTGGTTAGACTCGCCAGTCGGGGTGCGAGAGGGAAGACGGTTGATGGCGCTGAGTGTGGATGCCTGGTTCATATCGATGTCCGATGAGATACGATCATATAGGAGGGGCTCGGTAGTAAATCGAGAGGAGAGTTCTTACTAGTTCGGAACTGAGCGTACTGGGGATGATCGGACGGCTAAAAAGAGGAAAAAGTCGATTGGAGGGACAGGGGGGGCTCTAAATCTTTCGCAGGGCGACAAAGTAGTATACTTACCGAATCCGATGGCAGATTTCGGTTACGACAATAGATACCGTCATGGGCGTGACCCGGAAGAGGGAAAAGGTGACAAGGCGCCCGTGTATCGCCCTGAGCCGGCGTTCGCCTCCAATTTTCTCGAGGCTATCAGCAAACGAGATTCAT
>CANLCB010000035.1 GCA_947488865.1 Deltaproteobacteria bacterium | reverse complement strand
AGTACCCTACAAGATACAGACGAAAGAGGTGTGGGCGAGCAGCCGTAATCCCCAACCGTTCAAGGAAGGCTTGCCACTTCACAACACTCACGTACACGAGAAGAAACGAGAGCGCCAAAAGAATCATGAGGTCTTTCAGCGAAACACTCAGGAGCGCCGACTTAACCGCGGAAAGATCGACGAACAAAGCGACGAGACCTACGGCGATAATCGCCACCACATATTTCACGTACCGCTTAAGGACATCGACCATAAGCCCTCTAGCGCGTCTCTTTGCGGGGAGTCACAAATCCAATCTCCGCAATCGACCAATCGAGAATCGGATGGTAGCCAGTTTGCACCAGTGAAACTGAACGAGCTTTCACCGGAGAAATAGGCAACCGCAACTCACCTACCTCGCTAAGCGCCATTACCTGCCCGTACTCATCCGGGTTCAGAACAGTTACAACCGAACCATCATCTCGCTGCACATCGATCCGCAGTCCACGAGGAAAATCCTGACTCCAAGAACCTGAATCGTATCCGATCTGAGAGATCATGGTTGGCGCTACGAATTCGACAACAAACGATTGTCCATCCCGTTGATGTCCACCAGTTCCCCAACGAGTAGAGAGGTCTCCATCGATCCCCGTCTTTGGATCGTTGTTACCCCACGCCCGTACGTCCTTGATTGCGGTGACGGGAAGATCGACGCCGCCTGACGTATCGTGCTTAATATCGTAAAGGAGGTGATAGCCGCTCGCCGTGGCCTCCTTGAAGCTATACCCAAGCTTAATTAACGCCGGCACATACCGATCCCTTTCAGCGGGAACCAAAAGGAGCGGAATGAGGAAACGATCCCTGGGATCAGCGAGGTTCTCGTAGTCAGGAATACGAACCTGCTTTGGAGCCTCAAACACTAAAAACGTGACTCGCTCGTTGGTTTCAAACGCGATTCGGTATCCGATCCAGTAGTTCGTTCGAATACGCGTAACCCCTAATTTCTCCAGCAGCCCGACAATCTCCGAGTGATCCCGACTTACACGCTGACCATCAAATACGATTGGCTCCCCCGGAACCGCTCGTCCGCCGACGTAGCACGACGCAAGGTTTAAGCCGAGCAAGACAGCGAGAAGCCCACCAGCCGCGACCCTCGAGGAGCGTCCGATGTAACGAACTGCCCAACCGCAGAGAACGAAAAGACCGACATACATCGGCAGCAGGTACCGTGGAGCCTGAGAGAGCCACCCAAAAGAGCTTACCGCGAACACCAGACAGCAAAACGGAACGAACACGATGAAGAGTTCTAACGTCTCAATTCGATCGAGCGATCCCTTGCACAGCTCGCGCAGCTGTCGGCGGCGTGCCATCACGATCAAGACCGCCAAACCTCCATATACTAACCACACTAAGTATGGAGCGAGAGCGTACACGGGAGTATCAGTCCACATTCGCATCGCGCCGAAGATAATAGGGAGAGCGTTCGCGAAGAGTCCGGAAAAATGCTCGCCCATATCAGAAAGCGGGGCGAACCCGAACATGCCAAGAGATGGAAACCCCCGCTTAATGTTGTAGATCCAGTACGGGGAGCTGCCCACGAAGAACGCGACTATCGAAACCACCGCGAGCGTCGTCGCCTGCTTCATCGAGAGACGGCCCGCTCGAATAGTAGAGAGACTCTTAATAGCGCCGAACACACCAATCGGAAAGAGAAAGTAGATGATCTGATTATTAACCCACCATCCGACCCCGAGCGTAAGCCAGATGAGCGAAGGATACAGGAGATTAGAGGTAGGTTTCTTCAACCACCGCACTGTGAACAGCATCGCAAGGGCGCCAAGCACCAATAGCTCAATGAAACCGCCGCGAGCCTTGAAGCTCCACACCACCAATGACGCAGGAGGAACCGCATACAGCAACGCGGTAATTCGACCAACCGCTATTCCGCCAACCGCGCGCCCCAAAACGTACATGAGATAAACCAGGAGCAATGAAAATGAGAGAGGAACCAACTGAAGCGTGACGGACGAGATACCGAAAGCCCCGAACATCAGACTCGCGCAGATCCCTTCCAAGGAACCCATGTAGTGTTGACCATAGTAGAACGTGGGGATCGGCTGGCCTTCTAAGATATGCTTCCCCATCAAGCCAACGATCGCCTCGTCGGCGTCGATGACATAATTACCGCCACGCATGAAATCCCAACGCAGGAGGGCAGCGATTACGATAAGCGCAACAACGAAGCCCCACTCCGCTAATCGCCTTCGCGTCTTAGTGGCTACAGCGCCTCCCTCAATGGGATCTAGCCGCACACCTCGCTCCCCTGCCCGACGTGGAAATTCCATCTATTCCCCCTCAACACGAACCGACCGCCGACAACACGGCGCAGACTCGGCCATCACGGACCTGTCCAAACCTAAGCGAGCATACGCCTCGCGATATCCATTATAAGTGGCTTTTACAGTTCGCTCCCAAGTGAACTGCCGAGCTCTCTCTATCCCAGCGAGAGAAAGCGCCTCTGCCATCGCCGAGTCTCGAAGGATATTCAAGACGCCTTCCGTTCCCTGCGATACATTCGTTGGATCGAACAGAACTCCAGCGCTTCCAACAACCTCTGGAAGTGACGAAGTGTTCGATGACACCACTGGCAAACCTGTAGCCATCGCCTCAAGAGCAGGAAGACCAAACCCCTCATACAGGGTCGGGAATAGGAACACCGAACTCTCTCCGTATAAGAGATTAAGATCGACGTCGCTCACATAACCGAGATTTACCGTATCGTTAATCATCGAGTGCCGCGCGAGACTCTTGGTCAGGCGCTCCTGCTCCAAGGGGCTTGTAATCCTTCCCGCCAAAACGAGCACGGGAGGGTTTGATGACATTTCATTAATAGCTCGCCGCGCCACCTCGACCACAACATCGATATTCTTCCGCTCATCATGACCGCCGACGTACAAGATAATTGGCCGCTTCTGAGGAATTCCCAGTCGTCCTCGCAACTGAGAGCTCCACTCAACCGTACGCGCGGCACGAACCACCGCGGCCGAATGGAACTGCTCATCCACTCCAAGAGGAGTTACAACGATGCGATCTCGAGGAATATCGAGAAGTCGCACGATATCGTTAGCAGTAGCTTCACTAATGGCGAGCAACATGGTGGCTTGGCGGATTGCCCGAACCTCCAGAGCTCTGGCCGCTCTAAATCGCCACGAAGGCTTGTTCGCGCGATACAGCTCAGAGAGAAGGTGTGGAATAAGGTCGAGCACCGTCAACACATACGGCTTGGCGCTCCACGCCGGGGCATCCATGTGCGCGGGATAGTGGAGAAGGGAGTAATTCTTGAGCGCACCGTCATTGAGGCGAGATGGATAGAGAATGTGCTGCCGAAGCGGCGTTCGTCCCATCGGGAGGGAATTCACCAGTCGGTCCGTCACACCAGCTCGGGAAAGACTGGTATGGTCGAAAAAGCCAATCGCGATCTCTGGATCGTGAACTACACCAAAGGCCGAGCGCAGGCGCGAAACATACCGCCCGATTCCCCTATGAGCGTGGGATTTAAAGGACGGGTCTACCGCGCTGCAATCAAACCCCACTGAGATCATGCGCCCTGAGCCTCTCGTCGCTTGGCGGTAGAAGAGAAAAGCTCCTTTAGTCGCTCTTGAAACTTAGAGTACGAGAACTCTCGAACTCGATCTCTCCCCTTCTCAATCAGTGAATTTCTCAATTTGCCTGGAGATGACGCCAGAGCCAGAAGCTGTCCGATCTCGGCGTGACGCTTCTCATTAACTACGATACCACCGGCACCAACAGTCTCTGGTACAGCGCCAGCACCAAACGCGATAACGGGTAACCCGAAGTGCATCGCCTCAATCAACGGAAGACAGAAGCCTTCATGCTCACTCATGCAAAGGTACGCGGAGCATGACTCATACAACGCTCTTACCTGCTCATCGGCGAGGCACCCCATCAATTCGATTGAATCTTCAATTCCCAAATTAGCGGCGAGGCGACGAAGCGAGAACGAGTACAGCTCGGTATCTGTATCGATGCCCACCAACCACAACCAAGCCTGCGGATCGATAAATCGCTTCAGATAATAGAAGGACTTAATAACATCTTCCACGCACTTGTTCGGCGCGAGCCTTCCTACATGAAGGATATGGGTACCCGGTCGACTCTTAACGAGGTCATAGGTCGGTTGATGACGAGGCCTCTCCCATCGCTCCGGCGCGATCGGGAGGTCAAGAACCTCAGCGTGAAATCCGAGAGCCGCGAGCTCCGAGGCGTTGAATGCGGAGTCCGCCCAGATTCGGTCCGAGATCGCACAAAGCCCTGGAAGGTCCGCCAACCCCTTCTCGATATCTCGGGCTACCCGACTGTTAATGCCCTCAAACCAGGATGCGGGGGTAATATTGTGGTACACCAAAACACGATGCCCACGATTCCAGGTTCGATACAGCTCATTAAGCGGCGAGCCGATCGAGTAGTGAAGAATAAGATCGGCCTCTGGACACTCCGATATCGTCGCGAACTTTCGCGAACGTCCCAATAACTTATTGTGCTCATGCAACGCGTATATCTCGCTTTCAACCCCGAGCGAGCGAAGAGCGGACTGAAGAGCCAACACTTCTGTGGAGATCGCGTCTCCATAGCTGAGCGTATGAACGAGTTGATGAATCGGTCGAGTAGTTGTCACAACGCCTCCGCAAACTTCTCTCGATAATGGTTGTGAACCGCCACACCTAAAGCCCCGACGAGGAAACTCATAGCGATCACGTAAAGAACATTAGTACCGGATGGCCAAACCCCCTCAACCAGGATCTGCTGGTAAAAAACCGTCAACGAGGCGAATGGGTTCAGATCGATAATCCACCTCCATCGCTCTGGCACCACCGAAGCGGGATAAACCACAGGGCAGAGAAAGAAGATGAGCGTCAACGCGTTAGCGACCAGATGTTGAACGTCTCGGAAGAACACATTCAAGGCACTCAGAGCCAGCACCATACCGTTCAAAAGCAACGCGTGAACAAGAGCGATAGCGGGGAGGGCGATCCAAGTAAGGTGAATCGGCAACCCCGCGGCGAGGACGAACAGCGCTAAAACAGGCAAAGCAAGGAGGAAGTGAACCATCGAGGCGCTCACGCTCACAAACGGCAAGACATGCGCCGGAAAGAGCGACTTAGTAATCAGGTGTCCACTATTAACCAGTGAGCATGTACCTTCGGTCAACGCGCTGCTTGTCCAAATCCACGGAAGCAACCCAGCGAACACCATTAGGTGATAGTAAGGGCCACCGTTAAATCTCATATAGTAGTGAAACACGAGAGTATACACCGCCATCAAGCAGAGCGGGTTCAGCAAAGACCACAAGAAGCCAAACGCGGAGCCTCTGTAGCGAGTAGCGATATGCCTCAAAACCAACGCCTCAACGAGCGCACGGAAGCGCCACAGCTCTTTCATTACGCCTAGCATACGCACCTCTTACCGTTCACATGCCATGCGTGTGGTGGAGAGACCACTCCAACCTCTTTGCGATCCGAGCGCACAGAGAAATGGAGCGCGTCCTTGTGATAATCAAACGGATAGCCGTCCGCGCGATGCACCGCCACATCGAGGTTGTATCCTCCCTCAACAAGTCCGAGCCTCTGAACAACGCACTCAACAACGCCCTCTCCAGCCAACGCCGGCAGCGTTACCCGGTCAATGTCCGTGTTTGTCCCAAACACGGAGAGACCATCGACGCGGGAGAACCCCATGCCAAACACGACCTCAGCTTGAGGAGAATGAACACGGTAATGAATCTTGATACTCATCGAATCATCAGGATGGAACACGCGCTTTTCGGCGCCGTCATCACTCACTGTTTCGACTTGCGTAATCTCAATCTCTCGGCTGCCCCACCGAACGCTCTGCGCTTGAGCATCCACGGCCTGTTCAACAACGGCAGCTTCCTGAGCGTGATGTTCGTGTTCGAGGATCTCATCTTGCTCCTGCTTCTCGACAAAGTGTCGATACGCGTCGATAACCCGCCGAGGGAACCCTCTATCCTTAACCTCTCCCTGATGAAGCCAAATCACCTCATCACACCATCGTTCAACGGCATCCAGGTCGTGAGTTACCAGTACGAGCGTCTTACCAGCCTTGCGAAGTTCCGCGATCTTGTCTTTGCACTTAGCGACGAATCCCGCGTCACCTACGGCGAGCACTTCATCGACGAGTAGGATGTCCGGGTCTGTATGGATAGCGATGCTAAATCCTAACCGCATGAACATACCCGACGAGTATGTTCTTACGGGCTCGTCTATGACGTGACGCAATTCAGCGAAATCCACAATCTCGTCGAAGCGAGCAAAAACTTCCTCTCGAGTGAGACCGTGCATAATCCCGGCCAGCATCATGTTCTCGCGTCCCGTAAAATCTGGATGAAATCCAGCTCCGAGCTCGATCAGCGCGGCGACGCGCCCCTTAACCCACACAGCCCCGCTGGTCGGCTTGTAGATGCCCGTGACTAATTTAAGAAATGTAGATTTACCTGAACCGTTGCGACCGATCAGGCCAACCGAAGCACCCTTTGGAATACGAAGGGTAAGGTCTTCAATACCGAAAGCTCTCGGAGCGTCCACAGGAGCCTCAATAGGTCGCTTGGATGAGAACAGCGACACAAGCTTAGCCTTGAGAGTCGTGTAGCCGTTCTGGGTACGCCCTCTGCGATTGAAGGTTTTGCAAAGCTTTACGATGTCGATAACGTATTCGACCGGACGCGATTCTGGCGCGAGCTCGCTTGTGCGCGAAGAGAGAGTGGCACTCATACCTATGCTTCTCGCCCCATGAGGTAGATGTCAGGGAGGTTACGCCAACGCTCACTATCATCCATCCCATATCCGACAAACCACTCCGATCCAGAGTACTGCAACCCAACCCAACACGGCACGAAGGTCGGCGTCGGTAAGAGGCGTCGGAGCATAACTACCGACCTGACCTCTCGAGCCCCTCGCTCCAGGAGCGCCTTCTCCAGCGCCTCCAAGGTGCGACCAGAATCGCAAACATCATCTACAATAAGAACCACTCGACCTTTAATGGCGAGAGATTCCGCGTACACGGCGACACTAGACTCAGTAGCGGTGTTAGTCTCTGAGTTGTAAGCCTCTGTCTTGACAGGAGCTATCTCGATCGACGACGAGATTTCGCGGACAAGATCCGCAAAGAAGAAGATACCGCCGCGAAGTACAGGAATGGCGACAACATCCGTTCGCGAGTCAGCCCAGACACTCGCGCACCAGGCGTCGATCTCAGCGCCAACCTCCTTAACTCGACGAGCGATCTCATCCTGTGAGAACTGGAGCTTAAAGTGTGCTGGCAACTGACGGCGAGACCCGGTATCGTTTGAATAAGGCACCACTCGATCCTTCTAATACTTAAGACGAGAGTTACTATGAGAATGTGGCACTATACTGGTTTTTGGACTAAGGGTGCAATCGTAAGAGCGGCTCCCCTTTTTATCCTGCTAGGCATCCTAACTGGCTGTCAGGAAAGGGGGAACAGCCAATCTTCAAGTACCACTGGGGGAACCCAAGACCAGCTTTCATTCGAGGGGCTACTAAACTCAGTAAGTAAACAGGTCGGGGGCGCCTCAGGAAACGTGCAAGAGGCGCTCGCCCCTCATTCGGAAGCGCTTCAAGCCAAGACTAAGGAGGAGGTTGATAAGCTTTTTCGATGGGAGTACCGCGTTGACGACATCCCACTGGACCTCACCGCATCCCAACTTGAACAGCGCCTCGCCGCACTAGGGACCGAAGGCTGGGAATGCTTCTCCCTTATCCCATCAACCACAACGACCCGAACGATTTGCAAACGACGCCCCAAGAGCGCCATCGCCTACCTCAAATACCTCCCAGGATTGTAAGCCGTGAAGAAGTTAGTCCTCACATTGTGCGCGACTATTGGGCTCCTCACCCTAACGGGATGCGCCCCTTCTCGAGCTCCTGTACCGGCGGGGGAGATCCCCCCTGCGAACACCGTCTCACCAACTGACGAACAGTACGGTCAGCAGGTGCTCTCAACGCTCATGCAACAATTTCCACTTGAGCGGGACGACGCCGCCATTAACCGAGTTCGCGACATGATCGATCGTCTTGCCGACGCCGCTGGAGCGACCCACGACCCGTGGCATGTGTATGTGCTTCGAGGCGACAACGTCGTTAACGCGGCAGCCACGCGCGGTAACTTCGTCTTTGTGTGGACAGGGATGCTCAACAGTGTGAGTAGCGACGGGGAGCTTGTCACCGTTTTAGCGCACGAAATGGGCCACGTCCTCGCTAACCACACTATGCCAACTCCGCAAGAAGAAGCCGCAGAGATCATGGCTCAAGCGACGGGCGAAGTAGCAGGCCGGGTAGTAGCGATGCAGGGCCCGTACGGGGCACTCAGCCAGCTCGCCGCAATCCTGGCCCAAGAAGCGGTGAAAGCGTTGGTGGTAAACCCTGAATCCCAACGCAAGGAGCTAGAGGCCGATCAGATTGGACTATTCCTCATGGCGGACGCGGGATTCAATCCAGATGAGGCGATTACCCTTTGGAGCAAGATGGACCAGCTAGGTAACGCAGACCTGGGGCCCATGAGCTTTCTCTCAAGCCATCCAGCCAATGACGAAAGACTTGAACAGCTTCGCGCCCTACTCCCAGCCGCCGAAGAGCGTTACCGAACGGCCATCAGCCTTCCACCGCCCTCGCAAAACAAAAAACGCCTTTCTCAATACGAGCCCGACACCTTCTCAGTAGGGCGAGATCGTTCACCAAAGCGGCGAAACGAGTGGGCAATCGATGAACCCGCCGCAACCAAGAGCCATTAATACCATCATCGAAAAAGAACCCGCTCAGAGCTGTTGAAGCCTAACCATCTCTAGGGCAAACTATTGCCCATGTTTGATTTTCTCCATTCCAAGATAGAAGGCGCTCTCAACAAGATCCGTGGTCGAGGCAAGCTTACAGCCTCCGACGTTGAGCTCGTTATGAAAGAGGTGCGCACTGCCCTCCTCGAAGCTGACGTTAACTTCAAAGTCGCGAAAGATTTCTGCGCCCGAGTCACTGAAAAGGCGATCGGCGAGGAGGTCCTCAAGAGCCTCACCCCAGATCAGCACATCATCAAGCTTGTCCACGACGAGCTTAAGTCGGTCATGGGAACCGAGGTTGAGGAGCTAAGCCTCAAGGTCGCTCCACCCGTTGTCATTATGCTGGCCGGACTTCAGGGAGCAGGAAAGACAACTACCGCCGGAAAACTCGCCAAGCTTTTGCGAGACACCTATAAGAGAACGCCACTCCTTGTGCCAGCGGACGTGTACCGTCCCGCGGCGATTGAGCAGCTCAAGACGTTAGGTAGAAATCTCAACATTCCGGTCTTCGATTCACAAGCAACCGACAAGCCACTCGATATCGCGATTCGCGCTCGAGATTACGCCGTGAAAAACGTATGCGATGTCGTCATTATCGACACAGCAGGACGCTTGCAGATTGACACTCAACTCATGGACGAGTTGAAGCAGATAGTCGCTGCGGTTCACCCGACCGAGATCCTTCTTGTCGCCGACGCGATGACAGGTCAAGAAGCGGTCAACGTCGCGCAGACCTTCGACCAGCAACTCGCGCTCACGGGACTTATCCTCACGAAGCTTGATGGCGACGCTCGTGGTGGTGCCGCGCTCTCAATGCGCGCCGTTACTGGAAAGCCGATCAAATTTATCGGTATGGGAGAGAAGTCGGACGCGCTTGAGCCGTTCCATCCCGATCGCATGGCGTCTCGTATTCTCGGCATGGGCGACGTTCTTACGCTCATCGAAAAGACGATGGAGCAAGTAACGCTTGAGGACAGCGAGAAACTTGAGAAGAAGCTCAAAAAGGATCAGTTTACCTTCGAGGACTTCCTTGACCAGATGCGCATGATTAAGAAAATGGGCAGCCTCTCTTCGATCATGGGAATGATTCCTGGACTCAACAAACTCGCGAAGCAAGTTGACCCGGAGAAGCAAGAGAAGGAGTTCGCAAAGATTGAAGCGATTATCCTTTCAATGACCGCTCAAGAACGCCGAGATCACGAGATCCTTAACGGAAGCCGTCGACGACGTATCGCCCTCGGGTCAGGAACCAAGGTCGAAGACGTCAATAAGCTGATCAAACAGTTCGTAGAGATGCGAAAGATGATGAAGCAGATGATGAAGATGGGGCCCGGCGCTCTCGGAGGCCTTTTGGGCGGAGGAGGCGGTTTGGGAGGTCTCGGCGGCCTTGGAGGTATGGGCGGCCTTGGTGGACTTTTTGGGGGCAAGCGGTAGACGAGGCGCGCAAACTACTGGTATTGCTAGATATTAAACAAAATTAGCAGTATCCCCACCCCTCACAGGAGAACCTAAAATTAGTTCGAGCCCCGCTCCCTTTACCAAAGGTAAGGTTTTAGGTTATTCTCCTGACTCAATTTTTCTTGGAACCTATGTAAGGAGTTACTGTGGCAGTTGTTCTTCGTCTCGCTCGTCTTGGAAAGCACAAATCACCCGTTTACCGTATCGTAGCTGCTGATAAGCAAGCTAAGCGTGATGGTCGCTTCCTTCAGGTTGTTGGCACATACAATACACTCAACAACCCAGCTCGAATCACTATCAAAGAAGATGTTGTTAAGAAGTGGATGGAACAGGGCGCTAAGCCAACTGACGTAGTTCGCTCGATCATCAGGCGCGCTATGCCAGGTTACGTTGAGGGCCGTGAGGAGCATCAGCGTACGAAGATCCAAGCCGCTCGTAAGGCTCGTAAAGCTCGCGCAGCTAAGTCCGCGAAGAGCTCAAAGAAGTAGTCTCTAAGGGATTCCAAGAATGAACGCGGTACGTTTCTCACGGGAAACTACCGCGTTTTTTATGACATTCGCTTGTGTGGCACGTTAACTTACTCACCATATTCCCGGACATCTTCGAGAGCTTTCTCAAGACGAGCCTTATTGGCAAAGCGATCGATCGCGGCCTACTAGCCACGTCGACAACCAACATTCGAGATTTCTCAAAGCCACCGCACAATAAAGTAGACGACACGCCGTACGGTGGCGGTGCCGGCATGGTGATGATGGCCGAGCCTCTTGTCGCCGCCATCGAATCAATCAAAGCGAAAGATCCAAATACGTGGGTCGTTCTGCTCTCTCCAAGCGGAACTCGATTCTCTCAATCAAAAGCGGCAGAGCTCGCTCAACGCCCATCAGTAACCTTTGTCTGTGGACGGTATGAAGGAATTGACCAGCGCGTTATCGACCTCGCTATCGACGAGGAGATATCGGTAGGCGACTACGTCGTGATGGGTGGAGAAGTTCCAGCGATGCTCGTGATTGAGGCAAGTCTGCGATTACGGCCAGGAGTTCTTCACAACGCTGAATCCGTTTGCCAAGAGTCATTCTCACCAACGCTCGGAGACGGCACGCTCGTAGAAGCTCCGCAGTACACGCGCCCAGAAGACTTCCGTGGACTGAAAGTTCCAGAGGTCCTCCTCTCGGGCAACCATAAAGCAATCTCCACATGGCGGCTTGAGCAATCAAGCACAAAAACAACCAAAGTTCATCGCGCCCCAAAGAAGGATTAAGATGACAATCTCTCCAAATCTCTTTGTCGCTCTCCTTCACGATCAGATGGTCGATAAGACCGGCAAAATGGTTACAACATCAGTGACTCTTATTGATGTTCACGACATCTCTCGTAGCTCTCGAACCTTCGGCGCTGGCGGACTCTTCGTAGTACATCCATCCCAAACGATTAGAGCGCTCGTTCGCACGATTAAAACGCACTGGGATAGCGGATTCGGCGCCACCTACAATCCGAACCGAACAGACGCTCTTGGAGTGCTCTCGATCGTGACCGACCTTGACGAGGCGCTCCTTCACATAGAGCGGCGCACCGGACAGCTTCCGAAACTGATCGCGACCTCCGCTCGAGATGGAGACGATCGAATCTCGTACGACACTATGCGAACCGAGATCGCGAAACGCGAATCACCGTTCTTGCTGATGTTCGGAACGGGGTGGGGAATGAGCGACGAGCTGATGGCCCGCGCGAACTACGTCTTAAAACCGATCAATGGGCCGACGGAGTACAACCATCTTTCGGTTCGTGCGGCGTGCGCGATTACGCTCGATCGGTTGATGGGGGAGCGTTAGCTTGTTTTCTCGTCCTCGACAAAAGCACCTAGCCTCCCGCATTGAACCAACATCCTCCCAATTAACCATCTTCTAACACTCAGGGCAGCAATACACGAGCCAAGGGCATACGCGGACGTTAACCACCTAAACGAACGCGTTCCTCACAATTTTTAAACACACTTTTTCTTGCTCGCGAACCCATGAAAAGGCAGTTTAAGCTGGTCAGCCTATCGGTTTCGGAACTTCATGATTCAGTCATCACCCCTCATTCCACAAGCGAATTCACTGAGAGATCTTATACATGACGCTCTAAAATCGAGGGATGGGTTAGCGCTTCCCGAATACATCAATCTCATCGCAAGTTACGAAGGAGACCCAGATGTTCGAGCGTCCGCGCTCTTACGCATTGCAGAGCAAAATCCATTCGCAAGCCACATTGTTGTTGGAGTGATCTCCGGATTGGCCTTAAACAACCTTCCTAATGCCAGAGAATTCGCTCGAAGTTTGATTAACGCTCCCATGGATCGCGATAAAGATCTTATCCTCGCTCGAGCGTACTCACTTCTCGCAGAGCACCCTCCTATAGATCCCCAAGATGTTCCAACTATCGTGCGTGGCTATTCCCACCCATATGATTGCGTGCGCGAGGCGACGCAAAGAGCGATTAAATTTATCCCTATGCAATCAGCAGTCCTCTTGCGAGATGAAATTGCCAAAATGCCTCGCAGCCGCTCTTTGGCCGAGCTCACTGAGAGGCTCGATTCTGACCTTGCGTACAAATTAGATAGACTTCCCTCTTTCGAGTTTAAAGATCTGCCGGAGACTCAGTCCAAAGCCAAAAAAGCCCGCCCGACTCCGCCCGAGAAACCCCGCAAAGTGGTAAAAAAGGTGAGTACGCAATCGTTGAGGAGAGAAACTCCATCAATTCGAGATTCAAGGGCCCGGCGAGCAACACCAAGCAGCGACGCAACCACTTTTACGGAACCTAAACCAAACCTTTCACAACCTCTACAAACACTAAGACCCCCTCCAATCTCGCCTCTACAGACCCTTCCTGAGTACATGAGCCTCTCACCTGAACACCTCAACAACATCTGCCAATCCGCGTCAGACGCTACGCGTTTTATTTACGCGCTAGGAGAACTAGTAAATCGATACGGGACGGACGTGGCGGTTCCCCACTCGGGACGATTCGTTTTTTTTGCGTGTCAGCCTGACTACCCTAGGGAGATTTTTGAGCAGGTATCTGGTCGAATCTTCGGAAAACGGTAGCGTTCGGGGCCTGTTTGCTCTCACAACGTGCCGAAGGAGTACGACCATGTCTCCATTCGTGCGGCGTGCGCGATTACGCTCGATCGGTTGATGGGGGAACGGTAATCTCGCGGCCCCCAACGTATTCATCTAGACGGTCAAATTCGCCATCTCGAGATATCAAACACTTACAAGGAAAAGCCCACCAAGACAGAACAATTAGCCTCAGCTGCTCACCCTATCCAACCGGCGCGCCGACAAAGGGCTGTGGAGGACCAGGTCACATGGCACATTTGCGTTCAATCACGAAAACAATGGTTTTGACGGTAACCCTTACCATCAATCTATCGCTCGCCTCTGCCCAGACCAATTCAGGAAAACCATGCGAAGCGACCTGCGAGCGAGGCACTATCACGGAAACGAAGGGATGCGGTAATTTCGCGGGGACAAGATGCGCAGTGACCGGTTGTATCTCGCGACTGCAGAAGGCGACACTACTTGGAGTATGCGTGTCCTCGCAAATAACCGCGCCCATAAATGAAGTAATCAATACATACGAACTGGCACAAAAAGAAGCGTGGTGCGAGAGCACCGCCAATAATTACAAGCAAACCACCACTAAAGGCTCTTATTTACGAATAACGGACGCGGGAAGTTGCATGGTCTACACTGAAGGCCCAGATCCCACATATCGGCGATGCGCCCAAGCTCCTTTCGCTATTTTAGGCACGACGACTCAGGGAATCCAACGCGTGTGTTGTCTCAGGCAGTGCTCGGGCGACCCCACCCCGACGATACAGCCAGTGGTGCCCGCTCCTCTACCGCCTCCTGTCGCCCCTTCCAGACCAGGACACGGGCCCCAATTGGGCGCTCCGATAGTTAGTTCCCGATAGTAGCCCACATCAGTGGCCCATACTCCTAACGGTATAGTGTGCGTTAACTGATGCTAAGATACGGTTGAGAACAGATCTGCTCGAATCTGCCCATACCAGTAGTATTTAGCCCAAGAGAGCATCATATCCCTTTGCGCTAAATGACCTAGCCCCCTTGAACTATGCCGCAAGACTCGCTTAGCATACTCGTTTCATGCCCCTCCCAGAGGGAGAAAAGGCGGATATCCCATGAAGCGACAAAGCGGCATAAACCCCCAAACCAAATCTCTCGAGACCTTAGCCGAGGAGGCTCTCAAAACGAACGATGGGCACCGCCTGCGAGAGCTCATCTCGGACATAGGTTCTCATACCGGCGACCCAATTCTACGAACCCGCCATCTTGCCGCGATCGTGTCACGCTTTCCTGACGCGTCGCACATCGTCACCGGAACTATAACTACGTTGGTAATTAATCAATTACCCGAAACTCGTGAGCTGCTTCGAGGTATTATTGACGCCCCGTCAGATCGAGAAAGAGATCTTATCATCGCCCGCGCCGCATCTGCTCTTTTACAGGTCTTCCCCATAGAGGATCAGGACGTACCGAGAATCGCTCACGCCCTTACCCGCTCGTTGCCTGCAGTAAGAGCTGAAGTGGCGAGAGCAATTACCCTACTCCCCAGTCAACACGCTGCCACGCTTCTCGTTCAAGCTCGGGGCCACGCACAAACGAGCCCCATGCAAATTTTCGTGCGCAAGCTT
>CANLCB010000034.1 GCA_947488865.1 Deltaproteobacteria bacterium | reverse complement strand
CCAACCGGCACTCCCTCGTCATACCCCTTCTGACGCATCTCGGTCTTCACGGTCGGATTTCGCTGCAATCGGCCAAGATTCACGAGATTCAAGAAGTACATGGTCAATTCGCTCGTCTCTGGAATCGCCGACGCGATATAGATAGTCGAGAGCTTTGGATCGATCCCCACAGAGAGGTAATCAAGCATTACCTCCATAACGTTTGAGGATACCTTTTCTGGATTTTCGGCGTTGTCAGTTAACGCTTGAACATCGGCGAGCAAGATGTACTGCTTACATAAGTGCTGGTACTTAACACGCGCCTTCAGAGACCCATGGAAGTGCCCCAAATGAAGTGGTCCAGTAGGACGATCCCCCGTAAGGATGATATCCGCGGGCGTTGGATTGAACTCATGAATAATAACTGAAGATTGAGAACGCTCACTCATCGTACAAAAACTCCACCTAGGCGCATGCCACCGTAAAGAGGGGCAGCGAGAGTCTAGCATTCAAAACGAACCGACGCATCACGATTAGCCATGAAACGGCCTTTGTACGGAGCCATGCCAGGGCGCCGATTGCCTATTAATTTCAACCAGATACAACCCAATAATGCTCCTTCGAATAGCCGCGCACCTATGTGATCAGGAAAAGGCGGCTGTCACTTATTTGATATAGGGATTCGCGTCGAACGAGAGTTCACAGACCTTACCAGGCGCAGAGGTCGGAATAGCGTCGCCGTCACCGTAAAGCTTCACCTCTTTCCCATTTTGCACCGAGAGAAAGAATTGGAGATTGCTCAGATTATTCTGGGGTCTCCCTTGTCCCACAAACTTCACTCGAATGATGGCGGGATCGTCACAAGACCGAACGACCGCGGCAGCTTCTTTCAGAAAATACACATCGGCAGCCGGAGTGTTTTGTATGTAATAGTCTTCCGTTCGTAGCGCGTTAGCGCAGACAACTAGCGGCAGAACCCCGGCAAACACCGCCCCCTGAATAATTCCGGGCATCTTTTTAGTCACCCAATCGAGCCCAATAGCGGCGAAGATAAACCCGAACGGCACGATTAAGATGCCTCGTGTTATTGGCGGATAATGATAGGGACTTGTAACTCCAACGAGCGTCGCCGCGAGGACGTATACGGTGACTATCATTAACTCACCCGATCGTCGCGTCAAAACAATGTAAGCCCAACCAAACCCGATACATACCAACGTGATTGGGTCGACATACGGTCCAGTAATGAAGTGAGAATCTCGGATGTTCCACCAAAAGAGGCGAAAACTGTTTCTTACGTTTATCCATCGCTGGAACGGATCGCTGAATTCAGCCCCACCAACACTGACCCTAAACATCGCGTCGAGCGCGTCTTTTCGCAAAACGGCGGGCGCTATCAAGCCAACAGCGATCAGCCCAGCCAGGACCAGCGAGCCAAGGAGCGCTGTCCTTCTTTGAGAGCGATACAGTTTGAAGAGAACGTAAGGAGCGACGGACAAAATGATCAGCGTTCCAAGGTACACATAAAAAGTGATCCCAGTTATCACGCCTAAAAGGATGGGAGAGAACCATCCGTTACGCTCATTTTTTGCCCATACGCTCCACGAAACCTGCATAATCAGAAAGAAGAGAAGCGCCAACGGATTTGGATATCCGATGAGGAAATAGTTATGCAAAAAGAAAGAGAAGCTTAGAAAGAGCGCGCTCAACGCCCCGACACGAGCGCTACACCACAACGAGGTCCACACGTGGAGCAAAACGGCTATTGGAAGGAACAGGATTACGTTAGAGAACCGCCACATCCAAAAGCTCTGCTCAATAGCGAGAAAGAGCGCCTGGTACATACTGACAGCGGTAAAGTTCATCTGATGAACGCCAGACCAATACGGCATTCGATTGAAATGCTCTCTGAGTATCGCTTTCGCGTTCTCATAGAATCCGTACTCGTCGCCGACCAAGAAGTAGCGCCAGTCATGGAGTCTGTACGCGCCAATAGCCACGGCAACGAAGCCGCAAACTACAGCGATCACTATGTGCCAGCTTAGGATGGGGCGCTTCATGGATATGCCGTTATCTGACATCGAGACTCTCCTCCATCCGATTAACTCTATTTCGCTGAGCTTAACGGCTTTGTGTCGACAATTATATGCGTCTGACCCGCGCGATTACTAATCACTCTCGGATTAGAAAATACTATGCCGAGCTTACCAGCACGCCCATCTCTCGCGAGGCGCTCATACGAATCCGCCGGGATAATGAGGTCCGTGAATGGCTCCTTCTGAACATCCTCTAAACTTCTCAACTTAAGAGACTTTGGAAGTTCCGCTGGATAGTTCAGATCGAAGGTGAGCACATAGAGCATCTCGTCCGCCGGAAGGAGCCCTGGCTCATTGAGGAACAAGACGTTCACCTCTCGTTGAGAAATCATCCGAGTCCGAACCTCTCGAGCGATAGCGACAGGGCTATTCTTACAGGTACTCTCGGAGACGGATATCTTGTTGTAGAAAGTGTTCCACTGCTCATAGGTAAGCGCGCCAACACCAACCAATATCAATAGCGAAGCGAGAACTTTCGGTAGATAGCGAAGGAGAATCAGCCCTATAACGTAAATACCCGCGCCCATCAGAATATCGATTCCGATGGCGAAGAGGGTTAAGCGTCTAAAATGAGGCGCCGGTGACATTGCTCCCGGCACCCAGCCGACAGCGACGAGCCCGAGCGTGATAGCTACGCAAAACAAAATCGATCGAAAATGAACAGACTTGGGCTTGAAGAACTCAGCTCCCCTTTTCTGTTTGTAAGCCGCTGACAGGGCGTATATGAGGAAAGCGCAGCCAGGCACCGCCAGTAAGACGACCCAGTCGCGCATACATCCCTCGAAGCGACTGAACCAAGGGTCTGTCCCTTGAACGAAGAGCTCGTTCCAGGTTTTTACTAAACTAGCTGGGATCTCCTCCCAGGTAGAGAACGTGTAACTTGGAGTTCCATACGGCACATGCACCGGAATCAAACGTCCATGACTCCACGAGTTGTAGACTACGGGACGAATCAGAAAAAACGCGGGCACAAAGAACGCCGCCAATCTTAGGACCATGCTAAAAGCAGGCAATCGAAGCACTTCTCGAAATTTGAGAAGCGCCAAGAACCCCAACACCAGGAGCGCAAGCATTTGCACAGGAGCATAGAAGTAAAAGCTCGCTCCGGTCGCGACACCTAACAATAGGTAATCCCATATCTTGCCCTTGGTAATGATTCGTTGGGCCGCTAACAGGATAAGAAAACTAAAAAGGTAAATATTAATGTGCTCACTATCGCCGTTTCGAGAATACGTAAGGTGATACGGAGCAACGCTTACAGCCAATCCAACGGCGAGACCAAACCATTTGTTAATGGCGGTGGTTCCCCACATCACAACCAAAGCGATGCTGATGAGACCAATGGTAGAGACGATCAGCCGGCTCTCGGTTATACCAGCTCCAAAAATTGGAGTGAGAAGAGCTTCCAAAAGGCTCTGAGAACCGTGATGGTCTTCCACTACGAGGCTTCTGAACGCAGGCCAAAAATTGTCCCCCCAGGGAGAAACGAAAATAAGTTCGTACAGCTTTCGTCTTAAATGGGAGTGCACAATGGCATGACCGGAGAAACCGAACGGATAGGAATCAATGTAAAGAAGACGCGTCCCAACGCTAATAGCTATTAGGATTCCTAGCGCGATGATGTACATAGACCTCTCCAGAGCTCTCCCCTAGGCCCTCGGGGGATTCGAGCTATTGATGCTTTACCATGCTAGCCAGAAAGAGAGAGCCCAACAAGTTGGAATCATTACTCCACGGGAGGGGCAGCCTCGCCTACCACGGCATCTTTCAGGTCGCACTGAACAATAGTGAGAGAGTTAATGACACTTCCGTGGGCAGGAATCTTCGTTACCGTTGGCTTTTGACAACTAGTGAGAACCGCCTGGATTAAATCATCGTTCGGATACTCTGCGGGTCGACCATCTTGAATGATGTAAAGAACCCTAGACCATTCAGTGTTTCCTTCGGTCTCTTCCACCTGGTCACGCATTTTGGTCCAAACGTAGGCTAAACGATTGCGGATCAGCCTGGCGGCAAGGCGAGGATCTGTAACCATCCGACGAGCATCTGCCTGCCCCGCTTGGAAGAACACGTTAGGACGATTCTTTGGATCGCTCAGGTGATCGACTAAAAGATAGAGGAACTTGCCCGCGTCATAGCCACGAGACAGCTCTGTTACAACGATAGTGCCCGGCGTAATCATCAGACTAATATCAGCGGCGACTTGATTCTCTGGGGGCTCCCCGATAGAAAATTGCTTTTTGGTGAAAAAGGCGTTGGAGGTGAAGGCGAAGAACCCAAGGAATACGACGCCAATCGTAGTAAGCGATACGTAGCGACGCCAAGAACGTCCGTGCGCGACAACCAAATGGAAGATCGCGCTTAGCCCGACCGCCGCTAGAATATCAATCGCCGTAAAAAGAGTGGCCGTGCGCTTAGGATATGGAACCGCCGAGAGGATACCTGGCAACACCGCCGCGATAATCCATCCGAACATGATATTGGACTCAACCTTCCTGCGGTAACGCAAAAGGATGAACATCCCAATAGTTCCAAACGCAACCACAGCCCAACCCGCGGCTCGAGAGTTAATCCCCGGCTGGTTAGGAATCCACTCCTGATGAAATATGTGGATTGCCCTGAAAAAGAACGACTGAAAAACATCCCACGAGTGACTCGCGGCGCTGGCAATCACGAACCAAATCGTTCCTAGCCCTCCTGGGTCTCCTTCATTACCGCCCCACAAGGTTCGATTTCCCTGGGTGTTGAAGATGTTAGTGATCTTAATCAACCCATCGGTTAAGTACCGCGTAAGTGGCGCTCCGATGGCCCACAAGGCGACACCACACATCACAACGAACCTCTGCCCCCAACTAAAGTCCCTCGCTTTACGATTGAACGTAAAGTTAAGAACAAGCGCGATAACGGGCGCCACCACGGCGCTCTGGCCCGAAGGGTACTGGTGCCACGTGAGGCCCATGAGGAAGGCTACCGCGGCAGACCATACGAGACTCTTAGTGTCATAGGCCCGCAAGAAAGCGTAGCAGAGAACGAGCGTTGGCCAGGTCGTCGCGCCGTGAGGATAGATGTCGCTTCGGGCCCATCCGATATGAAGGAAGTTCAACGTAAATAAGATTACAGCGATGTGCGCCGCGAACTTTCCAGCGAGACGTCGGGTAAAAATGAATAGTATCGGAATGGTCAAAAGACTTACAACAACAGAGGCCAGTCTAAGGGATAGGAGGTTCGTCCCGAAGAGAGCTGTCGTGGCATAGATAGGTAGATAATAAAGGATCCCCAGCGGTGACCAAGGGCCATGGTACCCCTCATTAGCGAACCACATTCCTCGCAATGACGTCGCACCGGCCGAGTATGGACTAATCTCGCCCTCGAAGTAATTCAGGATGTGGTTAAGCGCGTAGAGTCTTAAGACTACCGCCGCACTAAACACCGCGACGAGAAGCGTTAAATCTTTTATCGTGAAGGTATAGTCTCGCTCCGCGCGGGCACCGAGAGCGCCGTCCAAAGCGTTCCCACGAGAGGCTCGCACGAAACACAGCGCGCTCAGAATGTAGCCAGAGAGCCCAAGCGCTATGCACCCGTTCTTAACAGCGATCGGCGTCGGAACCATCCCAACGTATGAAAGCAGGGCAGCAACGAGCCTCTGATCGATAAGTAGAAGCTGTCCGACCAGGGCGAATATCACCGAAAAGGTTAAATAATTCGTCGCTCGCGAGGCAGTTTGTATCCCCACAAGCAACAGAACTACACACATTCCGAGGCAAGAGTAGGCGAACGATGGATACGCCTCGGCCGCAAACGTCTGCCCCGCCCCATTCACGACGTCCACTAAGGGGGTTAGCTGATACAGAGATACCTGCTCTGGGGAAGAATCGTATGAGACCACCACAAATGACCCTGCGGTCAGGAGAGCGGCGAGCACCAAAAACAGGGGGAATAAGTTCTTTTTCACAATAGCGGAGGGATCTTACACGGCAACCACGGCAATACAGACAGCGGACACCGCTTTACAAAAGTATGCAGGATTTTTGCCCATGCCGGGAGGGTTCGCAATGCCCTAGAATTAAGGTACAATTCCGGTGCTTCAATCAAGATGTTCCCTGTAGTGAGACCTTACGCATGACCCCGCCCCTTATTAGCGCACAAGAGATATCGAAAGGCTTCAGTGACGCTCCCCTCTTCTCCGGGCTTTCGTTTGGAATCCAGGATTGCGACCGCATAGCGTTGGTGGGCAATAACGGATGCGGCAAATCGACGCTCCTAAAGATTCTAGCGGGACTCGAAGAGGTAGACTCAGGGCGTGTGACCTCTCGCAAAGGGCTGCGATGCGCCTATGTGGCGCAACAGGACATCTTCGACGGCCAGCTTACTGTAACCGAGGTGCTTGAAACGAGCCTCTCCGAACTAGGGTTGGCGCCAAGCGAGAGCTCAAGGCGTGTCAACCAATGCCTCGGCATGGTCGGATTCAGCGATCGTTCCGTTCTTGTCGCCACTCTTTCTGGAGGCTGGAGGAAGCGGCTCGCCATAGCGCGCGCGCTGGCCCAGGAACCAGATTGCCTTCTCCTCGATGAGCCGACCAACCACCTCGACATCGAATCTATCCTCTGGCTTGAGGATCTGTTGAGCGAAGCACGTTACGCCGTGGTCTTTGTGAGCCATGACCGGTACTTCATCGAGAGCTTAGCGACTCGCGTCTTAGAGATAGGCAAGCAGTATCCCGATGGAATCCTCATGTCAGAGGGAGGCTATTCAGATTATCTCGAACATCGAGAAGAGCTGCTAAGCCAGGTAGAACAACAGCGTCAATCTCTAGCCAACAAAGTGCGACGGGAGGTGGACTGGCTACGGGCCGGTGTTAAGGCGAGAACCACCAAGTCACGCGCTCGAATCAACGAAGCGCACAAACTCATCGACACATTAAAGGGAACCCCAACAGGAGAGCAAAAACGGGCCACTTTTGAATTCTCCTCTACTCAGCGCAGAACCAAAGAGCTCTTGAAGGCCGAACACGTTTCCAAGACGTTGGGAGATAAGAGTCTTTTTTCTGACATTTCATTGGTACTATCCCCAGGCTCCCGCCTCGCGATCGTCGGACCGAACGGCTGTGGCAAAACCACGTTCATAAAGACTCTGATTGGAGATATCGATCCCTCAACCGGTAGTGTCTATCGCGCCCCGAACCTCAGAATCGCGTTCATGGATCAAGCGCGTACGCAATTGAACGACGCCATCACACTGCGTGAGTTCCTCTCCCCTCACAGCGATTCGATCGTGTACCAAGGACAATCGATCCATGTAGCCGCATGGGCATCTCGATTCCTCTTTTCTCACTTCCACCTCTCCACCACTGTAGGATCGCTCTCGGGTGGAGAACGTGCTCGTGCTCTTCTGGCGAAAAGCATCGCTCAAGAATCCGATATACTACTCTTTGACGAGCCAACGAATGACCTCGACATCGCGACTCTTGAAAACCTTGAAGAGAGCTTTGAGGGGTATCCTGGCGCAATTGTGCTCATCACCCATGATCGATACCTCTTGGAACGAACAGGAAGCGCTGTTCTCGGATTAGGGCACGGAGCTGGAGCGCTGTTCGGAGATTACGCGCAATGGGAGAAAGCTCGAAACGAGCGTCAATCGAATCCGGTAAACAAACGGGAGCTTAGCGACAAGAGCGCGTCCCCTTCGCCAACAAAACAAGCGACAAAGCTATCGTACAAAGACGCGCGAGAACTTGGCTCTATTGAGAAAGATATCGCGAAGGCGGAAGGCATTTTGGAGGGACTTCAACAACAGATCGATTCTGGAGAATTCGCCACGAACGCGGCCCGTCTCACTGAACTGTGCGACGCCCTTACCTCTCAGCAAGAGAAAGTGAATCAGCTTTACGAACGATGGCAGGAGCTGGAGACGTTGCGAGCGTCACTGCCACAAAAAAACTAGGCGAGTAAAGCACCTCTTACTGCTCGGGCTCGAACACCTTACGCTCAATACCGAACTGCTTTCCGCATCGAGGGCAGGTAATGTGCAATTCTTCGTCTGCGCCATACAGGTCATCAAGCGCTTGTTGTGAGAGCGTTCTAAAAAAGGGAATGAGTTTCTCAGGCGAGCAATCACATTCAAACGCGAAGCAACATGTGCGCATTGGAGTGCGAGGCACATCCTGGTTTTCCGGAAGAGATTCAACATCGATAGAAGCGATCCATTCCTCGTCATATTCCGGCAACGCCACAAGCCCTATTGCCGTGTCGCTCGTCTGTGACAAGACCAGCCGAAGCGGGTGCTGCTCGCTCTGCGCGTAGAACTGTTCAACCATCTTCGCGATATCAGAGGAATCGCACCGAACGATACTGTTGTACGTCTTTCCACGGCTGGTGAACTGGGCGTGAATAGAGCTCACATCGGTGTGACGAATGTGATCCGTTAGTACATGGCCAACGATGTATCCTTTGGCTACCCCACTCTCATCGATCTCCCCAGTGTTACCAGTAACAAAAAGGGAGTACGGAACATCCGACACGACGTGAACCGTCCACGCATGCGTCTCCCTTCCTGTGCGAGCTGAAAGGTGGATCGCGAAGCACGCTATGAGCTCTTTCAATTTTTCATCGTGTTCAGGCAAAGTATCTGGCGCGAAGTCCTTTCGATGAAGGTAGTAATCGATGAGGTAATCAGACATGTCTACCCGCACGAGTAACCCTTCATGTTTAGGGATATATTCAGAGGTTGCTACGAGGCCTTGGGACATAAACGCGCCAAAAAGACTAAGTTTTAACAGAGCAAAAAGTTACCCGATTATACACCAAAAGACCAATACCGCGCCCCTCCCCTTCCTTCCAGAGAGGCCTTGGACGCTTAAAACCCTCTAATTACTGGCGCACCCGACCATTACCGAGGGGGTAGAACGCACCCGGTTCGCAGTAAGACCTTATCGTAGAGCTCCCGAGACCCGTATACCTGAAACGGGTTCGAACGCTCTATATCCATGCGCCGAAATTGCGGCGCGCTACCGAGAAACAATCCTTGATAGTCGATAACAATAAGCGGCTCCTTCCGAGCGACATCGCATAGCCTCTGCTTCATGACCTCTTTAATTTCTTGAGGGAATGGATTGTAGAGAAATACCACTTGAGCCCGAGAGAGTTCCACATCCAACGCGTTGGCGGCTCGAAACGTCACATTCGAAAACTGATGCGCTTGGCGGACCCTCTCACACTCTGCCACACGAGCGGGCATTAGTTCGATTCCTTCACACTTTAGGTCTGAACGAACGTTCGCTAGATAAAATGTGGGGTGCCCATAGCCGGAACCGAGGTCAAGGAAGTGACTTCCACGCCGAATCTGCAGAGAGGAGAACAGATCTCGAAGCCAATGCAGCTCGGTCGCTTCGTATCGATTGCCACCCTGTTTATCGTAGAGGTCGTGATGAATAGGAGAATGTTTGTGCCGTAGTCCCTCAACAGGCTCAGTCTCGATTCCTAATATAACGCTCATGTGGAGGGAATTCGCCCGAATGCTTCGGTCTTCGTGGAAGAGGCGTAAAATCTCTCGAGGTCGTTCGGAATTTGCGAGCGCACTTACCAAGCTCTCCTCGCAAAGCGCGTTAGCGGCGTCCAGATCAGCTTTCATCTCCGAGACATCCGCCCTTGGATTACTCGAAAATAGAGCGTCCATGTTTAATCGAGCATTCGCGTCACTACACAATGCAAAAATACGGTCGGCGTCCCGGAAGATTCGCGCCACAGTTTCCGGTGTCGCTCGGTCGAAATTGAAATCTCCAGAGATGATTTTTTTCGCGTAGTCGCTATTGAAGTCGCGCTCCTCACACGCCCTGTCAAGAATTTTGGCCAACAAAGCTTGCGCGCTCGATTGTGGCACGACTGGGGAGGCTATAGCTGATTGGCGGCGAGTATCCTGAAACACATAAGAGATATGGCTATCTAAACTCGCGAGGTAGCTGAAAGTAACCTGCATACCTGGAGACCTAGGAGAAATTCGCACCTGAGGGGGATAAGTCCCTGGAACAGGGGTCATTAGAAATGAGCTATCGCGTAGGGGGAAGTTCCCCTCAGAGGGCCGGCGGCAGAATCGTCTTTTCGGCGCGGTTGCGGGGATTTCTGGAGGGCCGGCGGCCTCGCCGGCCGCGGGTACAAAAACCAACCCGGAACACTTCCTTTTGCTGCTCCCCTACAGTTTGCAAGGCGAAAAAGCCCCCCTTTCGCTCAACATAGCCCAAACGATGAGATCACACTTTTTAATGAATGGGGCGTTTACTCCCACCACCTTACCAGTTAGATCGATAGCATCGATGGCTATTCTTACTCATCTCGGATCCGTTCTTTGCTTTATCTTCGCGCTCACGCCAAGCGCGCTCGCCGCTTCGCGGGCGGAACTCCTGGCTGTGGCTATAGCGGCACCCGCACTATTCATCAGCGGGAAGAGGGGCGCAGCTCGACACGTCGCTCTGGTACTAGGCTTAGCGACTCCGCTACTCCCCTGCGTGACCCCCAACCTGCTTTTACCCATACTATGTCTCTTTGCGCTCTCCTTGTCGTCGTCGCCCCAACTGTGGAGAACGCTCGTATGGGCATCACCTCTCCTAGCGTATCTTGTTGGGAGCCTTTGTTTTGAAATCGCCTCATCAGCTCAGGGACTTCTATCCGTTCCTATTGCATCCCCGGAAAGACTGCACGACATTGCGACTTCTTTAGTCCAAACTCAGGCGCCTTCGTGGGGATATACGTCGCGAGTCTTAGTCTTTGCGCTTCTCGTCGGAGCCTTCTCCCAACATGGCACCGCGCGAAACGGGTACCTGCGAGGGGTGTGGTATGGTGCCCTTGTCGCGGCAGGATTCGTGATTCTTCAAGTACTCGGTCTCGCGCCTTTTACCCCAGCAGGACAAACTCCTTTCTGGACGGCAATCCATCGCCTCGCGGGAACGATGTCCGATCCGAACGCTCTTGGGGTTTCATTCGGACTAATCCTCTGGATCGTCGCAATTCTTGTCAAACAAAAACGGGTCACCCCTCAAGCAGCTCTTGTGGGAACTCCTCTCCTTCTCGCCAGCGGGTTTCTCTCAGGCTCTCGTAGCTTTGCTCTCGGTCTCGGAATTTTTCTCGTGTGCCTGTCATGGAGCCGTTTTCGCTCTTTACGTTATTGGATTCTTGGAGCGGCCGCTAGCGTAGTAGCACTAATCTCGTGCCTCGATAGCCAAACCTCAGTCATTCAGAACCTCGCATCCTCACCAGGAGTTCCAGAGGGACTTCGCCGAACAGTGACCTCACTCTCCCTTCCTCGTATCGAGGAGTCTCTCTACAGTCGATCGGTTTTTCTATCCTTAAGCCTCGCGATGATAAAGAGCTCTCCGCTTTTTGGAGTAGGTCCTGATCGCTATCGTGGGCAGGTAGTACCCATGGCAGAACAAGTTGGGCTCGCACTCAACGGATGGACAGACAACTCCAACAATTTTTACCTGGGAATTATCGCGGAGCTCGGAATCGTGGGGAGCCTCGCCTTTCTGCTCACCGTATTTGGGCGCCGATTCAAATCCAACACGGAAGCTCCTTTTGGAAAAATAGCGATCGCTTCACTCGCGGTTCTGTTACTGACTGGCCCGCACACCGACTTCCCCGAGGTCCTCGCACTTGTGGCCGCGCTCGTCTCTTATGCCACGAGCTCTAGAGCCTCAATCTCTCAAACTCGCATCCGCACCATCGCGTTGCTGTTAGGTGTTGGGTGCTTGGCTCCTTCATGGAGAGAGCGTGGCGTCTTTGACTGGCAACATACAAACTTGGGAGTGCATCGATGGCTCTCGAATCACGCGCACATTATTGGGCGCTGCGCGGATAGCTCCTCGTCTCGGTACGCGACATTCACCGTACGACCTGAGTACGTTCCAACCAAGGAGCCGCTTCGCGTTACTTTCACAACCTCGGGATCCCTAGAGGAACTTTCATTCGACGCTCAAGAAACGAAGACGATACAAGTTCCCTGCCCTGCCCATCTGGCAACGATTCACGCGGTTGTTGACACGCACCCCGCGTGGAGTCCGTATCGAGCGTGGCCAGGTCGAAGCACAGATCGACGCCTTCTCGGCGTTCAACAATTGAAACCGTAATCTGTATGAGAATGGCGCGTCACTTTGACTGCCGTTCTTGGGGCGAGCTCTCATTAGGGGATCGTTTTTTCTTGATACCGTGGACAACGCTGATACACAGCTGGAAGGCGTTTCAACAATCGAACAAAAGTCTTGCGATCTCGCTGAGCCACACCCCGTAGTTCACTAAATTCACGTGGCACATAGCGAGGAACCATTCGGTCAAAAAGTTTGGTCAGACGCGGTCGATGAAGCAAAACCTCAGTGCACTGCGGCGGAGGAGAGGCGCAGTAGAACACTGGCGTGTGTAGCTTCGCAATCTGGGCGCGAATTCCACCTAGAATCCCCTCCCCTCGGTCTCGGAACGCCTTCTGCCACCGTTCTATTTTCTGACGCTCTTCACGCCCATATCGATGGGAATTAAGAACATATTGGATGTGTCCTTTGTAATTTTCAAATGACTCGCGGGCGAACTTACGTAGGGGTCTAAAGGTTCTGGAGTTTACAAGCTCGCACTCTCCGGCAAGCCCGGTGTCTGTGCAAACAGAGAGAGGAAAACGCAGGGGCACTCTTTGGCCAAGAAGCTCCCATGTGCCCTGATAGCTCTTTCCGTTAAAAAAGTTGTTCAAAGGTACCGTGAATCCAGCTTGCCCCGGAGCGAATATCGACTCAGCCAGCACGGCTCCGTTCCCCTCGAAATAGTTCATTCCACCGCCCGGGACCTCAAGCGCGTCTATAGAGAAATTCACATACTGCAAATAGACACTTCGCGTTTCACCTACCAGCACCTCACACTGTCCCGCCCACGCGCCAAGAGGAGAAACTAACAACACCGCTGAGACATCGAGAGGACTAACTCTTTCGAGATATCTCCCCGTCTGCTCAATTGGATCGAATCGCACTGCTGGCAATCCAGATTCGATTCGAACAGCCGAATCACTCTCGACAATCTGTTCAATCCGCCCGCGCTCATCGGTTACCACCGGCGTACCGTTCATCAATACAGGTACAGCAGGGATCGGTGTCTGCTCACTTTCAATCTCTATAATAACGAGGGACATCGGAATCGTCGGCGTGACAGTTGGGGAACTTGTTGGCGTGCGGGTTGGGGTTTCAGTTGGCGTTGCGGTTGGGGTCACTGTCGGAGTTTTTGTCGGAGTCGATGTGGGTGTCACCGTCGGAGTCACCGTGGATGTTGGCGTAATCGTTGGAGTCCACGTTGGAGTCGCTGTGTGTGTTGGCGTCCAGGTCGGAGTTGGTGTTGGAGTGTGTGTTGGCGTCTGAGTCGGAGTCTCGGTAGGAGTCTCTGTTGGCGTATCTGTCGGTGTTACGGTCGGTGTCTCAGTAGCCGTTTCGGTTGGCGTCTCTGTCGGCGTTTCCGTGGGGGTTTGAGTGCTAGTATCTCGCGGTGTAGTGGTAGGAGTAACCGTTGGGCTCTCCGTTGGCGTAGGTGAATTGGTGGCGGTTTCCGTCGGCGTGTAGGTCGGGGTTTCAGTTGGGGTTTCCGATGGAGTCGCGCTTGGCGTCGCGGTCGGGCTTTCGGTTGGAGTTTCAGAGGGCGTCTCTGTCGGTGTTTCAGTCGGAGTATCCGTCGGTGTCTCACTTGGCGTTGCGGTCGGTGTTTCCGTTGGAGTTTCAGTAGGTGTTTCACTTGGTGTTTCGGTCGGAGTTTGAGTCGCCGTGTCTACCGGGGTGCTCGTCGGAGTAACCGTAGGTGTATTCGACGGGGTTGGTGAATCAGTCGGTGTCTCCGTAGGAGTATCGGTAGGAGTTTCCGTTGGGGTTTCTGTCGGCGTGGCCGTTGGAGTGTGTGTTGGGGTCAACGTCGGGGTTCCTGTCGGCGTCTGAGTTGGAGTCTCCGTTGGTGTTTCAGTTGGAGTTCCGGTTGGTGTTTCTGTTGGCGTAACTGTTGGTGTCTCAGTTGGAGTTTCCGTTGGCGTTTCGGTCGGTGTTTCCGTCGGAGTTTCTGTTGGCGTAACCGTCGACGTTTCAGTCGGTGTTCTGGTTGGAGTCTCAGTTGGGGTCCGAGTCGGAGTCTCGGTCGGGGTTTCAGTTGGCGTGCCTGTTGGGGTTTGCGTAGGCGTCTCGGTTGGGGTGTGCGTTGGAGTCTCAGTTGGTGTGTAAGTCGGTGTCTCGGTCGGGGTTTCAGTTGGCGTACCTGTTGGGGTGTGCGTAGGCGTCTCGGTTGGAGTGTGAGTCGGTGTCTCAGTTGGGGTGTCAGTTGGTGTGTAAGTCGGTGTCTCGGTCGGGGTTTCAGTTGGCGTGCCTGTTGGGGTGTGCGTAGGCGTCTCGGTTGGGGTGTGCGTTGGAGTCTCAGTTGGGGTGTCAGTCGGTGTCTCGGTCGGGGTTTCAGTTGGCGTACCTGTTGGGGTGTGCGTAGGCGTCTCGGTTGGGGTGTGCGTTGGAGTCTCAGTTGGTGTGTCAGTCGGTGTCTCTGTCGGGGTTTCAGTTGGCGTGCCTGTTGGGGTTTGCGTAGGCGTCTCGGTTGGGGTGTGCGTTGGAGTCTCAGTTGGGGTGTGAGTCGGTGTTTCGGTCGGGGTTTCAGTTGGCGTACCTGTTGGGGTGTGCGTAGGCGTCTCGGTTGGCGTGTGCGTTGGAGTCTCAGTTGGTGTGTCGGTCGGTGTCTCTGTCGGGGTTTCAGTTGGCGTACCTGTTGGGGTGTGCGTAGGCGTCTCGGTTGGAGTGTGCGTTGGAGTCTCGGTTGGGGTGTAAGTCGGAGTCTCTGTCGGGGTTTCAGTTGGCGTGCGTGTTGGGGTGTGCGTAGGCGTCTCGGTTGGGGTGTGAGTCGGTGTCTCAGTTGGGGTGTCAGTTGGTGTGTAAGTCGGTGTCTCTGTCGGGGTTTCAGTTGGCGTGCCTGTTGGGGTGTGCGTAGGCGTCTCGGTTGGTGTGTGCGTTGGAGTCTCAGTTGGTGTGTCAGTCGGTGTCTCTGTCGGGGTTTCAGTTGGCGTACCTGTTGGGGTGTGCGTAGGCGTCTCGGTTGGAGTGTGCGTTGGAGTCTCAGTTGGGGTGTCAGTTGGTGTGTAAGTCGGAGTCTCGGTCGGTGTTTCAGTTGGCGTGCCTGTTGGGGTGTGCGTAGGCGTCTCGGTTGGGGTG
>CANLCB010000033.1 GCA_947488865.1 Deltaproteobacteria bacterium | reverse complement strand
GTACGGTAACTGAATCACGCTGCGTCATTATTGATGCATCTTAGTGTAAGTGGCGTTACACTATCCATAGCTTTTTCGATCAATCCATTCATTGGGGGAGTCATGAGAATTGTAGGTTTTGGCGCGCTTTTATTGTTGGCTGTGGTTTTTGCTGGAAGTGATACTGTCCTTGCGGACCAGGCTGGTGATGATTCGTCAACGTCGAACTCTCCCACGACATTGAATCCAACCACTCGACAAAACGATCCAAGGTTGCCGCCGGTAATGCCAGGCGAAGAGATTGTAACTCAGACCGGACAGAAGATGCGGGTATGGTCCAGCGCGGGCCCTGTTCCTGTAAATCCACAGCCCACTCCGCAGCAGTTGAACAATGGATATGGCGGTGGGATCATCATTGATGGGCGAGATTTTGCCGGAATCGATCGCGGAGAGCCTCGTCTTCGAGAGGGATTGGGGCGGTAGGGGGTGCTAAGGTGTCCGTACGTCCGACTTGGAGGGCCGGCGGCCTCGCCGGCCGCTCGTACAAATGTCCTCGAACTCAGGGTTTAGCCTTGGTTAAGTATATTTTTCTTAAGGTCGAGTAACTCCTGTACCTGCGGCCGGCGAGGCCGCAGGCCCTCCAGGAGCGCTCGCCGCAGGCACTAACGCGATGAATATACTCATCATGACCCACTACGTTGTGAAAGAAGCCTTAAATTGTTAAAATCTGAGGTCTTTCGCCAAAGTCTCTAAGGCGGTCGGGCAAGCAAAAAATGGAGTTTTTCACTGATGCGTATTCGGAAAAATATCGCGCTCGCGCTTGTTGTTTGTCTCGTCGTGTCAACGGCGCGCGCTGAGGTGAAGCCAGACAAGGAATTGCCAAAGAGTGGAAGTCTTTCGACCTCTAAGATGACAGGGAGCGTGGTGAATAATGTTCCCGCGATCTTTGGAGAAGAGAATCCTTATGAGACCGAAACTTCTCCGATAACGGGGTCGGTTTCGAAGGTGAACAATACGACGTGGATGGCGAAATTGTTCAACAACTCTAAGGTCGAGACCTACACTGTCGATATCGAGGTCGTTCAGCGAAACGATCGAGGAACGGTAGTAAAGCGCGACTCCTTTAGTATGACGCTTAAGCCTGGCGCTACGAACAATCGCGAGGTGGCCGCAGGTGTCGGAGTGTTGGAGGCGGATCTGAATCTGCTTCGATACAAGAACATTTCAAAGAAGAAGGTGGCGCCTGCGCCGACTGTGAAACCGAAGGAATAGAGACGTGGGAACGCAGCGAGCAAAACTCAAAAATCCAACGACGAAGGACCTCAAGTCACTCGAGCGTTATATCGTCCCGTACAACAATAGCGCGGGAGATATTCGGTTCCATCTTACGTATCCAAATCAGTATTGGGTGGCTATGTCCAATCTCGGCTTTCAAGCCGTGTATGACATCCTGGCTCGCGACTCTCGTGTTCAGGTAGAGCGAGGGTTTCTCCCTGAATCATTCGATGATGAGAAAGTCTTCGCGAATAAATGGAGATCGTTTGAGAATAATCGGCTCTTGGCTGACTGTGATATTCTTGGATTCAGTTTGTCGTTTGAGACTGACTATCCGCACCTTCTCAAGATTCTTAATAATCAAGGGCTCCTGTTTGGCTCCTGGGAAGAACGAGAGGCTGCCGCTCGTGAAGCTAAGTTCTCCTTTCCGCTTTTGATCGCTGGTGGTACCGCGGCGACGCTCAATCCAGAGCCCGTGGCTGATATTCTCGACGCGATCGTTATTGGAGAAGCTGAGGAGCTTCTTCCAGAGTTCATGGATGTCGTGCACAAGGCGAAGAGCGAAGGGTGGTCTCGAGAGGAGCTGCTTAAAGGCCTCGCTCAAATCGAGGGCGTGTATGTGCCACGGTTCTATCAACCTCAGTACAACGAGGATGGCTCTGTTGCGCGTTATGAGTATCCTGACACTGTACCGGCGCGTCCTCGGCGGCGGTTTGTAAAGGATCTTTCAAAGTTCAAAACCCATACCCGTATCATGACTCCAGAGACGGAATTTAAGGACATGTTCCTCACTGAAACCGGGCGTGGATGTGAGATGGGGTGTCGATTCTGCGTAGCCGGCTACATCTACCGTCCAATTCGGAAACGGAATGAAGAGACCCTTCAGGATACGGTGCAAGTGGGGTTAGAAAACAGCGACGCGATCGGATTCGTCGGAGCTTCTGTGTCGTCCCACAAAGCGATCGCCAAGCTCGCGCAGACAGTGGCTGAGAAGGGTGGTCGGGCGAGTTTAAGCTCGATTATGTCTCAAAAGGTGACCCGCGCGTTGGCCGCGAGTATCTCTGAGAGTGAGTACAAAACAGTCGCGCTGGCTCCAGAGGCTGGAAGTGATCGATTGCGAAGAGCCGCTGGTAAGCGGGTTGCTAACGAGCAAGTTATTAAGGCGGCCTCGGAGTTGGCGGAGGCCGGTATTAGAGGCTTTAAGCTCTATTTCATCGTCGGTCTTCCGACTGAGTGCGATGAGGATATCGACGCGATCGCGAAGCTGGCCACCGCGGTGAGAAACGCCGTGGTGGATATCTCTCGCCCCACAGGAAAGCTCGCGTGGGTCTCTCTTTCAGTTAATCCGTTCATTCCAAAAGCATCGACGCCATTCCAATGGGAGCCGATGCTCGATCCGAAGGTGCTCGAAAAGAAGATTGAGCGGCTGCGGAAGCAGGTTATTAAGGTTCCTAACTTGGAGTTTCGATTCGAGCCACCTAAAGAGAGTTACTTTCAAGGGCTGCTCTCGCGCGGCGATCGTCGAGTGGGGAAGTTAATGCTTGAGATGGAGCGTCGCGGAGAGTCCTGGAAGTGGCTTATGAAGCGAACCAGCGATGTTCTCCTCGAGGGCGTTCCACCTGTGGATTTTTATGTGTCACGCAGGCTAAGCTTCACCGAACTGTTACCGTGGGAGGTCGTTGACTCGCTGATTCCGAGGACGCTCCTGGAGCGTGAGGCGATGCGCGCTCACCACGGTGAAGATTGGACACAGCCGGTTATCCCCGGCTATGCGGGATCTGATGATGAACAGGAGATGGAGATTTCTCAGGAGGTAGGTACGTAATATGATTTCAGGCGCTCAGATCGTTCCAGTTATTTCGGGTAAAGGCGGTGTTGGTAAGTCGACCGTCGCGGTGAATCTCGCCGTTGCGTTGGCTCGTACCGGCGCGAAGGTAGGGCTCATTGATAGCGATTTCTACGGTCCAAGTATCCCGACATTGTTAGGTGGTGGGCAGGTGATCCCTGACCATGAGGAGAAGCTCATTCCTCCAGCGAAGTACGGTATTAAGTACATCTCTCTTGGGTTCTTCCTGCAACATCCTGATGACGCCGTAATTTGGCGAGGCCCAATGTTCAACAAGGCCCTCCATCAGATGTTTGAGGATGTGAGCTGGGGAGCTGTTGATTACATGATTATCGACATGCCTCCGGGAACCGGAGACGCGCAGCTTTCGTTGTCGCAGATGGTGAAGCTCGCTGGCGCAGTCGTTGTAACGACCCCGCAAGAGGTTGCTCTCGCTGACGTGCGCAAGTCGATCAACATGCTCAAGAAGGTCAATGTCGATGTTCTCGGCATCGTTGAGAATATGTCGGGGCTTCCTATGCCTGATGGCTCTGTAATGCCGATTTTCGGTAGTGGTGGTGGAGAGAAGACCGCTCGAGAGTTCGGAGTGCCTCTTTTGGCTCAGCTTCCGATCGACCCAGCTATTAGAGAGGGCGGTGACGCAGGAACTCCAATCGCGACAGGCGAAGGAAAGATTGCGTCCGTATTCAACGACCTCGCTCGCAAGGTGATCTCCATCCTGGATGAGAAGCGCCGGGCGCAGCCTGAGCTTAAGATAGTGAATTAAGGTGCTTAGAATCAGGGCCAAGGGGCTAGCCCGGAATGGGCTACTGGTGGTACCCTTCGGCCCTGAATTCGCGTCCGATTAAGGAGTGTCATGTACACATTTGTCCTCTCCGTTCATGTGATCTTAGCCGTAACCTTGGTGGTTTTAGTGCTTCTTCAGCAGGGTAAGGGAGCTGACGCTGGTGCCATTATGGGTGCTGGTGGCGCGAATACAGTCTTCGGCGTAGGGGGAGCCTCATCGCTTCTTGTGCGCCTAACCACGACTATAGCCGTGCTTTTCATGCTGACTTCGGTCGGTCTAGTTAAGTTGGCCGTAATGGACGGTGGCCGTGGAGCGTCTCGCGGGGATGCTATTCAGGGGTCAGTTTTAGGCACCGAGGGGGCTCAAGCCCCTGCATCGGCAGCTCCTCAAGATGAGCAAAAAACTTTGCCGGCGCCTGTTGACGGCGCTAACGTTCCGAAGTAAATCTCTGGTCCGCGTTACGGCGCGCCGGAGAAATTCGGAGTAAATTCAAATCATACGCCCAGGTGGTGGAATGGTAGACACGCCAGTTTAAGGGGCTGGTGGCAGAAATGTCGTAGAGGTTCAAGTCCTCTCCTGGGCACCATTCTTTTCTCTTCTTCTCATTAAAAATCGGTATTGTTGGTGGAGCTTTTCGTTCGAAGGTATCGGTACATTTGTACCCGCGGCCGGCGAGGCCGGCGGCCCTCCAATGCGATCACGTGGAATTATCGCACCGTTGATGACGCTCCGGGATTGCTTGCGACGGTATGTATGAGGGCGAGGTCCTCGCCTACTTCATCTCACTCGGATTAATCACCACGCCGCTCGGGATAACCACCTTGGCCCCCGGTTTAAGCTTGGCGTCTGCGGGCATGCCGTTCTTTTCGGCGACTGCCTTCACGTTGGCGTCAGTGCCCGTGTACCACTTTGTGATCGATTCTAAAGTCTCTGTAGGCGCTTTAACCGTGTGCTCGAGGTCTCCCTGAGCGTTGCGGTGAGCATGATGTTTCGCCTCGGCAAGTGATTGTTGATCGAAGTTCGGTGGGCCAGATGGTGCTGGCTGAGAAGCTTGAACGGTGTGGGGCGAGCCTGAATGCTTTTTCTTGCGAACTGGTTTAGGAGTTGGTGTCGGAATGAATACCGGCCGAAGGGTCTCCTCTCCAGCGCGAGCGAGCTTCTTTCCGAAGAATTCCCGTCGACCGAAGACTTCGAAAGCGCCCCCATTGTCGGTCATTTGATCGAGTTCGCGATAGTGCTCACGATCGACAGCGTAGGGCCCGATGATAATCCACTCTTGGCGTCCGTCATTCACGCCCGCTCGTCGTGGCGCGGGCTTTGCGAGGTATTCTTGCTTCGTCCCGGCATAGAAAAAGTGCGCCTGCAGATCGTCTGGGTTTCCTGTCAGCTCGATAGCTTGAGGTGCTCCCTGGTTTCGGACGAAATCGTAGAGGTACGCGCTTTGCTCCATCTCATGAGAGAGGAATAGATTTGCGCCGTTGTATGGATTTTCGCTGCTTATTGGGACAATGCCCTGGTTTAGCAGGGAGTCGAAGGTGGTTTTCTTTGGCGAGCATGCGAGCGCCGCGCAAACGCCGATAAGGAATGCGCTCGTAAGTACCCATCGTGAAGGGCCCGTTTTAGGTTGTGGTAGGGATGCTACTGACTCGTTCATGGTGTTCGTGAGGCCACTCTAAAGGGCTGGATTGAAGTAAAATCTACCGTCTTACAGTCGCCCTTGACTGCGCTTGTCGTCAATAGAAATAACGACTTGGGGGCGGGGGGAGGTATCTGCCCTTCGGCACCGAAGGCAAGAAAGCAGCGGTTGTACCTGCGGCCGGCGAGGCCGCCGGCCCTCCAATACATTCACGTGGGATTTCTGGAGTGCCTGCGGCCCCCCCCGGCCGCAGGCACAAATGTTACGCGCTCACTTCGCTCTGTTGGCTCTCGATTTGGTAAAGCTACCCCTTTGTTTTGCCTACGCAAAAAAGGAGGTTCCGGCAACCGCCGGAGGGAGTACAATAGAGAGTGTATTTAGATGAAAGCCCTTGGACGGGCTTTTTGCGTTAATGAAGGAACGCCCGCCAGTGCGAATTGTCTGTCTCCAGCCTTACCTCACCGATATCGTCGTCGCTCTTGGTGCTGGGGCCAGTGTCGGAGGGATTACTCATCTATGTGACCTTTCGGCGGTTGGTCAGAGCGTGCCCATCGTTAGCGGCCCTGCGCGAAGTACTCATTCAAATCAAGAGACAGAGCAGCTTCTCGCGAATTTGAGTTCTCTCGCGGTGGATCTTGAAGCTCTTAAAGCCGCGGAGCCCGATATTATTTTAACCACGTGTCTCGCGGAGAATCCGCAAAGTTTTAGCCGTTCGGCTGAGGTTGCGCTGCGCTCTATTCTCGGTCGGAAAGTAACGGTGCATTCGATCGCCTGCACCAACCTTAAGGATGTGTACGAAGGGTGCGGTGTTGTTGGATCCGCGATCGGTCGGGTGCGAGAGGGGCAAGAGCTCGCGCACCGCATCAAGGCGCAGTTCATGGATTGGGGAAATAATTTCTACGACCGCATGAAGGGTAAGAAGGTGTCCGTGTTATCGGCCCTTGCCCCTCTTACAACTGGTGGTTTTTGGATCCCCGATCTGGTGAGGGGGTTCTCTGGAAAGCCGCAGTTTGATGAGTCTGGAGAGCCAAATCACCCGACTTCATGGAAGGGGGTCTTGGCGTTCGCTCCAGATGTGATCGTCATCGCTCCCCAAGGCGCATCGGTTGAGCAGAGCGTAAAGACGTTTCGAGATCTCCTTCAGGTGCCTGAATGGGAGGATATCCCAGCGGTAAAGCGGGGGGCTGTGGTGTTCGCCGATGGAGTAAATCTCTTTCGCCCGGGGCCACGGTTGATTCAAGGGGCGGCAGTGCTCTTGTCGGCTATGGCGGAGCTAGATAGCGGATATGTCACGAAAAGAGATGAGTTTTACAGGCTTCGCTTTGTAGAGCTTCATCGCCATCGCTTCATGTGATACCGTCCTCGGCATGAATTCTACGAAATCTTCGGCCCAATCGTCTGAGTGGCTCACCGTGTGCGGGGAGTCTGGTAGCGAGCTTGCGAGTACCCTTGCGGATAAAGTCGCGACCTTAAAGCACACTGGTGCGTTCACCGACACAGATCAGATGCTCGTAGACAAAATGAACTACTCGGTCGCCAAGAACGGATTCGCGACCTCTCCTGAGCGTATGGAGCTCCTTCGACGGCTTTGCCAGATTTATTCGATCGACGTGCGACCTGCTCAGCCAACTTCCCACCGAAAGATTCTCGGTCCCATGATTGTGGCGGTGAAGAAGGTGATCTTCCCGATCATCAAAGCGCTTCTTGGTCCGACCTTTAAACACCAAAAGGATTTCAACGCCGTTGTTGTGTGCTTATTGACCGACCTCTGTAACGAGGCGGGTGTTACTACTCGGGAGTAGCTCTATCTTCAGACGCTGTTCCGGTGCCCCCGAAGTAGAGGCGGAATGTTCATTTTTGGGACCGTTGCGGTTGTGCCCGCGGCCGGCGAGGCCGCCGGCCGCGGGTACAAAAGCCGCCGCATGGCCGCTACGTTGTGATAGCTCATTGAACAGTTCGCTAAGATTTTCAGCGCAGCCGTTAGGCTCACCCCTCTAGGACCGCCAAAACCGATCCCGATTGCACGATCGCATCGACCTTCGATGGGAGTGATTTTACGACCCCAGCGATTGGAGCTCTAATGGGGTGCTCCATCTTCATCGAGTCTAGGATGAGAAGGGTGTCTCCCTGCTGCACTGTTTGTCCCTCTGCTACGGAAACCGCAGCAACCCGTCCGGGAATAGTTGAGCGCACGACGTTTCCGCTACCTTCAAGCTGAGAGTCTTTTTTTCGCCCACCGAGCACCTCTTCATGGAGCACCACTGTTCCTTCCGGGAGGTGCACCCATAGGTTCGCGCCATCTTTGAGGGTTGTTACTTCGAAGACAGGGCCACCATCGCGTGTCACAAGCGCTATAGCGCGGTTTCCGGCTTGATCGACTTCTCCGACCGTCGACACAGTTACGGCTTTCTCGCCTGCGGCTTGCGGCTGAACGACGAAGCCCGCGTCAACCCTCCTAGTCGACGAGGAGATCGAAGAGTCTCCTGATGTTGTTGTCCACGAATACGCTAGAGCGGTGTCAAAGATTCGCTCTGAGAGCCACGGAGCGTTCTTCACCCAGCGTGAGAGTGGCGTTGCGCATCGAATGGCCGCCGCGACGGTGTGGCCCTTGAGCGTAAGTTCCGCAGACTGCTCCTTGGTGGGGAGAAGAGAGGCTGTGCCTTGTACGGTGTGTGTGAGGGATTTGAATTCCGGAGTTCTTAGCAAATGGAGTAAAAGTGAGCGGTTTGTTTTTACTCCGCTTATCCGGGAGTGGGCCAGTGCCTCGTCGAGGGCCGCTATGGCGCTTTTTCTGTCAGAGCTGTGAACGATCACCTTTCCGATAAGGGAATCGTAGTGGTGAGTAACTTCGGAGCACGGTTCAATGCCCGAATCGAATCTAATGGCCTCCCCGTTTCTTGTGACGGGTGGTACTGAGACCTCCAGCACGATACCTGTTGATGTTACGAAGGTCGTTGTGAACTCCTCCGCGCACCAACGCGCCTCTAGTGCGTGCCCCTTGGGAGTGGGGGACTTTGACACTCCGCACGACTCAAGTGTTTCTCCTCGCGCGATGCGGATTTGGAGCTCGACGAGATCAAGCCCCGTCACAGCCTCAGTTACGGGATGTTCAACTTGGAGGCGAGTGTTTACCTCAAGGAAGTAGAATGAACCGTCCGGTCCGTACAGAAACTCCACGGTCCCGAGATTTGTATATCCTGAGGCCTTGGCAAGCGCGCACGCAGCCGTGAACATTTCCACTTCGACACCTTGGGCCAAGTTCTGAGCGGGGGCTTCCTCGATAATCTTCTGATTGCTTCTCTGTAATGAGCAGTCACGCGATCCTAGCGCCATCGCAACGCCTTTCGAGTCCACGGCGACCTGAATCTCTACGTGTCGGGCGGGGGTGATGCATTTTTCGGCGAACACTTCGTCGCTGCCAAACGCCTTCTGGGACTCTCGGCGCGCGCTTTGAAGTTCATCTTCTAAGCCGGTTTCGCTTGTGATAAATCGCATTCCGCGGCCACCACCCCCGGCTGCTGCTTTGAGAATGAGGGGGAATCCGACCTTTTTACCGAAGGCGATGATCTCCGCGACGTTCGCCTTTGTGTCCTTGCTCGATAGCAAGAGGGTGGGCGACATCGGTACGTTCGCTTTTTTCGCAAGCTCTTTGGCGGCGGTTTTGCTGCCGAGCTTTCGAATCGCCTCGGAGGATGGTCCGATGAAGGTGATTCCAGCCTTCTCTACAGCGGCTGCGAATTCAGCGTTCTCTGAAAGAAAGCCGTATCCTGGATGGACAGCATCCGCCCCTGAGCGTTTCGCGGCGTCGAGAATGGCTGCGATGGTAAGGTACGCTGTTGGCTCGCCGATACATTCGGCTTCTGTTGCCTCTCGTACGTGAGGGGCGTGCGCGTCGACTGATGAGTACACCGCGACACTCTCAATGCCCATCTTTGAGCAGGTGCGAATTATTCGCCGAGCGATCTCGCCGCGATTGGCGATTAGTACTTTCGCGATCTTTCGGCTTCCCTTCATCACGTTCCTTACATTCTGAAGGTGCCAAATATTCGGCTTTCAGCCGGCGTATCGATGTCAGCGACCGAGAGCGCGAGCGCGAGCGCGCCGCGGGTTTCCCACGGAGTGATTATCCCATCATCCCAAAGGCGCGCGGTAGCGAAGAGCGAGGTTGTTTGCTCCACGTAACGGTTTCGGATCTCCTCGTGGTACGTTTGCAGTGAAGATTCGTCGACCTTGTCTCCCCGAGCAGTCGCGCTGTCGCGCTTTACTTGAGTAAGAACGCCCGCCGCTTGGTCGGGGCCCATCACGCCGATGCGCGATTGAGGCCACGAAAAGAGGAGTCGCGGTTGATACGCTCTACCGCACATCGCGTAGTTTCCAGCTCCGTACGAATTTCCGACGATAACCGTGTACTTTGGAACTTTTGCGCACGCCACGGCGGTCACCATCTTCGCGCCGTCCTTCGCGATGCCCTTGTGTTCGTACTCTTTGCCTACCATGAAACCCACGATGTTCTGGAAGAACACTAAGGGGATCTTTCGTTGCTCACACACCTGGATAAAGTGGGCGGCCTTGAGCGCGCTCTCTGAGAAAAGAATTCCGTCGTTTGCGATTACGCCCACGGTGTAGCCGTCGATTCGGGCGAATCCGCAGATAACGGTTTCTCCGTAGGTGGCCTTAAACTCGTCCAGCTCACTGTCGTCAAGAATGCGCGCGAGGATCTCGCGAATTGGAAAGTACTGCTTTGGGTCGCTGGGTATGAGTCCCGCGATCTCTCGGGGATCAAAGCGAGGCGGAAGAGGGGCAGAGCGTGTCAATCTTTGAGGTGTGATGTTGCCGAGAGTTGCGACGCTCTTGCGAGCCATGCTGAGGGCGTCCAGATCTGATTCAGCGAGGTAGTCTGTCACTCCGCTAATCCGGGAGTGGACGTCTCCCCCTCCGAGCTCCTCGGCTGTTACCTCTTGGCCCGTAGCCGCCTTTACGAGGGGTGGTCCGCCAAGGAAGATCATCCCTTGGTTCTTTACAATGATCGCCTCATCGCTCATGGCTGGGACGTAGGCCCCGCCCGCGGTGCAGGAGCCCATTACTACCGAGATCTGAGGGATGCTCTGCGAGCTCATTTGCGCTTGGTTGTAGAAGAGGCGACCGAAATGGTCCCGGTCTGGAAATACCTGATCCTGGAGCGGCAGGAAGGCTCCTCCGGAATCGACGAGGTAGATGCAGGGAAGTTTGTTCTCTAATGCGATCTCCTGAGCCCTCAGATGCTTCTTTACCGTCATGGGGAAGTACGTGCCGCCCTTAACGGTCGCGTCGTTCGCGATGATCATGCACGCACGGCCTTCGACGATTCCAATGCCGGTCACCATTCCAGCCCCTGGTCGCACTCCGTCGTACAATCCTGAACCGGCCAGTTGAGCCACTTCGAGAAAAGTTGTTCCGGGATCGATAAGCGCTTCTATTCGTTGTCGCACGTAGAGCTTTCCTCGTTCTATGTGCTTTTTATAGGCAGAATCTGTCGGGCTCGGCTTTGAGCCCTCTCTTTGTGCGTTAAGACGGCTTATGTGTTCCTCAAAGGCCTTACCATTTGCCTCATAGGATGGGGTGTTTTTCGGGGCCGGGGTGCCTATCTGCATAGTTAGGAGGGTAGAAAACAGCGTGTTACCCGTCAACGGGCTAAATAGCTCAAATCAATAAAAATTATACTCTTCACTTAGCTAGTTTCCAGTTCGCCAGAGGGGCGCTTTTTGGGTATAATAAAGGCACCCGTCGGCGTTGTTTTTCTCTTCATGGCGAGCCGGCCCAAGCAAAAAAACAGGGAGTGTTTTTGTGAGTTTCAAAGAGTCTCGCGATATGCCGCCAATTCGTACGGTCATCCGGCCGCTGGCGCCCCAACTTAAGCGCGGAACGTGCTACGTCATGTTCGCCTTTGAACTCGGGTTGTCCATCGACCTCGATGGAGCGTCCCAGATGATCAAAGAGGGAGTCGAGCGAACCCGTTTCCGTCGTAATCGTAAGTCCCCTAAATATTTTGACTATGATCCGCCACCTCTTCGGGTTACCCAAAGCGGTCATCAGCTGAATGTAGCTAAGTTCTTCACGAAGCCGCAGGTGGAGCTGACGATCTTCGACTTCGGAGCCTGCTCAGTGAGCTATGAGGTGGATATTTCCGGACCGGTTGGGCACCTGATTGAACTCAGCGAGGTGCTGTACGACAACGCAGCGCTCCTCGCCGATGCGAGAGAACGGGTCGCGCAGCTCGCCGACCAGATTGCCGGGGCCGTTCAACGCCCACGGCAGGGGGAGTCCTCCGAGGACTTCTCGATCTACCATTTTGAGGAGTTTGAAGGGGATTTGAGTGCCAAGGAGATCCTTGAGTCGTTCCCTGCTGAGTTCGCGCGACTGCTTCGAGCGGAGAGCGAAGAGCTTGGAGACGAAGAGGTTCGGGACGCGATCCAGACCCGCACTACCTACGGAACCTCCGACCTCGCTGTTATCGATTGGAACGGGGCCCTTTTCTTCGGTTCTAACGTTGAAGACGTCCGGGCTGTGCTCGACTTCTGTAACGTAGAGCTCCTAGAGATGCGATTCCTCGACGAGCAGCTCGATGATTACCTTGAGCGCGCGTACAACATGCTTACCACCGGAAAGAAGGGAGAAGCGGATCTGCGAAGGGTCGCTCGGCTTCAGGTGGACTCTGCCATTCTGTACGAAGCGGTAGAAAACGCGTTGAAGCTCCTGGGAGATCAGTATCTTGCGCGAGTGTACTCGCTGGCTTCTCAGCGGCTCCACTTACCAGAGTGGAACTCAAGTATTCGACGAAAGCTCGACACGCTCGACAGCATTTATCAGAAGCTGTCTGATATGGCGGGTCAGCGACGGTCCGAAAACCTTGAGTGGATCATCATCGGTCTCATCATGGCCGAGATCCTTCTCACCCTTTGGGAGCGTTTCTTCTAAAAGCGGCGGATTTTTCGAGCGAGAATAAGCGCGATTGTCTGATCAATCGCTTGCCGATCTACACCGTTTTTGGTTGTATGCTGCAGTGCGTTTCTCAGTTCTCTCATCAGGCAGCAAAGCAAATTGTACCTTCGTCGAAGCAGCGGGCGAACGTATCCTCATAGACTGCGGACTCTCTGGCAAAAAAGCCGAAGAGCGACTGGCCGAGCAGGGGATCGACCCCACTACAATCTCGTCAATTATCGTGACGCATGAACACTCTGACCATATTCACGGCGTTCCTACCCTAAGTCGTCGATACGGTATGACCGTATACGCCAACGAGGCGACGATGAGGCACATCTCGAAGCCCAAGCGAGCGGATGTGTTCACTACGGGGCAAGAGTTCTCAATCGGCGCTGTGTCGATAACTCCCTTTAGCATTATCCATGACGCGGTCGATCCCGTTGGGTTTGTTATCCAGGCGGAGGGGTTCAAGCTCGTGTCCGTAACGGACTTGGGGCGGGTGACGAATCTGGTGCGCGAGCATGTGAGGGGGGCGAACGCCATCCTCCTTGAGTCGAATCACGACCAGGAGATGCTCCAAGCGTGCAGTTACACCTGGGAGCTGAAGCAGCGCATCTCGTCCACGCATGGCCATCTTTGCAACGAATCGGCCGGGCAGCTGTTAGAGGACATAATGCATCCAGAGCTGTTCCATGTGGTTCTGGGCCACCTGAGCGAAAACAGCAACACCCCGAATCTGGCTCTTGAGTGCGCAAACCGCTATTTGGACCGGTGCGGAGAGCGCCGAAGCGGGCTGCGGACCCTCCTGTGTGGCAACGTTTACGAGAGTTTGCCGACCCTTCACCTTGATGAACCATACCAAGGCGGGTTAATTGTAGCGGCATGATAGAGCGATACACCAATCCTGAGATGGCGGCGGTTTTCTCTGATGAGACCCGCTACAGCATTTGGCTAGACATTGAGCGATATGCCCTTGAGGGAATGGTTGCCGCAGGGCAGGCCCCAGCGGAGGCTCTCAAAGCTTACAACGATAAGGCGTCCTTCGATGTCGCTCGAGTGCTGCAGATTGAGCAAGAGGTGAAGCACGATGTTATCGCTTTCCTCACGAACGTCGCGGAGTACGTTGGGCCACTTTCCCGATACGTACACCGTGGAATGACCTCCAGTGACGTCGTTGATACCTGTCTCGCCGTTCAGATGCGTCGAGCGGGGAAGATGCTCCTTGCGGACATCGAGGCTCTCTTAGCGGTTCTTAAGACTCGTGCCGAGGAATTCAAGCACACTCCATGTATCGGTCGCTCTCACGGTATCCACGCTGAGCCGACAACGTTCGGAATTAAGTTGGCAGGTTGGTACGCGGAGATGAAGCGTCACGTTACCCGCCTGTCGGCTGCGGTAGAGGATATCTCCGTCGGGAAGCTCTCGGGCGCGGTTGGTACCTATGCGGGAATTAACCCAAGCGTAGAAGAACTCGTGATGAAGAAGCTCGAGCTTCGACCGGAGACCGTGGCTACGCAGGTTGTGCAACGCGATAGACACGCGCACTTCATGGCCACTCTTGCCGGCGTCGCTGGCTCAATCGAGCGCTTCTCTGTTGAAATTCGCCACCTCCAGCGAACTGAGGTGCGTGAGGCTATGGAGGGGTTCTCTCCAGGGCAGAAGGGCTCTTCGGCGATGCCTCACAAGCGCAATCCGATCCTTACTGAGAACTTGTGCGGATTAGCGCGTCTTGTGCGGTCGTATGCGCAGGCCTGTTTCGAGAACGTGGCGTTGTGGCATGAGCGAGATATTAGCCACAGTTCTGTTGAGCGAGTCGCAGTGCCGGATGCCTGTATCGCGCTCGACTTCATGCTTCGACGTTTCGCTGGGGTCGTAAAGAATCTGGCCGTGTCTCCTGAGCGCATGATGGAAAACCTAGAGCTCACCCGGGGCACAGTGTTCTCAGGCCATTTACTGCTTGCGCTGGTTGATAAGGGGGTCTCCCGTGAGGACGCCTACAAGCTTGTACAGCAGCACGCGCTTGCGGCCTGGGATGGCGGGGCGCCCCTTCAAGAGCGAGTTTCTGGGGATCCTGTAGTTACGAAGGCGCTCTCGGAGGCTGAAATCGCTGAGGTTTTCAGCTTGAAGCGGCATTTGCGAGAAGTTGATAGGATAATTAATCGAGCTCTCGTATAAAGAGCTTGCGGTTCACGGCTAAGGGGAAAGATATGCGTTATCAGGTATTGGTACAGCTTAAGACTGGAGTTTTGGACGTTCAGGGGAAGGCTATTGAGACTGGACTCAAGGACAAGAAGTTCGACGGCTTCAAGAACATCCGTGTTGGTCGTGTGATTGAGCTCGAAGTCGAGGGGCTTGATAAGGCTACCGCAAAGGCTCAGGTTGACGAAGTGTGTAAGCTCCTCTTGGCCAATCCAGTGATTGAGCAGTACGAGATTAAGGAGGTCGTGTGAGAGTCGCTGTAGTCGTCTTCCCAGGAACTAACTGTGATCAAGATGTCCTCCACGTATTCGGAGGGCTCCTCAAAGCTGAAGCGTATCCGGTATGGCACCGCGATACCGATCTACAGAACGCAGACCTCGTGGTCCTTCCGGGAGGCTTCTCCTACGGTGATTATCTCCGAACCGGAGCGCTCGCGAAGCTCTCTCCAGTGATGCAGTCGGTGAAGGACTTCGCCGCTCAGGGCGGTAAGGTTCTTGGAATCTGTAACGGCTTCCAGATTTTGTGCGAATCCGGACTGCTACCAGGAGTTCTCTTGGAGAACGTAGGCCGCCGATTCCTCTCTCAGTTCGTGCACATCAGGGCTGACCGCTCCAACGCGTTCTTTACCAGTGGTATGCCTGAAAATAAGGTGATTACCTGCCCAATCGCGCACTTCCAGGGTAACTACTTCGCCGACGCCGCTACCTTGGCCGAGCTTGAGAAGAACGGCCAAGTTGTGTTCCGCTACTGTGACGCAACAGGCAAGGTGGCTCCTAGCGACTACTCAATCAATGTAAACGGGTCCTGTAACGCCATCGCAGGTATCAGTAATAGGGCGGGGAATGTCGTGGGGCTCATGCCACATCCTGAGCGCGCCGCTGAGTCCCTTGTCGGCTACGTTGGAGGCGACTCTGGCCTTGAGCCGTTTAAGGTGGCGGTAGGGGCGTAGTTCTTTTCTCCCGCCTTCGCGCCTTTGCCAAGGCTACGGCGGGCAAGCCGCTCGCCTCTTCGTTATGGCTCCGGGGAATCCCTGGAGGGCCGGCGGCCTCGCCGGCCGCTCGTACAAATAGTGCGGGTTGAAACTTAACGATCGGTGACGTTTGTACCCGCGGCCGGCGAGGCCGCGGGCCCTCCAATGACATTCTTCCGACTATCTCCTTTCGTGATTGCCGCTACGGGGGGCATTCCCGCCGGCCGCATCGGCTCCCCCGTAAGGCTTAAGTTTCAGACGGAATCTCTCCAAAAAGAGCCTCGTTCCTTGAATTCAGACTGATGAATCTCACATTGCGAGCGTAAAAAGTTACGCGGCGTCGAGTAGTCGTTCATAAGGGTGTTGGGATTTCCTGAGTCGGTCG
>CANLCB010000032.1 GCA_947488865.1 Deltaproteobacteria bacterium | reverse complement strand
TCTCATGGGCCGGAACTCCTAGCTGGTCGGCAGCTCTTACGAGTCGCAACTCTCCTTCAAGCTGAGCGACGCCAACGATGGAATTGCCGGACACTCGATCGCCCTCTTTCACAAGGATCTCTCCCGCCAGAGGCAGCTCCCGGCGTCTCCGAAGTTTAGTCCATGGAGAGACCGCAAGCGCTGGAGTTAAAGCGTTACCCACGTTCCCTCCCTTCAAGGATGAGCCCTACATTCGAAAAGACCTGGCGCTGCGCGGTGGCGGTAGGCTCCGCCACTGTGAGCGGACGATTTCTACCGTCGCAAATAATACCACACTCGCCTAACACGACCTCTCGCTCGCACGACTCGCCGGCGCCAGCCCCAACATTTACTGATGAGTGTCGAGGAAGGACTTTCAAAACAGCCTTGCCCATTCCTTCCGTAAAAATCCGGGTCACCTTCCCGACCTCTACCTGTCCTACCAATCGCCCATCAAGCGAGATATCTGCCAAGATTCCTTGGCGAACCTTTCTCTCAGGATAAACAGGCACAACAGAGGAGCCGAGGTAGATAAGACAATCATTTTCGAATATCTCTCGAGCCGCCTCTGAGTGCACAGAAGCCAAAACCCCAAGGTGAGGCATCATGAATATCGAATCAACCGCAAGCTGGGTAATCCCCTCAAGGCCGAACCCCTCAATAAGCATTAACGCGGCCTGCGTTCGAGTTGGCGCGTGACTCAATACACCACCAGATCCGATCGCCACATCGAGCTTCATAAGGTCTACGAGCTCATACCGATCAGAGCTTTGCTTGAAGACATCCGCGATCCCCTTCTCCTTACCACTCTCCAAGCCAATAGCGAGGGAGCGATGGTGCGCGAGCGATAACCGGAGTGCCTCTCGGCACACGGCTTGCTCCACCCAGAGGTCCTCTACAGTCTGGGGGATAGAGGTCGGACGAATCATCTTGTTTCGAAGTCTATCTTGGAGCTCTGAGTCAGAGATTTTAAAGGGAAGCCACCGTTTTATGTTCGATACCCCAGCCTCCACCAGCACATTCGCGACCGAATAGCTCATGCCAAGGTTAGCGCTCACAGTTCGATTAAAGGCGTGCTGTCCTTGGCGATCGGCGAACACGGAGAACACATCGGTAGTCGCTCCACCGATATCGACACAGAGCACATTCTGTCCCGTCTTTTTGGCGTACATTTGGACGATGTCGCCCACGGCCGCGGGAGTAGGCATAATTGAGACGGGGCTCCACGACATGAGCTTCCCGTACCCCGGAGAATGACTCATCACATGAGAGAGGAAGAATTCGTGAATCGCTTCTCGAGCCGGGCCTAAGTTTTCTCGCTCTAGGGTTGGTCGCACATTTGGAACCACGACCACCTGCGCTCGCTTTGAGAGAATCTGAGAGACCTCTGCCGCCGCCTCCGCGTTGCCAGCGTAAATCACCGGAAGTTTCAGCGTGTCTCCGAAACGAGGTCGTGGAGAGGCGGCGACGAGCGTTTCAGCCATCTCAACCACATGCGCAGTCGAACCTCCGTCGACTCCTCCTGTTACCAATACAATGTCCGGCTTGGTGTGGCGAATGGTCTCAATGCGCTCGTAATCTTCTCGCCCATCATCAGCAGAGACGGATTCCATAACGATGGCACCCGCGCCAAGCGCCGCCCGCTCCGCTGACTCTGTCGTGATATTGTGAACCACCCCCGCGACAAGCATTTGCAATCCGCCACCGGCAGAACTGGTAGAAAGATACAGATCGATTCCCTCTCCCGCGTCGGCCTGGGTTTCTACAAAAGGGGACGGCCCGTCATTTAAAATCTCGCGCCCACTCAGCTCCTGTACTTCCCTAAAGGCATTTACGGCGCCGATAGTCACGTCGGAAGTTGGTTCTTCCACTGTTGTAGGAGCCTCTCCGCGAAAGGTCTGATGCCAACGATCTTCTTTCTTCTCAAACAGAAGGGCCTTAGTGGTGGTAGAACCACAATCAGTTACAAGCACCGTACGTAGTTGTTTCGGATCCGTCTTCATCTCCTATCCTAATCCAACCAGGGTACCTACGGCGGCAACCCAATCCCGCACGATAAACTGAACCCGCTCAACCAAGAGGGCGAGTCGCGCCATGACCGTCGAACCAAAGAACGCTCCAAAGCAGACCATTAACAAAGGGCGTCCCAAAGGCGCTATTTTACCCTGCACCGCTCCCGGCCTACCGAAAGTAAACAAGAAATAATTAAGCACGAGCAAGAGGGTCACAACGAAGAGAGAATTATTGAGGCTCTCAAACAATGAAAACACACCATTCTGAAATACAACGAGCGGCTTAAAGCTACTCGCGACTTGCGGAATGGCCTCAGAGAAGAAACCACGAATAGCCAGAGCGCCACTGACTCCAAGCGTGAAACCGATCACAACCTTAGCGAGCCAAGCGTGCCGTTTAGAGTAAATGCAGTAGTACAAACTCCCGAACGCCATCGGGACGAGATAGAGAAGGTAGAATGGCTGATACGGCTTTACCGGGGTTCCATCGGGATACATGCGCATTGAGTACCCCAACATCGGCTCAAGAATGTTCGGCCACAAGAAGTCTCGAATTACAAGCATGGGCCCTAGCCCAGCGGCGATTCCGATAAAGAGATGCTCAAAGAATCGATAAAACCCGTTCTCGCGAATAAGGAAGCTAAAGATGGCAAGGGTCGCGATTCCACCCACGAGCGTTGAGGAAAGCTCCCACATTGTTCCGTTATCCATGACGAGCTCTCCAGCGAGAGAAGAGGGGCACGAGATTGCCGACAATTATGAGTCCGATGATGACCAGGTGCGCCGCGCTCAGAGCGGTATTCGTAACGAGCAAACGGGAGTTATCACTTGAAGGGTGGGCGTTTTTGAGCACCTCGGAATACCACGCGGCCCCCGCTATCCCCTCCAACAATCCGTTTAATTGACCAGAATCAAGGAAGATATAGGCCTCCGGGATCGTAATAGAGGTGCACCCATGAACTATTGTCGGTCGGTATCCCTTCTTTTGAAAGAACTGGATAATCGTGTCAAATACTCCCACGAGACCCGTCACTTCACCCACAACTTTTACCCGCTCAATCCCTCCAATCGAGGCGAACGTTGGGTACTGCGAAATTGGCATGCCGTTTACATCGCGCCCCAAGAAGCCGCTTACATTACTTGCGTTCACAAGCGACTGCATGAAGATAGCGGCTCCAGGCTTGTACCCCACATTGATCCAAGCCTCTCCGTACCTCCATGTCTGCCCAGGCATCTCAGCCTCAAGCTGTCGCGCCACAGTCTGCGGAACTCGGGAGAGGAACCGTTCCGCTTGCTGATATTGAGAGAGCAAAATGACCGGAATACGACGCCGGAAGAGGTGCTCAATCATCACCATCGCTTGCGGCTCGTTCTCAGCGATTGTGTTTGGGCCGAAATCGAGCCACACCATCGCGACCTCACCGGGCTGTACTTTAACATTCTCGATAACGTCATACATTCTCTCGGCTGAAACGAGGCGTGATGGTCGTTGCGAGATTCCGAACAGGATCGGCGCGGCTACGGCTACAATCATGATAAGATAGATTAAGCGCCGAGAGCCCATCACTTCTTCTCCGATGAAAACGACTTGGACTCAATAGAGAGCCACATTCGAATCGCAAGCATAAGCCCCGCAATGCCTGCCCCCAATCGAATCGCCCTGAACGCCGCGCTGTTAGGAACTTCGAGGAGCCACTGACGCAAACTTGGCATCCCCTCGTAGATCTCTTTTCCAAAGGATATCTGCCCAAGCATAACGATCACTGCGGCTGACATCATAAGAGCCGACTCGATCGTTCGAACCCTAAAGGCTCTGTACGCCGCGGCGGCGATGTAGACCCCCAGCAGGGCGAACATCGCTGACCCCAGCTGATTAAAAAGTCCGTCGTAGAGAAAATCATAAAGACGTTGCACAGTTGTCCCCGAAGAGAGCGATTGCCGGAATACTGAATACGAACTCGCTACCTCATGAGCTCGCTGAGCGAACCCAGCGAGAGCCTGTTCGTCTATGTCCACACGAGTGAGCAATCCATCGGCACGCAAATCAGATATCTTCCTGGAAAGATCCTGTTCCAATAGTCGCTGCGCGGACGTAAGTTGACTTTCTGGCCGAACCTTTATCAACGACGAGGCACGATCGAGCTGCTCTTTCGAGTATCCTTGCAACATCGAGATTGGTGCCCCCTGCGTGATCTTCTCCGCCATCAACTTCGACGCGTACTCGCCAATCATCTGCACGTCTTGAACGTCACGAGAAACCTGGAGTGCCCCAATCCACTGAGCGGACATTATGCCGATCGTTCCAAACAACCCCACCAAAAGAGCGAGACTGTTGCGCCAACCGCTTCGTTGAAAGACTACTTTTGTCCCGTGCGCGCGGATAATATTAAAGAGCCCGAGGCCAAGAGCCATCGCTCCTACAACGATGAAGCCGTTGGATATCTGCTCGTGACGCTCCTTGATTCCGATGCTTTCGACGACAGATTCAGGGAGCACGAAGTAACTGAAAAAATAGATACCTCCCAGAAACGTGAAGAGGCGAATGATCTTAGCTCTCGTATCCGGAGCGTTCGCGACTACCATGAGAGGGAACTCCAATCTCGAGTCATAAGGCGGTGAGGCATATAGGGCGCGATGTCAGGAACCCACGGCTGTAGAGTCGCCATTGCGACTCCGACCACTATGAGGAGAATAAAAAACAGCTTAAATCTATCTTGTGCGGCCAGCGTCGCGACCTGCACCGGCTCTCGACTCATGTAAGCGGACGCTCCAAACAACTCTTCGCCAATCAGAGTATATTCACAGGTACAAATAAAGAAGGCTACCTGCTCCGGACTCACGCTCGCCGCAACCTGCCGAGCCCCCACCTGTTGACCCGCCTCCGCGAGAACGAGCGCCTCAGCGGCGAAGACACCGAACAGGAAGGCCGCCCCCGCTTTTTCTCGGTGCATTAGGCCCATGTATCCTGAGGCAAACGCAAACTGCTCAGACGAGAGAAATCGTATACTTTCAGGATCGAAAGCGTTTGCCCGACCCGCGTCTCGATACGCCTCACGAACCGTATCCTCGACAAGAGCCATCGCCTCCGGGGAATACTGAGGCACTTGCAGCTTCAACTTATACTGAGCTACGCGCTTGGCGATGGAATGCAGAACTCCTAAGCAGGCGAACAAAACAGGCCCGACATCTGTCAAAGCGGTTGTGAAAAAAACGGACTTACCTTGCTCCGCGCAACGCCCCACGGATCCTTCAATCGCGTCAACGCCCGCTATGCGACGGATGTAATGGTGATACCCAGCGCCAACTCGTCTTAGCTCTCGGTACAGGAGATAGCATGCCCCAAGAAGGACTATCAGAATCCCAGGCGTAGCATGTTCTAATCCACCCATACTCGGAATAATCGCGTCAGCCAAACACGCATCTGCGCTTTTACGTTGATGCGCGAGAGGCCTCCAAAAGAGAGATCAAGCACTCGGTATCGTCTGAGGAGGCTAAAGCCGCTTTCATAGAAGCGGCAAGGGATGGCCCCACAAAAATCTGTACCATCGGTTCGCTCAAAGCGTACGCTTCGCGCAAACAACCAACGAGAGGCTTGCACATCTCCAGCATAAAGATCGCCGGCTCGGCAAAACCTCGCCGAACGATAGCCTCTACCAACGGCCGCAAGTCAGCACGCACACACTCATCCACTCAATAAAACTAGGATAATTTAGGTGGGGTGGAAAGGACGAATCGCACCCAACGAACACAACAAGAGCACCGATAGCGGGTCAAAGACGAGAACTATTAAGGCGTCTCTCGACTCCCCCGTCCCTCCACCTCTTGTCGTTGTCTTCGCAGGCTAGCAAGCTCTGCCTGAAGGAGGTCGATATGCTCATCTCTCGTCGTTTCAACCAGAGTTCTCTTCTCAAGAAACTCCTTCGAGGCGTCAGACAACCTGCCATCGGCTCCATCTTTAGCGGATTTAAGCTCCGTGGATAAAACATTCAGATATGCCGAGAGCTCCGCCTCTCGCTTTTTATAGTTTGGTGGCAAGTCTCCACCTTTTAAAGCGGCCAGACGCTCCTGCGCCAATTTCACAGATGAGTTGACATCTCCATTGTCAATTTCCCGTGGCTGCGCGCCCACTACGCCAGCAGTTCTTTGTAGCTGCAGTAGCTGTGTTCGCCTCGTCTCGTTCTCTCCCTCTAATTTCTTAAGCTCGACCCGCTTATCACTTAACCGACGCTTAAGGCCCGCCTCATCAAGCGTCCCAACCTCTTCAGCGGAAATTGAAGGGAGCTCAAGATTCGCCGCGACAACCTCTCCAGTCTTTCCATACGCGGTGAAGAGAACCGTAAAAGGAGCGTCGGTCGCTACGAGCTCAACACGAGCGACCACAACCGCTTCTCTTCCCTCACGAGGCATAACGACGGCGGGAACAACGATAGTTTTTCGAACAGCACTAGAAACGGTAACAAGACCTTTAACCGCGTCGGAGGGCAAAACTACTCGTTGCGCGAGATAGACCATCTTCCCATCGGCAAACGCTGACGGCGATACAGGCGCCAGTATCGCCAGCGCTCCTATGACGATCTTCCTAACGGAGACCATTATAAAACGCCTCCTCATCATCAGCTTTACTCTCATTCTCACGGTAGATTGGAGCTTCCTGAAGATTTTTGAGCAGCCCCCGCTCATCCGCTATCTGATCTTGAATCGCCTTGACTCGCAAGGCCCGCTCATACTGCGCCTCAAAATCACCTGAGACCTCAGGAGCCGCTAGATGCAGGGCATTTTCAATCCAAGCGGCATCTCGCTGAATGCTTTCGCGACTCAACGCGACAAGCCTTCCTGCCGGAGACACCTTCTGACCTACTTCAAAACTCTGAATCAACGAGAGTAACTCATCAGGCTTATCTTTGGACTCATTCGCTGAGGACGTGCCGTTAGGCAGCTTTTCCTGCGTTCGAGCTCGCGCGGCGTCATTGGCGGACTGGCGGAGGGCCACGAGACGAGCGTCAGCTTGATCCACTCCCCTCTTCAACTGCTTAATACGAGCGTCGACCGCATCCTGGGTAGCCCATACAGTCCCCCATGCGGAGAGTACTTGCTTGTCCTCCGCTCTAAGCTCGCCCACGGACATCCGATGAAGAGTCCACTCGCCCTTTTTTGATGAAATAGGGTCAACGTACTCTCCTGCAAAAAGGCCGTGAGACTTGCCCTCCCCCGTTAAACGGAGCCGCCGCCCTTCTCCCGTTACAATAAGAGGGAGACGGGTGCCCCTCGATGGTTCGGCGACAAGAACTCGTTGCGCTGGAATCTTGTCATCACCTATCGAGACAAATACTTCAGAGCCACCTGGACGAACGTCCACCAACAACGGAACAGGATCGCTGCCATCCGAAGACGAAAGCGTTCCCGCGTACACCCCAGCCTGAAGCTCAGGAAAAACGCGGGTGTACTCACTGAAGAAGAGATACCCACCGACCCCGAGGGCTACAAGAGTAAAGACAAAAAGAACGGGAACGAGTCGGCGCATGGCAATACTCTACAAGACCCCGAGGCTCCTCACAAACCCAGAGGTTGCGATCGCTACTACGAGCAGGAGTCTCTCCGTGTGCCAACCACCCGCGCTGGAGTCCCTACCGCGACGGCATAGTCAGGCACGTCATCTTTGACGAAGGAGTGCGCGCCAATGACCGCGTGCTTGCCGATCGTAACCCCATCAAGAACGGTAACCCGAGCTCCCAGCCACGAGTGCTCACCGATCGACACTCCCCCACGGATATCCATAGGCTGCGAAATCATGGGAGCATCCTCGTCACCCCCCGTATGATTACCGGGTCCGATGTAGCAGTACGCTCCGAGCAGCACACTCTCCCCAATTTCAATCTTTGAATTCGTGGCTACGCGGCAATAAGAGCCGATGTTGCACCCTTTCCTTAACGTGACGTGACCGTACTTAGCGGCAATGGTCGAGAGGCGCCCGATACTCACCCTATCTTCAATCGAGATTGACGCGTCATCTCCCCGAACATCCAGTGAGGCCCCATCATCGATCAGGACTCCATCACCAAGAGAGATCTGTTTCGGTATGCGAAGCAAAACCCCTCGCCCAATCGCGGGACGACGCCCGCAACGCTTAAACAGCAGAGGATACGCAAGCGTTCGAGCCGCAAAACCAAGAAGACCCGGGATATTTGAAAGCAAGGTCTGAAACAGCTCATATACTACAAGGTGACCGGTGGACGCGCTTCCCACCGCAAGCTGTCGATACAGAGCGAACCCCGACCGTTTTGTATCCGTGAAAGCCTCTTGCTGAGGTGTCATCGCTGGGGCTGTCTGCGTTTGGCTCATCTTCAAAAACTTCGCTACTCGACTGTAATCGATGGTCTATAGCATGAAGGACCAATCAGAGGGACCACCGAGAATTGTTTGAAACTGAACCCTGACCTCCCCTCAAGGGCAGAATTTTCACAAAACATCGCCAATTCAATTACTTAGCGCCGCCCACCACATCAAAACACCAGAACGCCGACATCATTTCGTAACGCACGTAATCTAGCGAGAGGAATAGTGATTTGCGCCGAGACGCACTATTATATAGTAAGGAGTGAGCGGAGGGCGCCCCTCCAGTTCTGTTAGTTAGGAGCCACCATGAACCAGTCAGCTGACCAATCCGGGTTTTTCACCACGACGCTTGAAAGCGCGCTCGGTTGGGCACGTAAGTACTCTCTCTTCTCGTACCCATTCGTTACAGCATGCTGCGGCATGGAATTCATGTCAGTGAACTGCTCTCACTACGACACGGACCGCTTCGGAGCCGCGCTCCCACGATTCACCCCTCGACAGTCAGACCTTCTTTGGGTTGTTGGTACCGTCAATCACAAGCTCGCTCCGGTTCTTCTCCGAGTGTATGAGCAGATGGCAGAGCCAAAATGGGTTATCGCGTTCGGCGCGTGCGCTTCCTCCGGCGGGTTCTACGACAATTACGCGACCGTTGCCGGCATCGATAAGATCATTCCCGTTGATATGTACATTCCAGGATGCCCACCACGCCCAGAAACTATCCTGGACGCGTTGATGCACTTGCAGACAGACATCCAACGCTCAAAGCAGCAGATCGTGCCATCGCAAGGCGGACGGCAGCCACACCCAGAGCTTCCACCACTGCTTGGCAAGCCGATCGACACTCGCTTAAGCAAGCCGGTATAGGATCATCAGACCTCAAACGCGAAGCACCTGAGCCGCTTCTCTCTTGGCGACATCGATCCAATCGAGCAGCTCCTCAAGACGCACCGGCTTCTCAAAGAAACCTCGCGCGCCAAGAGCGACGACCTTATACAAAAGCTCTTCAGATGTATCTCCACTCATTGCGGCGATCTGAGGCTTCAAGCCCCGCGCGCGCGATACGCCAAGAAGCGCTTCCACACCCCCACCAGGCATGTGCGCGTCACACAGTAGAACAGACGAAGAAGTAAGCGCGCCAGAAGATAGAAGCGATTTAAGATCCCCAAAAGCCGCCGCGTCCACTCCTCGCGATTTGAGAACCCTTATCAACGACGAGCTATGCTCGGCATCGTCATCTACGATGTAAACCCCTCCGGGTTCAACGGAACCTCCACGGGGCGGAGACGCTTCAGCCACAGACAACGAAATTTCTCTCCTATCCTGCACCTCTGAGAGCAAAACTTTAATTTCAACAACTGTACCACCACGCTCTCCGGGACCTACCAAGAATTGTCCGCCTTTTGATTCTAGCAAACTCTTACAGCTTAAAAGCCCTACGCCCCATCCTGACGTGCTGCCCACATGAGAGACGTCTCCGCGGTTAACTTGCTCCGCCACAACTCTCGATATACCGGGACCAGTATCTCTTACGACAATTTTAATCCATTCTCCTTCCACTTCGGCTTCGATCGCCACCTGCCCTTTGCGCGCGTATCGAGCCGCATTGCTCACTACATTCGTTAAAACCCGCTCCAGCTCAATCTCTCCGATATTTGCGATGTATCGCTCGTAACAATCTTTCGCCTCAATATGAGCTCCTTCGGAGTGGTCCGCTCTCACCCGGCGAACAACACGTCGCACGACTGTCCAGACATCGCTCGTACCGTTTTTAGACTCGTCGTCAGAACTAGACGGAGCGCACTGAGAAGCGATCCGCTCGATGTAGCGGACCTCTTCGCGCAGAGACACGATAATGTCGCGCTGTTCCCCGGACAACGAAGGTACTTCATTCAAGAGCAACTTCATAATGCCTATTGGAGCGCGAACGTCATGCACCACACCCAACAGATAGCGCGTTCGATCTTCCATTTCCTCGCGCCGAGAACCGGCGCGCACGCTCATTTCGATCACTGGAGCATAGACCTCCAGCCATCTCTCTAATTCTTTTCCGACAAGCTCCACCTCCGTTACGACATCGCGAGAAGCGACACCTGAGAGCCCCTCCCACGCCACGAGCTCTCCGCCACCAAAGCCAACCTTCGGAAGAGGTATTTTGAGGAAGATGGAGGTCCGAACAGCTCCTCCCACAAACCGAGCCGAATCCAAGATGTGATCTCGCACCCGACACACACCCGTTGGAAGTTGCTCCTCGGCAATCAAGCCGAGGAGAGTTTCAACAGGTAGAATCGGTGCGTTGAGGGAACGTCCGATCTCCCTCGCTCCACCTTCCCGAAGGACAAAGAACGCGAGATTCGAGACTCCGTGGGAAAGCGAGTGATGGAGCTCCCACGCCAACCTGTGTAGAAACTGGCTGACGTCAAAATTGCCTCGCTCACAACAGAAAGCCAACGCGCGTCCGAAAGCGTACGCAAAATTCTCCACTAAGCGGCCTCTCGAGCGAACAGAGGCCTAGCCATTTTTCGAACATACGACGTCAGAACTCGCGGGTCTTTTACCTTAGAGACATAGGCGTCCGCCCCATGCTGCAGTAGTTGCAACTCAACATCAGCATCCTCATCTGAAGTGAGAACAATTATGGGAATATGCTTGAAGCGAGGATCCTCTTTCAATCGAGCGATCAACTCTCGCCCATTCATGAGCGGCATGTGAAGGTCGCAGATAACAACCTTCGGCAACACATCGGACGACGCGGTCAGTTTAGTGAGCGCGGCTACGCCATTTTCAGCGAAATACGGGGCAAACCCTTCTCGCCTAAGCAGCCGATCTAAAACTCTACAGAACATGGGATTGTCATCCACAACAAGAATCGGCTCTTCATGCCCCTGAAACGATTGCCGCTCACCCTGTGAAGCGGCCTGACGAAGCTCCCTTTCAGCTCCTGGCGACTCAACGACCGCCGTGTTCGGAGATGGCAAGAATACTTCACGTTCGTATGGAAGCGTTCCCGCGCCCCACGATAATTTAAAGTTCCCGCCCCCCAAAGATCGTGCATAGACAGCCCCCGACGCTTCGGTTTGCACAGCCTTATCTTCTCGCTGCTTCAAGAACGAACGTACATCAGTCATCACATCTGGATGTACGGTGCCTACCGCCAACTTGCCGTGAGAGGTGTAGAACTGATACCGAGTAACCCCGTCCACTGTTACAAGCTCAAAGCTACTTGAGCCGTGAGCCTTTGCCTCCGCCACAAGAGCGTCGATTAACGATTCGCACAGTTCGTCTCTACGTCGAATATCCAACAGGCCGTGGTTAGCCTCAAGCTCCGCGATCCTTCGCTCGCATATCTCCAGAGCGCGAGATATCTCCGTCCATGAAGCGAGCGATACATCACTCGCTGGATCAAAGATCGGCAATCCGCGAGCCTCTGAGGGATCAACCGCGATAACCTCTATGACACGGGTTCCATCCAGTACAACGGAAGCGCCGTACCTCCTTAAGTCAGCAAGCACACTGCGAGCCTGCGGGCCGTACACAGAGAGGTCTGGATCGACCACTCGCTCTCGAAACTCTATCCCCATCTCTTGAGCCGCCTCGCGAAAGAACTCACGCTCACTCACACCAACCCACGCCGCGGCCAAGGTTCCCCATTGCCGTCGATCATGTGAAGAGATCATCACTTCACGAATAACTTTTCTGGGGACCAAAGCGCCCATGGCTTTTAAGAGAGAGGGCATACGACGCCCCCCTTTTTTTGCTCGTCGCTCCCACCATTTACTTCGAATTCTAGCTATCACGCTTTTCATAAAGTGATCTCCTGCCTCGGAACCGATAGCGCGCTAAATTCAAGAAGTCGGGGCTTTGAGGGGGCCAAAAGATCTGGAACCTCCCCTCCTATTACCACTCCAACCATCACCATTCGGTCAAAATAGCCAGATGTTGCTCCATTTCGAAGCAGTGGAATCCCCAACTTGCCCGACGTTTCGCTTATGTGATGAATGTTGAGGGTTAGCCGTCCAGCCAAAGGACCTCTGAGGTCACAGCCGTCTTGAATCGTCCCACCAAGGTGCCCAGATGAAGGGTCCACGCGGTACACAACATAACACGCCTTCGCGGAGATCTTCGTGGCGTGAAAAACGGCCCCCTCTCCATCCGCCACCCCTTTGGCCGTAAGCGCCGCGACAACTCGTCCTAGCTCTTCATACTGAGCGACGAGCCCGTCACCCGACTCGACATCGAAGCGCATCCCCTCTACATATGATTCCCGGAGCAAATTAGCGGGAATCTTGCTTACGACGCTTTGATCATATATCTCACCGAGGACAGAAACGATTCCCAGCATGAGAGGAAGCGCTATCAAGAGCCACATCGCCGCTTCAATAAAGGCCACTCCTTTCTCCAACGTACTCCTCATAAAACGCCTATCTCGCTACCATGACTGGGCCGCCAACGTGCCCAGACACGCTCGTTATTAATTCCCTTTGAAGAACAGCCCCCGCAACAAACTGTAGGTAAGGAACTCCAAAAATTGGGGACTCGCGCGTAACGGTTCCTTCTCTGACCTGCGACAACACCACATTCCGCATCGACAGCTTTTGCGCGGCCCCGGCCTGCTTCATGAACGCATGGGCGAAATCCACGGTTCGCACAAAACGCTCTGACTCTGGACCAACAAAGATGATTGAGAGCGATTCAGTATCCCCCGCCACCCCGGCGACGAAGCTCTCCGCGATCTCTTGCCCAACCTCCAACGGACCGAAGGCGTCATCTATCGCGCCTCGTATTGAAGTCATCTGAAGTGGCAAGGAAGTCGTCCCTTCGCAATCGACGAGCCGACTATCTTCGGAGTTAACCGGAAGGATAGAAAAGGCGCTTTGCACTCCCGGAACAACGCCCACCCGAATATTCGTGACTCCGTGAGCACGCAAGGCAGCGGAGAGCTCGTCGACGACTTCTCCTCGTTCTCGGAGACCGACGTCAGTGCACCCATCGCCACCATCAGTAAAGGTCCGATCTAAAACAATCAGAGCGGTTGAGTGAAATCTTCGCGCGTCAGACGACACGGCAAACGGAATCGCGCCAAGCTCGACGCCGATCAAAAGACCAGTCAATGATCCAAACGCGCCTCTGTACTCAGCTCGCACATTAACTTCACCACGACCAGGTTCCATCACTGACGCAAAACTGAAGGACCCGACTTGTGGTAGGAGTGGCACCAGCGCTCCTCGAATTTCCCTCTCAACTTCCTCCACAGGATAATGACGGGCGATCCCAAGTCGCACTCTATCGTCTACCACTTGCTGGACATATTCCCGAACACCATAAAACTGTTGCAGCTCTACACCAACCGCTATCACTACCAGCAGTAGTGGGAGAATCACAGAAACACACAGAACTGAAATCGCCCCCCTATTACTTCGCCACATGAGACACCTTCGATGTAAGAGAGCTAACCTGTACAAGCGGCACGGTGAGAAAACACAAAATAAGACCGGCGAAGGTCAGAATAAGCGGAGCGACAGCGTGGACTGGGAGCTTTGAGATTTCTTCTTCGATCGCCTCCTGATAGGCCAATTGAGTCGCGTCACTCAACTCCTTCAACGGACGAACAATTTCTCCCCCTTGCTGATGAGCAAGTTGAATGTGGACGAGGGCATGCTTAACGCTCATAGAAGCCGCCCGTTCAGAGATGGCCCTAATAGCTTCCTCCACCGGAAGACCTCCCTGAGCCAAGGTGACAATCTGGTTCAAGCCTTCCGAAACCGGATCCTTCCCTCCTTTGCACGCTTCTTCCAGCGCGGGAAGAATATCGAGCCCAGAACCAACGGCCATGACGACTCGCTCCATTACCAGGGGCAATTCCTTCTCGGCGATCTTTTTTAGTTTCGCTTTCGCGACATACCTCCTGCGACGCCAATAGAGTTCCCCCGCCATCGCCCCGGTCAAGCACAACACGACAAGCCCGTTCGGATCGCTACTCCGTAACAGAGCTTGCCCACCGCCAAAAACAAGCGCCCCGATCATCACATTAAATAAGCGACCATCACTCGGGTTATCCGCCGCCGACGGCATCTTCCGCGGCGGAACATACTCGACCGATTCGTTAGGAGCCACTGTTCGGGCGACGACAGCAGCCTCAAACGAGTATTGCCAGGACCGCACGAGAAGGAGGATCCCAACACTCACGGCAAGAGCGGCTCCACAGAGAGCGACGCTCATATCCGCCCCTCTCGCCCCATGGACACCATCCAGACGACTCCTCCAAGGATGAGGAGGCACCCCGCACCGAGCATCTTGCTACCCACGGGATGCTCAAGCGCGATAAGTACCCCATTCTTATTCGTGCCAACTTGTATCAAACAGATTACCAAAGCGCTCAGAGCGATACCGAACGCTGACATACGATGCATCGCTAACGCCGCTCTGGTTTTTCGACGAAAGGAGTGTCTTTGTCGAATTACCCGAGTAATTCGATGGAGAGGTTCAGAAAGGGAGCATCCGTGTTTTCGAGACAACAGAACGCATCGCTTAAAGAGCTCAACGTCCGAATGCTCATAATGCTCCAAGAAATGCGCTATCTCATCCGCCTCATCGTTCCCCTGATCTAATCGATCGCGAAGAGAGGTGACGCCCTCAATCAACGGAGTTCCCGCGGGGAGATACTCAGCTGATTTAATGATCGCCACTATCGGGTCGATTCCGGCACGGACTGAGGAAACTATCGATGTTAAAAGCGCCGGCAAATCTCTATCGAGCGCGTTCCTTCTAACGTTGATACAGCGCCGCACGAACCAGCACGTTCCAACGATTACGAGAGCAAGCGCTATCACTCCATAAAAGGCTCCAAACACGACGGCGATCGTTAGGGCTAACAAGCCCTGCGAAGCGACGCCGCGGGCGAGCTTATAGGGATCCCTGCCAGCGAGAGAGAGGGCCTTCTCAAATCTTCCGCGTATAACCTCGCCCCCTTTACCTCGGGGCGCAGCAATTGCGTACGAGGCGAGAAGATCGCGAGTAATTGCCTGAGCCGATCGACCTGTCAGAAACACCGCGCTATCTCCTCAGGGATGTGGCCGCCTCTCGGTACGAGGCGTTAAGCTGTAATTCAAGATTCTCTGGCAGCGCGGAGAGCGCCACACTGTAGGGGGGCCGCTCTAATTTCTCCCGAAACGCGCTTACTCGATGCATGAGACGCCAGGTGGGCACTGGCTCGGCGCCAACATACTTACAGATCTCACGATGCCGTAAGATCCCATCAGCGACTGGCCCTAATTCTCGGACCTCCATGATTCGCCGAACTCCGCTGACCTTGCATACATCCACCACCACTACCACCTGAACCGCTGTGGCGACTTGCGCTCCCAACAGCGCGCGATCCGCGCTCTTTTGGGCTCGCGCTAAAAAGAGCTCCAATCGGGTGACCGCGTCGACGGCGCTTCGACCATGCAAGGTTGAAAGTCCAGGATGTCCTGAGGCGCACACATCCACAAACGCCTCCGCAGCCTCCGCGTCGCGAATCTCGCCAAAAATGACTCGATTCATCGCCATGCGCATGCCAGCTCGCATGCACTGAGCGGGCGAAACTCTCCCCGCTCCTTCCAAATTCTCATCCCGAGTGGTGATGTACCGAACGTGCGGGTGCTCTAATCGAATCTCTGAAGTATCCTCTATCACTAACACTGATTCATC
>CANLCB010000031.1 GCA_947488865.1 Deltaproteobacteria bacterium | reverse complement strand
GCGCTCACTCTTCAGTGTCCTATTAAACGCTTTGGAGTTGACGATACGTTTGTTTCGCACGCGACCCAGGCAGAGCAGTACGCCATGCTGGGCTACGACGCTCAGAGCATCGTAGACTACGTTCGAGCGCAACGGAACGTTCGACAGCTTGTCGCCTAGGAGTCCTTTCTCCACTCCGCAATTCTCGTACATCTGCCGCGGCCCGATTCTTGCCAGCAAGGACTAAGCCTTACGCGAAGCGGGAAGAGCGAAGCTAACAATTCACCTCTCGTTATGTCTTTGCGCCGAGTTGCCTGACATTTTGTCAGTGCGCCTGCGCAATACTTACAGAGCGAACTTCCTTTGCATGCTCTTTGGAAAGGCTCCAGAGGAGGTCCTATGGCTCGTTACTGTCTCCCCCCAATCGGACTAGCAATCGTCCTTTCGGTCGCGTCTCCGTATTGCGGAGCGGCGGTAGCCCAATCGAACGCGATAGAATCCTCAAATCCAGCGGGGATCTCTCGAACCATTACGACCGAGTCCAGTTTCGACACGGCCAACCCGTTCTTTCAGCCTCTTGGCACAAATGGACGGAGCTGCGCCACCTGCCACGGCCTCTCAGAAGCGTTAACGTTCTCTCCTACTCACGCGCAAAACCTCTTTGAAAGCTCGCAAGGTTCTCACCCTCTCTTCGCGCCTGTGGACGGCGTCGATTCGCCAAGCGCGGATATGTCGACCTATGAGACACGCCTGGCGAACACGACCCTTATCAGAACCAAAGGACTCATACGAGTCGAATTAACTGTTCCTAAAAACGCCGAGTTTGTGATTGAGCGCGTCGAGGATCCTTACAACTACGCGACCACATCTCGAATCTCTGCCTACCGGCGACCTCTCAGCTCTACGAACTTACGATTCGCCTCAACCGTCATGTGGGACGGCAGAGAATTACCCTCTCCGGGAAAGGTGAAACAGGCGTTACGCTCTCAAGTAATCGACGCGGTCCTTGGACATATGCAGGCCTCCGCGCCCCCATCCGCTCAGATCGTGACGAGAATCGTAGACTTCGAGACTAAGCTCTACACGACGCAGGTCTTCGACAATGAGGCTGGCGCTCTCGATGAGGACCCTATCAACGCCGGCCCCGAGAGCCTACTCCAATCGCGAGGCTTTCGCCTTGCGTCACGCAGACCAACAGCTCACCGAGCAGCTCCGCCCCATCGAGCACCCCGCCCTCCACGCTTTGATTTGGCCGCTGTCTTTCATTATTTCCGACCATGGTCTCAACCGCCAGCGCCAGGGAAATCGCCACAAGAACTCAAGCGAGAATCGATCGCTCGGGGCGAAAAACTCTTCAACACACGCCCCTTCACCATCTCTCACGTCCCAGGGCTCACCGATAAAGAACAGTCGAAGCTCGACCGGCGAGGACGCACGATTCGATCAACAACCGATACACCCATGCGGGGAACGTGCGCGACCTGTCACAACGTGTCATCAGTGGGCAGCAGTCAGAAACCTCTGTTGCTTAACACCGGACTCGCGGATGGCTCTTTGAGAACCGCAGACCTTCCCCTCTACTCTCTTAAAAACATTCGCACTGGTGAGCGGATTCAAACGACCGATCCTGGGGCGGCGATGAAGAGCGGTAAATGGAAAGACATCGGCAAGTTCAAGGTGCCCAGCCTCAGAGCGTTGGAAACACACTCTCCATATATGCATAACGGCATGTCCGACGACTTGCAGGAGATTCTCCGCTTCTACGACAACAGATTCAGTATCGGATTGACGGCGAGAGAGAAAGCGGACCTTGAAGCGTTTATGGAAGCCTTGTAAGGGCAGCCCCCGCTCTGTAGATAAAAACGACACCCGTCCTCCGGGAAAACACCACAAAACCACCCAACACTCGTGTTTTCAGCCACTTACTAACGGCATGCTTCGTGCAGAAATCAGAGAAAGACCTGAAGCACATCTCCCAAATTCCCGGATATGGGGGTGAAGACCAACGGTGGTCAAAGTGAGTTTAGGTAGTAACAAACACACTTATTGGAGTTTCGAGATGAACTGGTCAAACGGTGGAGATTTTACAAAAAACCTTCTGAGCCTGCAGATGCAGCTCCAGACCCTTTTGGAGGGCGTAGGTGGAGAGGGAACCGCGGGACTTCTCGATGGACTCGCTAAATTAAGCGAGACTGAGCGTTCTACTCTGATTCCGCTCATCACAAAGGTTATCAACAAAGTCATCGCGGGAGAACGCAGACTACTCTCCGACAAGGATCGCGAACTTCAAGCGTTCGAAGATTCTCTCTACGAAGGAGTGCTCGCGGCCCTGCAAGATCCCGCTAACTCAAATGCTACTAAGAAAGAGAAGAACCCCAAGCTCGCGGTAGTTCCTGGAGGGAAATCCACGCGACAGGTAGCTCATCTCAAAAAACCAGTGCGTATTCCGACATTGATCGACTTGACCAAAGCTCGAGAGAGCCGCAAGGGACGAAGCGACGATTATCCGCGCGATTTGGCTTAGCGCCCCTACGCTATCGCCATATTATCCAGCAACCGCACGCCATCGATCTTAACCACAACCAAGATCCGACACGCGCCGGCGATCTCCGATACCGGCGCAAGCGTATCTTCACGAACGGCCGCGATGTAATCAATCTCAGCCCCAGGAACCTGCCGCACAGAACGCGCGACGATCTCCTCAAGAGCCTTAGCGTTTTTCTCTCCGCCTTGGCAGGCTTCTTTCGCCGCATATAAACCGCGAGAAAGAGCGAGTGAATTAACCCGTCCTTGAGGGGAGAGTCGCGCGTTACGCGAACTGAGAGCCAAACCATCACTATCGCGGACAAGAGCTCCCCTAATAATGGAGATATCCATCTTGAGGTCAGAAACCATCTGCTCGATAAGGCGGAGCTGCTGAAAGTCTTTCTCTCCAAAGATGGCGCAGTCTGGCTGGACAGCGTTAAACAACATAGTCACAACCGTCGCCACTCCCGCGAAGTGACCCGGACGAGACGCGCCTTCCCAAGGCTTGGTGATTTCAGAGAGAGATACCGTCGATTGGAACCCAGCCGGATACATTTCATCCACCGATGGAGCGAAGAGGATATCTACCCCTTCTCGCTCCAAGAGCTTTTGATCATTCTCAAGGTTAATGACGTACGCTTGGTAATCCTTAGGGTCGTTAAACTGGGTGGGATTTACGAAGATCGAGCACACCCGAACGTCACAATGCACTTTCAAGGTTCTCGCCAGCGAGAGATGCCCCTCATGGAGGGCACCCATTGTCGGGACGAACCCGATAGTCTTACCGGTCCGCTTTAGGGCCTTAATCTCAGTACGAAGCTCAGCAATCGAGGTGTATTTTTTCATGAACAAAGGGGATCCTCGCCCTATCTTATTCCAAGCCCCTTACTGTAGGCTCAAGAAGGCTCGGTATAGCGCAATGGCGGCTCGACTGCTAGCCTACCGGGGCGGGGTTCTCCCCTACTTGGAAAAACGAGTCCTCTTTAGACTCTATGAAGCACGTGCGCACTCTTACAACCTTGTTACGGCCAACGATCGTTTGCGCCCTTCCTATCGCCATATGTCTCATGGCAGGGGGCTGCTGGTCATCCTCTGAGCCTCAACCTGAAGATGGTTCCGCGAAAGAAATCACCTCCAAAGACTCGGCTGAGACAGTTGACGCTCCCGAAGCGGAATTGGTCCACAAAGCTAAAGAGATGTACGAAGCTCAGATGTACAGCCTAGCGAGAACGAACCTTCAATCGCTCAAAGACCAGTATCCGATGGGAGCATACGCCTCTTTCGCGGAGATTAAGATCGCTGACTCTTTTTTTTACAACAGCGAATACAACGAAGCCGCCAAGCACTACGAGGCGTTCTTAAAGAACTATCCAGGAAGCGTGGACTCGCCATATATCGAACTGCAAGCGGCTCGTAGTCACAAATCTTCCTCTAGTGGTTCAGGTCGCGATCGAGAACCGCTTGAGCGAGCTCTTGCGCTCTACGACGGTGTGGTAACGCACTACCCCGGCTCCTCATATGCCCTAGCGGCGGAGAAAGAGCGAGTTCCGGTAATTCAACAGCTAGCCGAGTACGATAGATTCATAATCAATTTCTACAAGAAACAGGGAAACACCGCCGCGGTAGCGGCGAGAGAAAAACAGTTCAAGGAACGCTGGGGAAGCCGCCTCACGGCCCTTCCGCTGGCAGCTGAGGAGCAACCGGCAAGCGAGAATAACGAAGCCCCCCTCACTCCCACTCCAACCGAATCCCCTCTCCCAACCGAGGACTTGGCCAAAGAAGCCGCTCACACTGACGATTCTATCGCTCAGGTTAAGACCATTGAATGCCATGTAGGAGAGACGACTTACGGCATTCTCGAACTATCGCAGATCACCGCCGGTCTACAGGCGCAGGACTTTGATGAACCCATTGCTCCAGCGGATGGCGTCATAACAGTGTCCGATATCGGTCTAACGTCTAAGGAAAATACCTTCTCCTGCTTCGACAAAAACGATATCGAGATAACTGGGTCGGGAGATTTGAAGATATACACATCGAAGCCTATTGAGGTCTCGATCATCGAAACACCTCCCCGACTTCTGTTAACAGTAATTACGCCGGATAACGAATAAATCGTTTTTTATCGGCCCACCTTGATTTTTTCATAACTTAGAACGTCGTTACCTCATCTTATCGACGATGGGCAAAAAGGGTTTCTCTCCGAGGAGATCTCCCTTTCTGTTTCCCTCGAAAGTTGTAAGAAGTTGTAGAACATTAGATTTACTGAGCAAACTGTGGCGAACGCGATATCACTTCAAGGGCTGCGAGAAATTGACTACTCACAGCTTCTCTCGCGCCTCATGCGCCGCCAAAACATCGTGCTAATGCTCAGGGCTGTTCGGCTCGGTTCAATCGGCATTGTGGCGCTCTCCGCTGTACTCTTCCTCGTTGTCGCGGTGGAAAATACGTTTACACGCCTAAGCCTGCAGTCCGAGCTTTCGAGTCGCGTTGAAACCCTTGCGGCGAATGTCGGAAAGCCAACGGACAACACCCCTCCGCCCGATAAAGACTGGAAGCTCATCACTCGTCGCCCCGTATTCGGAGCTCTCGGAAAAGCGGCAGGACCAGCGACCCCAAATCAACCCCCACCAAGCCCTCTTAGCCTTACGCTGAACGGCACATTTGTGATCGATGGCGAAGAGCCATACGCGATTATCGAGGACAAGAAGAAGCAGCAACAAGATATGTTCCTGCTCGGGCAATCGATATTCGAGCAAGCCACTTTGAAACAGATTTACCAAGATCGTGTCGAAATTGAACGACTCGGCAAGATCGAGGTCCTACGCCTCGATGAGTTCGGAAGTTCGGACGGCCCAACCGTTGGCGGAGTTTCGAACAATGGAGACGACTTCGTGGTCGACGAGGCCGAGGTCGATAAAGGACTGGAGAACCTCCCTCTCCTTCTTACCCAAGCTCGTGCCGTTCCGTACTTCAAAGACGGACGCTCAATCGGCTTACGAATGTTCGCGATCAAAACTGGCAGCCTGTACGAAAAGATCGGCCTCAAGAATGGAGATATCTTGAAATCGATCAACGGCAACAGCCTAGCTGACATTACTCAAGCGTTAAAACTTTTTGAACAACTCAAACAAGAAAGAAGCATTTCCCTCGTTCTTGAGCGCGATAAGCAGGACCGTGAATTTAAATATACGATAAGGTAACCATGAAACCATTTCCCCGCCTCATCATCGCCCTTTCGCTCGCGGCCCTAGTGAGCTATCCGCGCGTGGATTCGGTCATGGCGCAACCAAAGCCGGCGGCTCCTCAGCAGGGCGGAGACGAGTACGCGAAAGACGCGAACACTGAAATTAATGTTAAGAACGCCGACATCGCCGCCATCATTCGAATCTTCTCTAGAAAGACAAAGCGAAATTTCATTCTCGACGAGAAGGTCCGTGGAAAAGTATCCATCTACCTTCCAGGTAAAGTATCAGCGGAGGAGTCACTTCGAATCCTCGATTCAGTTCTCGCGCTCAAAGGGTTCTCGTCTGTTCCAATTGGGGACAACATTTGGAAGATCGTTCCCGCCAAAGAGGCCAGACAATCCACTATTCCGACAATGACCGAGTCCCGTACCGAAAACCCTACCTCAGCGGTGGTAACACGTCTCGTAAACCTTAAATATGTAAGCGCTCAAGACATTCAGCAAATGGTTTCGCAACTTGTTTCGGCTGATGGTCTTGTAAACGCGTACACAGGCACGAACTCCCTCATAATCATCGACTCAGAAGACAACATTGAGCGTCTCGTAAAGTTGATCGATGAACTCGATGTCCCCTTCTCGAATCGAGAGATGACTATTATTCCGATTCAGTACGCTGACGCGGAGGATATCGCCAAGAAACTCTCTGACATCCTTGGGGAGTCAAGCAAAAAAGACGGCGGCTCGGCGGATGTTATGCGAGCAAGCATCGGAGGAGACGCGACTGGAGCCCCCGTACCTGGAGGCGCTCCTCGCCCAGTATCAACCGGCAAGACCGTTTCGGCTCGAGCGCTTGAGCCGAAGATCATAGCCGATCAACGCACCAACTCTATCATCGTGGTCGCTGACGGCGACACGACCGCGCGTGTGCGAGCTCTCATCACCCAGCTCGACAGCAAGATCGATCTCTCAGGCAACAAGTTTTACGTCTATCGTTGTCAGCACGCCAACGCCGAGGAGCTGGCCCAAGTTCTGGCAGGCCTTGCTGGAAATGGTGGCGGAGCATCTGGAAGCGGTGGAGGACTGGGAAGTCCAAAAAGCGGAAGCTCTCTTTCAGGTAGCAACAAGAGTGGAAGTTCTTCAAACCGAAGCGGCAGCTCGATGTTCGGTTCTCAGGGCTCACAAGGGCTCGGATCGAATTCGGGAGGCGCCGGCGGCGCGTCCGGAGGCCAACAGGGCCCTCTCTCTACTCAACTCGGAGACAACATCTCCATCACCGCAGATCCGGCTACTAACTCCCTCATTATCGCGGCTAACAAGCTCGATTATGAACGCATAAAAGGACTCTTGGCTCAGATCGACGTGAAGCGTCGACAAGCGCTTGTAGAGGCGACCCTTCTTGAGGTGTCGATCGACAACAGCATCAGAACGAGCACCTCGCTCTTGGGCTCAACGGGCGGAGCGGACGGCGGAGGGCTGGTGAAGAGTGACTTTGGAAACACTCCAAACAACCTCACCACCCTCTTCAAAGATCCGACCTCTCTGCAAGGCTTCACTCTCGCCGCCGCGAGCTCGGGTTCTCTTACCCTTCCAGGAGGAGTTGTTATTCCTACTCAGAGCGTGCTGGTATCGGCCGCTCAAAACAACAACAACGTGAACGTGCTCAGCGCCCCCACGATCCTCGCGACTGACAATGAGGAAGCGCAGATCGTGGTAGGTCAAAACGTGCCGTTCCTCGCGAGCACCTCAACAAACGCGACCAACCTGAACAATACGTTTAATCAGGTAGACCGTCAGGACGTGGGTATTACGCTGCGTATTACTCCTCAAATCAGCTCACGAGACTACGTGACCTTAAAGGTGTTCACCGAAGTTTCCGCGTTGATCCCGTCAACACTCAACTCAACGCTTGGACCAACGACTACGAAACGTCAAAGCGAGACAACTATTATCGCCAAAGACGGACAGATGATCGTAACCGGTGGACTGATAGCTGACGATGTATCGGAGACCGATGAGGGAGTTCCATATTTGAAAGACATTCCAGTTCTTGGACACGCGTTCAAGTCTAACTCTCAAGCGCGTCTTCAGAAGAACCTGCTTATCTTCCTCACTCCTCGCATCGTGAAAGATCAGTTCGACGCTCGCGACGCGACGATAGAGAGCCGAGACCATCTCGACGACGTAATCGCCAACTACGACGTGAATCCACCTCGCAAGGCTACGCTCCACAACGACCGAATCAATCAGGTCGCCGAATCAGTCCCGTGGGAAGGCGAAAAGCCAGGAACGATTCTTCCCCCGAAGAAGTTCACCGATGAGCTTAAAGCGTCGGCGGCGAAGGGAGAGACCATTGTGCCTCGTGGAGGCGAAAACGAGGTCCTCGATCTCGACGGAATCGCGGCGTCCAAGGGCACCGCCCCTAAAAAGGGCGATACCCTTGACCTCGATACCCTCCCCTCATCAAACTCGCCCCGTTCAGCGCTGAAAAGCTCCGCACTGACACCGCCTCAGACGGGAAGCGCGGGCGCCTTTGTGGTTATTGAGCTCGTAAAGAAGGATGACGCCAAAAAGGACCTCCCATTCCTCGCGAAGAACTCCAGAGGAATTGGTGGTTTGATTATACCTTCCGGTAGCCCAGAGGCAGCTCAAAGATTCTTTATGTCAGGCGGCCACTATACCTATCAGTGGAATAAGCAAGGCATAGCGCTCAAGGTTCGCTCCGCGTACCCTTCGCTTCAGGCCGCTCAGCTCTCATATCCAGGGATCGGAAATAGCTGGTACACCCTCTCACCTCACGAGATAATGAACCTCGGCAAGGCTCCTTGGAGCAACAAAGGTAACGGTCGATGAACACCCCGATTCCCCCAACCACTGGCGACTCCGCGTCTACCCCTCTTGGAGGGACACAAGGAAAGGTATTAGCTCAATTCTTGGGCATGCAGTACGTCGACCGCTTGCCGGAGCCTTCTCCGCCCCGAGATCCAGTACGTGGCGACTTCGACCGAATAGCGGGCTCGTGGGGGCGCCAATTCCTCACCGTTCCCATCGGCGGGGACAGCACCCATGTGATTGTAGCCACAGCGGACCCGTTGAACGTAGAGGCGATTGACCAACTCCGCGTATGCTACGAGCGTCCTATCAAGGTGCTCGTCACGTCTCCAGACGAAGTTACTAAAGCGATTAACTCAATCCGAACGAGCCTGATGAGCGACCGCTCAAACAATCTCGCGAACTCGGATTCCAAAGAGGACGGAGAGGATCTCTCCAACCAACTCAAGATCGACGTAACGGACTCAGATGACGACGACGCCCCGATCATCCGATATGTAAACGCGATCATCTTCAAAGCGAGCTCCGAGCGAGCCTCCGACGTTCATATCGAACCGTTTGAAGATCGTCTCAAAGTTCGTTTCCGCGTGGACGGCGTGCTCCACGATGTGGCGAGCGAGGATCGGTCGTTCCAAGCGGCCATTATCTCCCGCGTAAAGGTTATGTCCGGCCTTAACATCGCCGAGAAGCGCCTTCCGCAAGACGGACGTATCGGCCTGAAGATCGCCGGCAAAGATGTAGATATCCGTGTATCTACCGTGCCTACCCAATTCGGAGAGCGCATCGTGATGCGTCTTCTGGACAAGAGCGGAGCTGTGCTCGACATCGCCCAGCTTGGCATCGACGAGAAGAATCTCAACTTAATGGTGAAGCTTCTTCAGAAGCCGAACGGGATCGTCCTTGTTACCGGCCCAACAGGATCCGGAAAAACCACAACGCTGTACGCGTGCCTCACCAACATCAACAAACCAGACTTAAATATCCTAACGGTAGAGGATCCGATCGAGTATCAGCTCGATGGCGTAGGTCAGATGCAGGTCAATCCTAAGATCGACTTCACCTTCGCGAGTGGACTTCGCGCCATCCTCCGTCAAGACCCCGACGTGGTGATGGTGGGAGAGATTCGTGACGGCGAGACAGCCGAAATCGCGATCCAAGCGTCTTTGACGGGCCACTTAGTTCTTTCAACGCTCCACACCAACGACTCCGCCGGCGCGGTAACTCGCCTCGTGGACATGGGGGTAGAGCCATTCCTCGTTTCGTCATCCCTCCTCGCCGTGTTGGCGCAACGACTCGTTCGTCGACTGTGCAAGCACTGCAAAGTTCCCGGCGAGATCACTGACGAGGAGATTCGAGAGCTCGGAATGGACCCTTCAACGATAACAAGCCGACAGATCTTCCGACCCGGAACCTCAAATTGTCCACATTGTCAGGGCAACGGATACTCGGGACGACTCGGCATCCACGAGATATTGGTTATCGACGACGAAGTTCGAGGCCAAATCCTTCAACGACTCGACTCGAACTCAATTAGACAATCAGCTATCAGACGAGGGTTTTTGAGTCTTCGTATGGATGGAGCGAAGAAAGTCTTTGCCGGACACACTTCTGTCGAAGAGGTCATCCTAGCTAGCCACGAAGATGTGATTAATTAACCAGCGAACGATTCCGTATGCCAATATACGAGTACACAGCTCTGAACTCCGCTGGGAAGCGCATTAAAGGCGTAGTCGACGCGGACACGCTGCGAGCCGCTCGTACGAAGCTTCGCACTCAAAACATCTTCCCCACTGACATCAAAGAATCCAACAAAGCAGCGAAGGAAAACAAGCAGAACGTCAAGAACATCCTGGGCGACCGCGTATCAATCAAGGAGCTAACCATCGCCACACGACTCCTCGCTACCCTCGCTAACGCCGGACTTCCGCTCGTTGCAGCGCTCACCTCTCTTTCGGAGCAGCTCGAGTCACCTACACTCAAACGTATCATCGTCGACATCAAAGAGCGGGTTGAACAGGGCTCGTCGCTCGCGAAAGCTCTAGGAGTGTACCCAAAGGTATTTCCGCGACTGTACATCAACATGGTGTCCTCGGGGGAAGCGTCAGGAACACTTGATACAATCTTGGACAATCTCGCTGAGTACTACGAGGCTCAAATCGAACTTCGACGAAAAATCTCTTCAGCTCTTTTCTATCCGATTCTTATGTTCGGCTTCTGTGTTCTTGTAGTGATTGGACTTGTCACTTTCGTGGTGCCGAGCATCGTGGAGATCTTCATCAAGCAAAAGATCACACTCCCCCTACCAACACAAATTATCATCTTCTTCTCACACGTAATTACCGACTACTGGTGGGCAATAATCGGCGTTGTCGTCATAGCTATCGCGTCAGTCAAATACTACTACTCCCAACCGGCCGGGCGGGCGTGGTTCGACGCGAAGCTCCTTAAGGCTCCCATCTACGGTGACATATACAAGAAGATCGCGACGGCCCGTGTCGCCTCAACGCTCGGCACCCTCCTTAATGGTGGCGTCGAGCTCCTTAACGCTCTCGACATCGTTAAGAACATCGTGGGAAATACCCACATGAAGAAGGCCATCGAAGACGCCCGAGATGGAGTCCGGGAAGGGCGAAATCTAGGCAAGGAGCTCTCAAAGAGCGGCTACTTCCCAAATCTTCTATCTCAGATGGTTACGATTGGAGAGAAAAGCGGCAAACTTGAAAGCATGCTTACCAAGGCTGGACGGGCCTTTTCCTCCGAGGTTAACGCGACGATTTCTGGACTTACCTCCCTCATAGAACCTCTTATGATGATAGTGCTCGGGGGCATAGTGTTTGGAATCGTTATCTCAATTCTCCTGCCGATGACCCAGCTTATGCAGTCCATGCGGCCTGGAGGCTAAAACGACCGGAGCCATTGAAGAAAATACCGTTGCCTGCGTCTACATAACGTGAGAATCAGTACTTGGACCGGACTCAACTAAAAGGTTGAGGGACGTGACTAAAAGCGAAATACTATCACCTATGAAGAACTTTCACCGATACCTCAGCCGCTTCCACAATCTCTCGACAAAAGAGAGCCAACGGGGTCTTACCCTCATCGAGATCATCATCGTTCTCGTTATTCTGGGCGTCGCGACCGGCATGCTCATGAAGGGCGTCTTCAAGGGCGCTGGGCAAGCGAAAGTGGGACTTACTGAGACAAAGATGAACGAGATTAAGAGCTCGGTTCTGCTCTATCAAATGAGAAACAACTCCTTCCCTCAGGACCTCAACGCTGTCGACACGGATCCTGATTTCTCCAAAGACGCATGGGCGCACCCTATTCAATATCGACTCCTCGACGGAGGCCGCAGCTACGAACTTAAGTCCCTCGGAGCTGATGGGAAGGACGGAGGCTCTGGAGCTGACGCCGACATCTCGATTAAGGGACCATAGTCCCCAAAAGCCCCTATGACGAATCCGCGACAAGGCAGACACTCTCGGGGCTTCACCATTATCGAACTCATCCTTGTGATCACCATCATGGGGCTGATGGTAGGCATCGTGTCCGTGCGCTTGAGCGACATGAACTTCTGGAAGGAAGAAGCCGCGGTCAAGAAAATCGAAGAGCTGGTCGTGTTCCTGAACAATCAAGCGGTGATGGATCAAGCCTTCTACCGGGTGGATTTCGACCTGGAAAACAAACAGTACAAAGTCGGAGTTGTACAGAACCAAAACTCTGCCCCCACTACTAATTTCGGAGTTAACCTACCGCCCCTCCAACTCGAACTGGCAGCGATGCTTAGCCCTGATATGAGCAGTGACACCACGCTCATCCCACCCCCCTCGTACCCCTCATTAGCGGAACCCAAAACCCTACCTGGAAAGATGGAGTTCCTCGATGTCATGACCCCGCGAGGAAAGATCGCGACTGGCGATAAGAGAGAGAACCCGTACCTGATATTCTCACCCCGAGGAACCTCAGAATTTGGGGTTATTCATCTTGCTCTAGGCCCAGGTAATCCGGTTACGATACTGATCAATCCGTGGACCGGCCTTGCGGAAACGTATCGCGAATACAAAGAGTTTAAATGGACCCTCGGCAAGTAACCCAAGCACCTTCCGCCAATACGCAAAGAGGCTTCACGTTCATTGAGGTGCTTCTCGCTCTCCTTGTACTGGTCTCAGCCAGCGCGATCCTCGTCGGAATGCAGAGCTCCGCCATCTCTCGCACCATTCGAGATAGGAACGCGCAGCAGGCGATGCTGTTCGCGCGCAGAGTGATGTCCTCGATTGAAGTCGCGGGCAAAGGCGCCCCCCAGCAAAACATCGAAAATCAGCCGGCCATTTCGATCATGGAAACATACGGGATCCCGCAGCCAACAAGCGACCTTGAGCGGAAGGCGATTGAGTCGCTGAGAGTAACGCTCCTCGTAGAAGACTTCGTTCTCCCCTTGCCCAATGTAGCGCAGGATCCGATGAAAAAGTGGACGATGAGACTCCAGTGGGGAGAAACGGTCGACGACTTCTTCGTCATCTCTTACCTCATGGCTCTTAATTAACGGCAGAACGAAGCGATGAGAGAGCTTAGAGACAACGCAAAGCGGAAAGAGAGTGGATTCACCCTTGTTGAGGTAATCCTGGCGATCTCGATCCTCTCTGTCATGGTGGTACTGAACTACCGGCTCATTAAAAACCTGATCGAAACCAAGATCGTTGTCGACGACAAGCGTGAAGGGATGTTCATAGCTAATTCAGTGCTCAATAGACTGACCCGTGAGCTACAACTCGCGGTGACGAACCCAAAGCTTATGCCACCGTGTGATACTCCGACCGCTCCTCGTCCTAACGCGGTACTGATCGCTGAAGATGGCAGCAGAGGGCAAGGCAAAGGACCAACCATCACCTTCGCCGCCCGCGAAGCCGGCCAATACATTCCTGACAGCGGCTCCCGTTCTGGAGTAGTGCAGATCTCCTACCGAGTTGAGCAGGATCCAGACCAGAAAGGTAACTCTGATACCCCAGGCCTTCTCCTCGTCCGCGAGGAAGTTCCGAACAAAAATCCAGTCGACCTCTCGTGTAAAAAAGCCATCCGATTCCCGATCACCAACCAACTTGTGAACCTAGAGTACAAGTTTTTCGATAGGCGCACGAAGGAATGGTATCCCGTCTGGACTGGGCCACAGGCAGCGGCACTACCAGGAATAATTCAGTTCTCAATCACCCTGAAATCACCAAAGGGGTCGCTGGACACATACACAACGGCGGTAGCTTTAAATTAGAGACGCGGCGGTAGAAGCCTTCTCTATACCCATTTACCCAATTAATTAAGCCATACGCTGCCCATACAGGGGGTTAGAACCGACCTTTTATTAACAGGCCCCTCAGGCCTCCCAGCTTTCATTTAGAGCCAGGCCGGGTCTATAATCCTTCGCCATGAACGTCTTCTCATTCCTCATCGACGCCGCCAATCGATGGCCAACAGCGCCCGCTGTGATGTCAGAGGAACGGCTCGTGACGTTCTCGGAGCTCCTTGAGCAGTCACTCCTTCTCAAAGAGACACTCGTGGCCCAAGGGATCCGACCAGGAATGGGCTTGGGCCTTATGATGTCCAACAGTCCAGAGTTCGTGATTGGACTCTTCGCTGGACTAGCGTGCGGGGCCGTCGTGATGCCGCTCTCTCCAGAACTCAAAGAGCAGGAGTTCAATCGAACGCTCGAACTCGTGCCCATGGCAGCGATTGTTCACGATGGCTCACTCAATACGCACACTCACGCGACTGGTACATCACGCCAAGGCCCCTTTCATATCGCCCTGCGCTCCGAGGAGTTTCACGGTCGAGTCGCGTGCGGTATTCCAGACGCCGCCGTAATTCGTTTCACCTCTGGCACCACGGGCTCATCGAAGGGGGTCGTTCTCTCACACCGCACCGTCGCCGAGCGAAGCCAAGCCGCTATCCAAGGATTAGAGCTCTCAACGGGCGACACGGTCCTTTGGGTACTGCCGATGGCGTACCATTTTGTTGTCTCGATTTTGACGTATGTACGATTTGGAGTCGCGCTGGTGCTTCCAAGCGACTCCTCCGCCAAGACGCTCAGCAGAACAGCGCAACGGTTCGGTCCGACGGTTCTGTACGCGTCTCCAGATGTTATTGATACGCTATCATCAGAGACTGAATCGGTGGCGCTCCCTCCAACCATGCGGGTAATCTCCACATCAACCGGACTCTCATCCGACTTGGCGGCAACGTTCGAAAAGCGCTTTCGTATCCCCGTATCCCAATTCTACGGACTCATAGAGGTCGGACTTCCGCTTGGCGCAATCAACGGACGAAGCTATTCGCCACAGTCAGTTGGCATCGCGCTTCCATCGTACAAGGTAGCCATCCTAGACGACCGCGGGCGCCCTCTTCCCGCCAATGAGATCGGTCGTCTCGCTATCCAAGGCCCCGGAATGTTCGACGCGTACCTCTCGCCCTATCGAACTCGTGAGGACGTGCTGGCAAGCGGCTGGTTCCTTACGGGCGATCTCGCCACCCAGGGATACGACGGATCAATTACCGTGCGCGGCAGAGAGCGCTCAGTGATTCACATCTCTGGACACAAGGTGTTTCCTGAAGAAGTTGAGGGCATCCTCAATTCATTTCCAGGAATCCGCTCCTCTCGCGTTTTTGGGATCACCCAACCAAATGGGTCAGAGAGCGTTGTCGCCGAGGTTACGATTCAAGAGGGCCGCTCAGTCGACGTAGAGAGCTTGCGCGCCTATGCCGGCGAACGCCTCTCCCCCTACAAGATCCCTTCAAAAATCACTGAAGTGTCGGCGATTCCGCTCACCAAAACAGGCAAAGTAATTCGAGCCGCGTAGACTTATAAAGTCTTTATCTGTTCGAATCTGCGATTCTGAGAAAATTGCGCTGACTTCTTCGCCAGAATCCTCACCTGATTCGTAGAATCACCCTACCCACACTTGGTATCCTGCTTTCTGCGGTTAACCCATCTTTGCAGTACCCATGAACGTATCTCGTCTCGCATTCCCTCAAGACCCTTCGAATCCTCAGCCAGAGGCAACGCTGCGCCTTAAGCACGAGCATGAGCCGATGCAGCTCGAATTTCAAGCGGCGAATGCGGAGCGCCTTGAGTACCTAAAGACTCAGGTGGATATGATGATCCACCCCGCCGCTTTTCAGATGATTCGAGAGAAGCTTGAACAAGGTGCTCCACTTGACGAAGCACTCCTGTCGCAAACAGCAGAATTGTCACGAGTCTCTATCGAAGAGCGTCGCATTCTACAGATGGCAAAAGACGGGCCGTACTTCGTTCGAGCCGTGGTTCTAAAGAAACCACCTCCCCCTTCCGCTAAATTTGACGATGAGGAGCCCAGAGATAGGCTAGACTTTGCCCTGCATTTAGTTAAAGAGCCTGGAACACCAGTGCGAGCGGACCTCACCTTTGCCAACGAGAATCAACCCCCGTACAACCTCAATACGCTCATCAACCGTTGGAAGTGCGTCGACGAGCTCGTAGCGCGCTTAGGATACAATCCGATCGGCTGGGATATTGGCGAAAACGCGCGAAACAAAGCCCACTACACCACAAATGATCTCTTTGACTTCGATGGTTTTACCTTAGTGGCGCCACGCGCCGCGCTCGATATCTTCGATCAGTACGAACCACCTTCGCATCATCGAACACCAGAAAAAGGAGAGCCCTCACTCCCGCTGGATGGAGAGGACCCTCACAACATTTATGACGGGGAAGACTCGTTTGACGAAGACGGCGACGTTGACCTCTTGGACGACCCAGAAGGAAATTGGGCGGGCAATGAAAGCTCTGAGCCCAAGAAAAGTCTTGACCCCCAACCGTGCGAAACACTCACCATTTTACGCCCCGGTGCCTCGCAGATCGCGGCAATCGGCCGACTTTCAAAATGGCGCGTGAATGAAGCTGTAGTTGAGAAGGCGTTATCCTTAGCAACAACACGAGAGCTTCTCGATCCCGACCTCATGGAGTCACAGCTGTGCCGGAATGTTCGGATCTCGCAGTCACGCACATTTCAAATGCGCGGATGGATGGAAAGAACACACAAGGTCACGATTGCTCCCGCTGACGATC
>CANLCB010000030.1 GCA_947488865.1 Deltaproteobacteria bacterium | reverse complement strand
TGTGAGACCTGCTACCGATTGCGATTTCATCAAGGTCGAGATGTGATTGACCTACCACCAGGTGTTCAGCCTGAGGGATTGGAATTCTCCCCTAAAACTCGAACGCTTATCTTAAGCTCCTCCGCGATGTTGTACGTGAGCTTTCTCGGATTCGTTCTGGCCTTTCATCATCAAACACAGGGACGTACGTACGGTGATACACGTCTTGAATATTATCAGGGCGCGCAGCACCAGGCGGTCGTAGAATCTCATCGGGACTTGGGCTCGCTCCATGTCGTGGTTCATCTTTCTACTTCCGAAGAGCCTCAAGGGTAGCGTCATTCTGAAGCTGGTATAGGGAATCTTCATCGACATGAAAGCCGGCTCTACGACCACTATTATTTCGGGGCACGAAGGAATTCGACAAGCTCACGGTGTCATTCAACCATACATTCGAGAAACTCCAGTGGAGCGAGTGGGGGCTTTGGAGGCGGGTGAGGCGGAGGTGTGGCTGAAGTATGAAAATCTCCAAGTGACAGGATCGTTTAAAGTACGAGGCGCTTTAGCACGGATAGCGACCCTCTCAGATAAAGAGAAACGATTGGGCATTGTGGCGAGTTCAGCTGGTAATCACGCTCTCGGAATCGCGCATGCCTGCGATATTCACGGTGTTCCAGCGACTATTTTCATTCCAAAGACTATCGATCCCTCTCGTCGTAGAATTTTAGAGGCCGCCCCTGTTACGCTTGAATATGTAGAGGGAGGGTATGAGGCATGTGAGAAGGAAGCCCTCTCTCGCGCTGTGTCCGAGGGGGTTCCCTTTATTTCGCCTTACAATGATCCGATGGTAATCGCCGGTCAGGGGAGTGTGGGGATTGAAATCCTGCATCAGATCCCTCACGTTGATCTGATCTTCCTCGCTGTTGGAGGGGGTGGCTTAGCAGGAGGCGTAGCTGCCTATGTGAAAGCGGTGAAGCCCGATGTTGAAGTTGTGGGGGTCTCTCCCGCGAACTCGGCGCATATGTTTGATATCGTAACCGGTGTCCCTGGAGAGTTTACCGATCACCTGGAAACTCTTTCTGATAGTACCGCCGGGCCCGTTCAGGCAGGGGCGGTGACTATCGACCTGTGTAAGGCGTTCGTCGATCATTGGATCTTAGTCGAAGAGGGGGATATCGCCGCCGCGATGCGCTTGCTATTTTTTGAGCGTCGATTAGTCGTAGAGGGAGCGGGAGCGCTCACGACCGCCGCGTACCTTAAAGAGCATGAGCGCTTTCAGGGGAAGACCTGCGCTCTTGTTGTGTGTGGTGGGAATATTGACCCCAACAAATTCCTCTCGCTGATGAGCGCCAAAAGCTAGCCTAATAGCTCTTTGGAGATAATCATTCTCTGAATTTGGTTCGCGCCCTCAACGATCTGCAGCATTTTAGCGTCCCGCATGTATCGTTCGACGGAGTAGTCTTTGATATATCCCGCGCCACCGAACAGTTGAACGGCGTTGGTGGTGATCTCCATCGCGCAATCTGTCGCGAAACATTTCGCCGAGCTCGATGACATTTTGATACTCGTTGTGGATGACTGATTATCCATTTCTTGAGCGGCACGTTCAGTAAGAGCTTGAGCCGCCACTAGTTTGATGTACATGTCGGCGAGCATGAATTGGAGGCCTTGAAATTCCGCGAGCGGTTTTCCGAATTGATGGCGCTCTTTCAAATAACTCTTCGCGTCATCGAGAGCGGCTCGTGACAAACCGTTTGCGCACGCCGCGATGTTGACCCGTCCGCCAGCAAGGCCCGATAGGGCTACTTTCATGCCTCCATGAAGAGGGCCAAGAAGGGAGGAGGATGGAATCTTCGCGTCATCAAAGAATATCGACGCGATCGGAGACAGTTCTCCTCCCATTTTGCGTTCTGGCTTTCCGATCGATAGTCCGGGAGTCTCCTTAGAGACGAGGAACGTGGATGTGCCAGAACCGGTATCGTTTTTGGTCTGAGCGAAGACAAGATAGAGATCGGCAAAGCCAGCGCTTGTGATGTAGCACTTGCTTCCTTTGAGAGAAAAACCATCGGCCAGTATAGTCGCCTCAGTGGATAAAGCTGACGTATCAGATCCGGCTTGCGGTTCAGTCAGAGCGAACGCGCCGAGAAGTTCTCCCGAGGCAAGACGGGGAAGGAGGTCGGACTTTTGTTCGTGAGATCCATGGCGGGCGATGATGCCGCTGACCATGGTGTGTACTGAGATAAAGATCGCGGGGCCAAGGTCGTATTGTGAAATGGTCTCGAATACGGTGGCGATTGTAGTCGCGGACGCGCCGATTCCTCCGTATTCCTCAGGGATGCTGAGTCCTCCGAGACCGGCTTCGCAGAACGAAGTGAAGAGATCCCGCGGGATGGAATTGTAGAACTGCTCGTTCTGATACTTTGGTATCTCTGATTTACAGATTCGGGTGACTGTTTCAATGACGAGAGGATCGAGATGGTTAGGAGTCATACGCGTTTCGCAACGAATGAGAGTGAACCCCTTTATGGTAGCGCAAACCTAGCGTTCCTGCTTCATGAAAGATTGAACGGGGCGTAACTATGCGAGAGCGTGGAAGGCTTATGTTCGACGGGTAAGAAGCGCGGGCGCTATGGGAAGGAGGATCGGCTCTCGAGTGGCGGTGGGGTCCATTTCGAGCCTTAGGGACTCGCTTGCTTTACTGAGCGATTCTCCCCGCTTAAACGCTGTGGGGGCCAGGTCTTCCAAGAGGTCAAGGTAGTCACGTTCTCCATCGACGAGTTTCGCGTCAAGGGGACCGCTGCCCCATACCGGGTTTATGAAGGGATTCGAATCTTGAGGGTTTTTGAGTTGCTCTCTGCGCTTCTCTATGAGCGCGGTAACATCGACCCAAAAGCTATACTTCTTGGCGTCGTCCAGGCTTTGGCCTGTTCTCCACAGAAAAACGTTCCGTTCCGTTTCCGCTAAAAACCACAAAGGAGTCGGGGGAGTGCCCTGAAAACCAAGCATCTCCCGCTTCCTAAGCTCGTTCTCAATAGACTTCAAAATGCCCAGAAGAAGACGACCTGTGAACAGATTTGGCCCTGGAGTATGCAACTCCTGCGTATCCAGAAGTGAGTTGTCTGGGGGCGGTGAGTCTAAGGACATGAATTCCTTGAGTGTTTTGAGACGACCGACTCTAAAGCACAGCCGCGTTTCAGTCGATTGCAAAAGGTAAGCCAGTGAGTGGATGAGGCCTTATGGGAACCAAGCAACAATCAATCGTGGTCGTGGACGATTGTCCAGTGAGTCGCAAGATACTTATGTCCACTCTAGCCTCCTGTGGATACGAGGCTGTTGAGTGTTCGAGTGGTACTCAGTGCCTCGACGTATTGGAGCACGAAATTCCAGCGATGATCCTCTTGGATATCGATATGCCCGACATTGATGGCTTCGATCTCTTGAGCCAGATCCGAAAGCGGTATCCTGTTGATAGCCTCCCGGTGCTTCTGGTCACAGGAGACGGGGATGGAAAGAGCTTAGTGCGAGGGCTTTCCACTGGGGCGAACGATTATCTTGTAAAACCGATTGAGCGATCAGCATTCGTAGCGCGGGTGTATAACCACATAAATCTGAGTCAGATGCGTAAGCAAACTGATGAGCAGCGAGCCCGGCTCGTAGAGCTTTTGCAAGCTCAGCGGGCGGTCGAGGCGCTCACGCATGAGGCTGTGTTGGTACAGAGAGCTGATGGTTCCATTGTATACTGCAATGACCTTCTTCTGCGCTTGGCGGAAGTGAATGAACCGCGAGACGCGGCTGATGTGCTGAAAAGGATGTTTGAGCCGCTTCTCTATAAAGAATTGCTCGACGGTATCGCGACATCAAAGACAGGCGTAGTTGAGCGTACGTTAATGATCCCAATGTCCGCGCAGAATGGAGCGTATGACGCTCTCTGCACGGTCAAAACAGCCCCTCAGGCTGAGCTGCGGGTGTGGGTTTTCCAGCTTCATACGAAAGAAGACACCGTCGGGCCCGCTTCTCCCGCCGTCTAAATTGCCCTGCGCGGGAATTGTCCATAAAATTGGGCCCCAAATTCATCCAGTCGGCACCTTATTCATTGAACTTCAGGGTGGTATTGGCTAGATTTCGGGCTGTCCCGACCTTCGAGAGGGACCGTTCGAAGCACTATGTCGGTACACACACTTCCCGCGAATACAACACCGCTCAGACTCTGTCATCTCGCTGATGTCCACTTGGGATATCGTCGGTACAACAAGATAACCAGGCAGGGAATTAATCAGCGTGAGTTCGACGTGAACCTCGCCTTTCAAGAGGCTATCACCCGAATTATTTCTCTTAAGCCAGATGTAACCGTCATTGCTGGGGACCTTTTTCACGCGGTTCGTCCGACGAACGCGATTGTGACAATGTGCTTCCGTCAGTTGCGTCGGCTCGCCGACGAAACCCAGGCGCCAGTGATTATCGTCGCTGGTAATCATGAAACTCCAAAGAGAATCGACACAGGCTCTGTTCTGCAACTCTTCACCGAGATCCGGGGAGTCTATGTTGCCGACGCTCAAAAAGAAGTGTTCTCATTTAAAGAGAAGAGTCTCTCCGTGACATGTCTCCCTCATGCCGCGCTTCTTGATAAAGCTAATCTTTCGTTGCGCGCGGATGATCGTTACGCCCACAACGTCTTGGTGGTTCACGGGCAAGTCAACGAAGGGTGGGTGAGTGATTTTGGCGGTGCCGAGGTAGATCTAAAATCCCTCTCTCCTCATGAATGGGATTACATCGCGTTAGGGCACGTTCACCTTCATCGTCCCGTGGCGTTAAACGCCGCCTACTCCGGATCGATAGAGCACACCGCGACTAATATTTGGAGCGAGGCGACACAGCCCAAAGGCTTCCTTGAGGTGCAGCTTCCGGGCGCTAAGCGTGTGTTTCATCCTCTAACGTCCCCGCGAGAAGTTGTCGCGCTGGAGCCCTTAGATGTTTCGGGAATTGAGCCCGAGGGGATCATGGTGTTGATTCGCGAGCGCGTAGAGGAGGTTCCTGGTGGCATTGAGGGGAAGATCGTCCGACTAGAGGTCAAGGGCATGTCTCGCGAAAGCTACCGACATCTTGATCACAAGGCGCTACGCGCGCTTCGGGCGCAGGCTCTTAATTTGACGCTCGATATTTCGTTTGTGAACACCTACAAAGAAAGTTCAACAGTGAGCAAGCCAGGCAAAGGTTTGCTAAAGGACCAGTTACTCGAATTTAGTAAGAGCGCCGAGGTTCCTGGAGTTTCGCACGAAGAGATATCGGCGATTTTGGGAGGGTATATCTCTCGCGTGGAGGCGAAATATGAAGCTTCGTAGCCTCACTCTCCAATATTTTAGGCAGCACGCGTCTAGTCATATCACATTCCCAGATGGCTTAGTGGGCGTGATCGGGTCGAACGGTTCTGGAAAGACTACGATTGTAGAGGCTATTGGATTCGCCTTGTATGGATCGAGGGCGCTTCGTGGACGTGTTGAGGACGTTCGGACTCGTAACGCTCCGTTGAAGAGTGGTAAGGGTAAGCGAGAGCACGAGTTGCGAGTGGAGCTCGCGCTTGAGCATGAAGGGGTCATCTTCCGAATTGAGCGCACACTTAATGACGCGACGCTTTTTATCGGTGGCGAAGCTCAGCCTGTAGCGGTTGGTAATCGTGACGTCTCTCAACGGATTAGCGGCATTGTGGGAATGTCGCACGATGAATTTCTATCGACGTACTGCACTGAGCAGAAAGGCCTCGAGTTTTTAAGTGGCAAGAAGGGCGCTACCGAGCGAGAAAAGTTTATCGTTCGGATGATGGGATACGATCGGCTGGAGGAAGTTCAGGATCAAATCCGAAGCGATCGTAAAGAAAAACGGGCGGTTTTAAGTGGTGTTGAGTCGAGTCTTGGCACCCGTGAAGAAATTGAGAAGCGACTTGAGCAGGAGGCGGCGGAGTTGAAAGAGATTCGTGGCCGGCACAGCGAGGCGCAACAGACGTTACAAAAGTCTGAGAGTGATTTTGCGGTGCTTCGCGAAAAGATGACAAAGCTTGAGGAACTCAAGGCGCGCTACACTAAAGAGCGCGAGATCTATCAACAGGCAAAAGTTCGACTGGATGAGCGAACCCGACGGCAGAGAGATCTGGTGGATCAGGTTGGCTTGGCCGAGGAGGAACTGGTTCGCAATCTTAAAGCGTTGTCGGGCGCGGCAAGCGTAGAAGACGCTTTGAATGGAGTGAAGATGACCCTCGCGGTTGAGCGAGAGGCGGTAAAGGCGAAGGCTGACGAGTTGCGAAAGAGTGAGTTGGTGTGGCGGGAGGCTCTCTCGAAAGCTACGGCGGAGCGAGATATGGCTCGCGCTCAATATGCTCAGCTTGAAAAACGAATCACGAATACCGGAAAGCTTGAGGATGGGGCGGAGTGCCCGACCTGCGGCCAAGAGCTTGGTGAATCTTTTGAGCAGGTAAAGAAGCATTTTCAAACGGAACAGCGAGAACTCGCGAAGAAAGTCCGAGATTTCGACAAGGTGGTCAAAGAATCCTCGCAGGAGCCAGAATCCGTTAAGGGTGCGCGAGAAGCGTTGGCCGAACGAGAGAGAGTTGTGCGGGGAGTTGAGGCTAAACTGCAAGAGCTTCAAATGTGCGCGCAGCTTCAACAGCGAGTCGAGGCGCTTAAAAAAGAACAGAGCCTAATCGCAAGTGAGATCGAACTTGCCACCACTCACGCCAAAGAAGCTACAGCTCGGATGACGGACCTACGGTTCTCGGAGGAGGATTATCTGAGAGAGAAGGGGGCCTTCGATGCCGCGCAGCGGTTGATGGAGGTCGCTCGGCTTCAGCGAGTTCGGCTTGAGGGTGAGGTTAACACCAAGCTCGCTTTGGTCGAGAGAAGTAAAGGCGATCTTGTCGCCTTTGACGGGCGAGTTATTGAGCTGGAAAAACTTCGTCGAGAGGTTCGAATTTGCGACGAGTGCGATCGAATTGTCACTGATTTCAGGAAGTATGTGAACGTCTCGATTCGCCCCCGAATGGCGGAGCTGGCGAGTGAATATCTCGCTGACCTTACCGATGGACGGTATTCCGCGGTTGAATTAGAGGATGACTTCACTCCTACCGTTATGGAGGATGGTGAGGCGAAGCGAGTTATTAGCGGCGGAGAAGAGGATATCTTAAATCTCTGTATGAGAATTTCCCTGTCGCATATGCTCGCTGAACGAGCGGGGCAGCATTTTTCACTTCTTATTCTCGATGAGGTTTTCGGTTCGCTCGACGAGGGGCGAAGAGGAAATGTGCTCTCCCTCTTAGAGAAGTTACGAAATCGCTTCGAGCAGATTATTATTATTACCCATCTTGAGGACGTAAAAGATGGGGTCCAGCACCTCATTCAAGTGGAGTATGATGAGGTATCGGGTAGCGCTTATGTGCGCTCGGAAGAGGCGTCTGAGCGCGACCTTTCGTATGTGGTAAATCTTTAAGGGGCTATTTATGACACAGGACGGAGATACTATCTTTGGCAAGATCGTACGAAGGGAGATCCCTGCTACCATCGTATATGAGACGGACACCGTTCTCGCCTTTCGTGACATTAGCCCAGCCGCTCCATCCCATGTCCTAGTCATCCCCAAAAGGCCGATTGTCAGCGTCGCTCATGCGACCAAAGATGACGCTCAGCTCATAGGAGAGCTCATGCTTGCCGCCGCCGAGGTGGCTCGTCAGGAGGGGATCGCCGAGGGGGGATACCGAATAGTTACCAATATTGGGCAGCACGGCGGCCAAACCGTCTTTCATTTGCACCTCCACGTCCTGGGCGGGCGTCCTATGGAGTGGCCTCCGGGATAAAACGGGGCTTTACGACCAAATCAAAGCGGTAGCGGGGGAGTCCAAACAGCGATAATCTACCCAAAACGCAAAACCGTACCCAGGGGTTACCATGACTGCGATTCTAGAGGAAAATACTGTGCTCCTTGAGCACGATGGTCCTATTGCGACGATTACTATAAACCGCCCCGAGAGCCTTAATGCCTTAAATCCAGATGTTCTTCAGGGGGTTATCCTCGCCCTGGGAAAAATAGCCTCTAACCCCTCAATCCGAAGCGTTATAATCACTGGAAAGGGCCCTAAGGCGTTCGTTGCTGGAGCGGATATTCGAACAATGAGCCAACTGGGGCCCCGTCCGATAGCGGAGTACGTGGAGTTGGGACAACGGGCCATGCGAACCATTGAAACCTTTGATGTGCCGGTTATCGCGGCGGTCAACGGATTCGCCCTTGGCGGCGGCTTAGAGCTCGCGCTGGCGTGTGATCTTATTGTGTGCGCGGAAAGCGCGAAGCTCGGCCAGCCTGAGGTCAATCTTGGGATTATGCCTGGATTCGGTGGAACGCAGAGACTGATTCAACGGTGTGGCATCGGGACCGCTCGTCGTCTGTGTTACACGGGCGAGCTTATTGGAGCCGAAGAAGCTCGTATGGTGGGCATCGCGGATAAAGTAGCGCCTGACGCTCAGCTGATGGACGAAGTTAAAAAGATCGCGACTACTATCGCTTCCAAGGCGCCACTTGCCATCAAGGGGACCAAAAAAGTTATCAATCAAGCGCATCAATCTCTTCTCCTCTCGGGATTACGATTGGAAGTTGAAGAATTTTTGCGGCTTTTTGAAACTGCGGATCGGGAAGAGGGGATGGACGCCTTTCTTCAAAAGCGTGAGGCAAAGTTTACGGGACGATAGGTTATGGTGTGGCGAGACAGTATAGCGTTCGATCTCTCAGAAGAAGAGAACTTTGCGTGTGATACGGCGAGAGCCTTCGCTGAGAAGGAGGTCGCCCCGCTCGCCGCGAAGATCGACCAAGAGCACTACTTTCCCCGTGAATTGATGCCGAAGATGGGCGAGCTTGGTCTTATGGGTGCCATCGTGCCACCTGAATACGGAGGCGCTGGTCTCTCGACTCTCGCGTACGCCCTTATTATTGAGGAGCTTTCCGCGGCGTGTGCCTCAACGGGAATTATCGTCAGCGCTCACACATCGCTCTGCGTTACGCCGATCCTCGATTATGGCACAGAGGAGCAGAAGAAGTATTTCCTTCCGCGCTTGGCATCTGGAAAAGCTCTCGGTTGTTTCGCGCTTTCGGAGCCGAGCACAGGTAGTGACGCGAGTGCCATCGTCACCACCTACAAGCAAGATGGCGATCACTACATCCTTAACGGAACAAAAAATTGGATTACGAACGCCCCGGAGGCTGACGTATGTGTTGTGTTCGCGACACGCGATACCTCAAAGGGAAATAAGGCGATTACGGCGTTCGTGCATGACATGAACCTTCCAGGTATCTCTCGTGGTAAGCGAGAAGATAAGATGGGTATTCGAGGTTCTCCGACGTCGAGCATCATGTACGACAACGTACGAGTGCCTAAGAGCGCTATCTTGCATGAGGAGAATCGAGGGTTCCTCGTCGCGATGACCACATTGAACGGTGGGCGTATCGGTGTCGCCGCGCAGGCTGTAGGTATCGCGCGCGCCGCGTTTGACGACGCCCTTAAGTATTCCCAAGAGCGCAAAGCGTTCGGTAAAGCTATTTGTGACCACCAATCGATCCAGAACTATTTCGCTGACATGGTGTGCCACATTGATAGCGCTCGGTATCTGACTCTTGGTGCCGCTAAGCGAAAAGATAAGAAGCTGAGCTATGTTCGTCAGGCCGCTCAAGCTAAGCTTTTCGCCTCAGAGACCGCGATGATGTGCGCTGTAAAGGGCATTCAGATTCACGGGGGATACGGGTACGTTACGGATTATCCGGCTGAACGACACTTGCGCGACGCCAAGATTACCGAGATTTATGAGGGTACGAGTGAGATTCAACGTATCCTCATCGCGACACAGCTATTAAAGGAGTAGGGAGCACCGTTCCACTATGAGCAAATCCTCGAACGGACAACCGCCTTTTTTAAAGAGCGCTTCCCACCAAGAGTGGCGCCAGAAGCGTTACGCCGCGCAAGTTGAGCGACGTAAAAAATACGCTTCGATTAGCTTTCGTGATCAGCCTGAGCTTGTTACCCCGGAAAACGGAGGGGCGGTGGACTATGCCTCTCAGCTCGGTTTCCCGGGAGAGTATCCTTTTACTCGTGGTGTTCAACCAACGATGTACCGTGGCCGTTTGTGGACGATGCGGCAATTCGCTGGATTCGGAAGCCCCGAGGATACGAACAAGCGATTCAAATACCTCCTTGAGCATGGGCAGACAGGCCTTTCCACGGCGTTCGATATGCCATGCCTTATGGGGTACGACCCAGACCACGCTCGCTCTCTGGGAGAGGTTGGCCGAGAGGGAGTAAGTGTCGCGACTATTGAGGATATGGAGACTCTCTTTGAGGGGATTCATCTTGATAAGATCACCACATCGATGACAATCAATTGCACCGCCACGGTTGCGTTCGCCTTTTACTTTGCGGTCGCTAAAAGGCGAGGGCTATCTTTTGATAAGATTGGGGGAACCATTCAGAACGATATGCTCAAGGAGTTTATCGCTCAAAAAGAGTGGATCTCCCCTCCGAAGCCATCGGTGAAGCTCGTGTGCGATGTTATCGAATTTTGCGCTTCGTCCGCTCCGAAGTTTAATCCGGTCAGTATCAGCGGCTATCACATACGTGAGGCTGGAGCGACCGCGGTTCAGGAGCTCGCGTTCACGATAGCGGACGGCCTTGCTTACGTTGACCACTGTTTGTCGCGAGGGATGGAGATTGATTCGTTTGCGCCACAGCTATCGTTCTTCTTTGATGTGCACAACGATTTCTTCGAGGAGATCGCGAAGTTCCGCGCCGCTCGTCGTATGTGGGCCCGTCTCATGAGGGAGCGCTACGGCGCTAAGAAGGACGCGTCATGTAAGCTTCGAACACACGCGCAGACCGCCGGCGTGAGCCTCACAGCGCAGCAGCCTATCAACAACGTTGCCCGTGTCGCGATGCAGGCTTTAGCGGCTGTATTAGGTGGTGTTCAATCTCTGCACACCAACAGTATGGATGAGACTCTCTCTCTCCCTACTGAGGACGCCGTGCGGGTTGCTCTGCGCACTCAACAGCTCATCGCTGAGGAGAGTGGAGTGGGGAACATCGTCGATCCTTTGGGTGGTTCGTACTATGTTGAGCGACTCACCAATGAAATTGAAGCCGAGGCGATGGAGTACATCAAGCAGATCGACGCGCTTGGTGGAATGTTGCGAGCTGTAGAGGAAGGGTTCCCTCAGAAAGAGATATCGGAATCCGCATATCAGTTCCAACTCGACCTCGACGCTGGAGAGCAGACTATCGTTGGAGTTAATAAGTACACTGAGGGTGGCGAGCAGGAGATTCCAACGCTCAAGATTGATCACGCCGCGGAGCGTGTGCAGATCGAAAAGATAAAAGCCTTCCGAGCTCGGCGAGATCCAGTTCGATGGAAGACCTCTCTTGATGCGGTTGAGCGCGCGTGCGTAGAAAATAGAAATGTGGTGCCGATATTGATTGACGCGGTGGACGCGGGCGTAACGCTTGGTGAAGTGTCAGATATCTACCGACGTGTGTTTGGGGTGTATTCAGATCCAGGGATGTTATGACAACGAATCAAGCTGCGACTCGACCAGTACGAATTCTCATCGCGAAGGCGGGATTAGACGGCCACGATCGAGGCGCGAAAGTCATCGCTCGCGCTCTTCGTGACGCTGGCTTTGAGGTCATCTATACAGGGCTTCATCAAACCACTGAAAATATCGTTCGCGCGGCTATTCAAGAGGACGTGGATTGTATCGGGCTCAGCATCCTCTCGGGGGCCCACATGACACTCTTTCCAGAGCTTTTATCCAAGCTAAAGAGTGAAGGCGCTCAGGACATTACCGTGTTCGGTGGAGGGATCATGCCTAAGGATGATATAGTGGAACTTAAGAAGTTGGGTGTTAAGGAGATCTTCGTTCCGGGCACCCACACTCAAGATGTGGTCGGTTGGATTCGCTCCAACGTACCAGTTGAAGATTAGTACTTTTTAGTCGACCCTCTGTTGCATCTGAGACGATAAACACGCCATGAGCAAAGCTTTTACCCGTGATGGTGACGAGAACAACACTGAAGTCGACGCTGACGTCGATGCGTCGGTGCCAGGGGGGAAAAATTACATAACTCCCGCCGGAGCGGAGCGCCTGCGCGCTGAGCTTCGGAAGCTTCGGTATGAAGAGCGTCCTGAAGTCACAAAGACGGTCGCGTGGGCCGCTGGAAATGGCGATCGGTCCGAAAATGGAGATTATCTCTACGGCAAAAAGCGTCTCCGAGAGATCGATAAGCGCATGCGCTTTCTTGCTAAACGTCTCGAAGCCGCGGAGGTTGTTGATCCGTTGGCGATAAACGCTGAGTACGTGCAGTTCGGAGCGACTGTGAAGATCCGGTTTGAGGATGATTCAGAGCGTACCTACTCGATCGTGGGAGTGGATGAGGTTGATGTCGCGAAAGGTCGAATTAGCTGGATGTCTCCACTCGCAAAGGCGCTCCTCAAAGCCAAAGAGGGGGATTTTGTGACCTTTAATTCTCCGAAGGGGCAGCAAGATATTGAGGTGCTGTCGGTGGTGTACAAAGAGCTGCCTTAGACGCTACATGAGCTAACTGGTCGTTACCTCGGGCATACTCGGCTCCTTCGACACTCGCGTATAAGATTATTCAATCCTGATCGGACATCGGCGATTGTCCCCGAGACCCCGTCCCGGCCGTTGACGATGTTGTTTATAACTCCCAATTTTCGGTAACACTGCTTGGTTCTCTTGGCCATCCGAGCGGCTTCTCGCTCAAGGATGTTGAATTGGGGGGTTAGACGACTCACTTCATCTGCGAATGAAACTGTGATGCAGGAGTTGCTACATACGAGCACGCCACGACGAAAGACCTCTCTTCCTTTTGAGGCGATAATCTCATACGTGTTTCCTACCAGAGTGTCTGCGAGGGAGATGTCTCCTACGCATCCCTTGATGGTAAAGCGCTTGCTATCGTCGATGAATCGTTGCTTGAGGGCGTCCGCCTTTTTGATTAACTGCTTTTCGAAGCTGCGAATTTGCTTCGTGGGCTCTACACGAACACATCCATCGACAGCTACATTGCACGTCGAGGTTCTATCTTTGTAGACATAAGAGGGGGGGCCTCTAAGACATGTGCCGCAGATATCCTTCGTTCCCGCCGAAAAAGAGTAGTGAGACTCGCCTGGACATACGCCGCAATCATCGACGAGTCGTGTCGCGACAGATGAGGCCCCTGACGGTCCGTAATAGCAACTCCCACAGCGGTCGAGCCCCTTATTCGCGTTGCCGTCGTCTAAACATACCGAACATGAATCAAAGACGGTTCGATCGGCGTTCGGCACCGCAGAGCACCTCCCATTAGTCTTGAACGCGCTAAGGATAACGTCAGGGGCTTTGGAGTTCGTCATTCCATTGAAGGTTAACGTAACCGCTCCTACGTTTCGCAGATTGGCGGCTCCGTTAGCTCCAAGTGTAGCGATAGTGCTGAAGGAGGCGCCTCCAGGCGCCGCTATGGTATTCGCCCCCGCAACGGAGAAAAGGGTAAACGGAATCTCGATCATGAAGACGTCGGGAGCATCGTAGTACTGATCGATAGTGACCGTAATTTCGGAAAACTTTGACCCATCTGCGCGAGCGGCGTCGTAGACCCTTAACACTAACCGTATCGGACTATTGAAGGGGAAATCAAAGAACTGCAGCCCTACACGGAATGAGGTTCCTCCATCCTGAGACATATCCACGCCGCCCAATCCATTCGGAGTGACCGTGGATGGATCGCTGTTTCCATCCCACGATACCTGTCCCAGTCCGGCGTGAGCTCCTTGAGTATATCCTAGGGTTGAATCAACGACTTCCAGGCGAGACACGCCACTTCCCGCCCCGCCCTTGGTCGCCGTAAAAGATCGTCCTCCGCCGAGCGCCTTAGCGGAAACAAAATGCCCCGTACGTGTTGAACCAGCGATTGAAGAGGATGAGAGAGTACAATCGTCTTGAAATTTATCGATAGTAAGCCCGAAAGCGGCAGAGGAGAGTGATGCGACGATGAGAGCGACCAGAATAGAGCTCTGCCGTAAAAACCGAGAAAGGTGAGTCATGAGATAACAAATATCATCCAGTCCGCCGTTCCAACAATCTCCTTAATATCGAGCCGGAAAGGCAAATCTGCCCGGTATTCATCGAGCTTCCGTGCGAATCATCCGAGACTGTCCATGAAGAGGGCAAAGGGGTAGCTCCACCCCTCGATGGGTGTTAAAACGCCCCTCATGTCGCACAAACACCCCTTGTTATCAGCCGCGTTGGTCGTCGCCGCGCTCGGCTACTTCGTTGACGTCTACGACCTAGTTCTCTTTCTAGTGGTCAAGAATCCCTCGCTGAGAGAGATGGGGGTGCCAGCGGAATTGATGCTTGAGACGGGTACAGTCCTTTTGAACTGGCAGATGTTCGGGATGCTTCTCGGCGGAGTAATCTGGGGCATTCTGGGAGATCGTATCGGGCGCACCAAGGTGCTCTTTGGCTCGATTCTCATTTACTCGGTCGCCAATATCGCTAACGCCTGCATCTCTTCAATTCCACTGTACGCCGCTCTGAGATTCATCGCGGGAATTGGACTCGCAGGAGAGCTTGGGGCGGGAGTCACTCTTGTCGCGGAGATACTCCCGCAGCGACTTCGTGGATATGGAACGACTATCGTGGCTGGTGTGGGGGTATTTGGCGCGATCGCCGCTGGACTGACTGGCGATCTCGTTTCCTGGCGGACGTCGTACATCGTTGGAGGTGTGCTGGGGCTTCTTCTCCTAGCGCTACGGGTATCTGTATCGGAATCTCATCTCTTTAACGCTGTTAAGGAACGTGAGCATACAACCAAGGATATTCTCTTACTTCTGGCGTCGCGTACCCGCTTCGTGCGTTACCTCATGTGCATGATTCTGGGGATCCCCATCTGGTACATCATCGGTATCCTTTTGGCTAACGCGAACGATTTGGCGCGCGCGCTGGGTGTTACGGACGTGCCAAAAGCGGGGTACTGCATCGCTTTTTGTTACTCAGGTCTGCTTATTGGCGATATTGTTGGAGGTCTTCTCAGCCAACGACTCCAGAGTCGCAAGCGTCCGATAGCGATTTTTTTAATGCTGACGTTGGTAGCGCCGTTGTGGTTTCTGACGCGTGAGGGGCTCTCGCTCTCCGGTTTTTACTGTAATTATGTCTTGCTTGGAATCGCGGGTGGCTACTGGGTATTGGTGGTAACCACGGCTGCTGAGCAGTTCGGTACGAATGTTCGCGCGACCGTGACAACAACGGTGCCGAATTTCATCCGTGGCGCGATTGTGCCTGTGAGTGAAGGATTCCTGCTTTTAAAGCCGACCTTTGGGCTTATCAACGCCGCCCTGTTCATGGGGATCTTTGTGTCGTTTCTCGCTACTATTTCTCTCTTTTGGTTGAGAGAGACCTTCCACCGTGACCTAGATTTTGTGGAAGAATAAGGACGGAGGAAATTTTCACCCTGAAATCTCGCGGTATTTTGTCGTGCAACGGAAAGCCTTTTTTAACGACCCTGCGAGGGCGAGGCGTGGAGATGCCCAGCGACCGCGCTTGAGCGTGGAAACTCGCGCAGAAAAAGTAGGAAGTTCCTGGAACTAGGCCGCGTAACCGCGCGCTAAGAATCGGCGGCCATACAGAAAAAATCAGATTCGAACACGAAGCTTCGCTGCGTTCTCCGTTAGCAGCTAATTTTTTGACTTGAGAGGGCGAAGACCGTAAGAACTCCCCATGGGCGCAACTCCGAACTCTGAACACACTACAGCGAAGCTGCGTGATGAACAACAGACAACCCCATGCCTTCCCCCTGTCAGTCTGAACGTAACTGGGAACCCTAGAGAGCTTGCTGCCTCTATCCAATCTCTGGTTCGAAACGAAATTATAGCTCAAGCCATTCTGGCGCTCTGCCCGAACCCGACATCCAATATCTCGGTTAGACTCTCGAAAGTAAAAGAGGTGGCATTTACATTCTCTCGGGGTGATTTCTCGATAGAGCTTCCGAGCCAAACAAGGATTGCACGCGCTCAAGACCTGGTCGCTCGCGCACTTGTTCGCGAAACCGTCTTTTCGTCCCTAGCGCATTTCGCGCGAACGGGGTCGGAACCCCCTCTGTCAAGAGACCGACTCCTTAATCTCGCCCAACTTGCATCAAAAAAAATTATCTCTAACGAGAATGAGCTTCGTCGGGAACTTTCCACTCTGGCGAAGAGCGCCCTACACGACCACTCGTCTCATCTTCAGGAGTGCTCAAAGCGAGCAACCCGCACTTCCACGGGGTCTATGGGGACATTCGCTAACGCCATAAAAACTATAGACGTCACCTTTGATCTGCTAGCTCGCCTTAGGGCGCTTTCATGGTGGTCCATGGAAGCAGACCACGCAGAACGTTTTGAAAGTAGCGGCACCCAATGCCTGGAAGCTCTGAATGTCAACTTCATGCAACACTGGGATTCCTGCCATCGCGGCTCCGACCTAGAGAGAGCCGAGCAGACAATCTTACTCTACGAGAAGCTTCACACGGAACTAACACGTAGCGGATTCCTGAAGACACCTCCTTCCTATCTGCTCCCCTCAAGAGACGCCGCGGCAACGGCCAGCTCTGACCAAAAGTTCGCCGTCCTTCGTCGCGGCGGCCTCTTAGTAAACTCAGGCATTAGGCCAAACGGGTTTTCGACTCATTTTTTAAGACTCCTTCCAGAGGCTATTACTTCACTACGCGCGACCATGCTGATGGAGCGGGAAATTCAATCGTGGAAAGCTCCAACGGAAAACGCCACTCACCTGATCCATGCCGAACTCTTCTCCTCCATTCCCGGCGCGGTTGACGCGGTAAAAGTTCTAGAGACGGTCCCGGACACGTTATCACCTGACTTAGCGAAGTTCGTCCGCAGCGTCGGACACCTCAAACATCACGGTGGTGTGGAGGGTCTTGAGACTTATTGCATGATTATCGCTCCTGGTTCATGGATTGACGAAACCAAAGACAAGTCGGCGGTCGAGGATGGTGAGCTGCACCGTCAACTTCGCTCCATCGCTCAGACCAACATAAGGGAGTACCTCAATTTGATTGAGTTCGCCGCTACATGGGCTCATCGCTCCACAGACATTAAGATTGATCTCGTACAGACCTACCAAGAGAAACTAAACACCCTAATCGCACGGGGTCTTTGGGGAAGCATAACCGAGGTTCTCTTCGTGATTCACGCCACCGTCGGCGGCGAATTGAAGCACGAAGAGATATCTGACACACTTCACTCCGATAGGATCGCGGAGCTCGCCAAGCCCGCGGCAGAGCTTAGCGCCAGCATCACTTCACCAGAGATCTCTAGCATCTTAAGAACTCTCGCCACTCAAACTATACCTCACCTCGCTGCGGCGAAACGAGCGCTTGAGATAAACGCTTTGGCCTGGCCCGAAATTCTCGACCATACGCACAAAATCCCTTCGACTTTCGAAGAGTCTCAGTTCGGAGATTTAGTGAAACGATTCGTCACCGACTTAAACGGAGCGATCCTGTCGAGGGCTGAGAATTTTGTCACCGAAACGGACGGCCTTCTATCATCTTCGTATGATGACGGCGATAGTGGTACATTCTGCGTTGTCGCATCTAACGCTCTCGCCTGCGCATCAATGCCTAATTACCCTGAGAACGCGAAGATGAAACTTCTCGTGACGATCGACGCATGGACGCTAAAGTTCATAAATCTTGCGCACGCAGCCGTAGAGCACGACCTTAGCGTTCAAGAGGCAGCGTTACGAGCGGATCCGTTCTCTGAGAAAGCAAAAAACGCTGGAATCGAAACCCTTTCGTTTTTTGTGGACGCCATGGCACCTCTGAGTGAAGTACTTGTGAGTAATCGGAGCACTATCCCCGCCGCTCGATTGAATCATTTTCAATTAATCGCTTTAAAAACAATTTACATGGCTCCTATCATCTCGTCGGCATTTGTCACAGCGTTGCGCGAACGACTTATAGGTAAAGATGCAGACCCGCAGGCGATTCAACACGCTGGCTTTTTTTGTTCACTTCCTCATGTCGCATCCAAACTTTCCGACAAGGGAAGAGGTGACCTGGCGGCTATCTTAACGTTGGTACAAAATTCTTAGAAGGAATTTACCCGTATGCAAGGGCATATAATACCAAAGCCGACCCGGACCGTGCGTGTTACCACCAAAAACAAATATCCGGTGTTTGGACGAGAGCCCCAGGGAAAAGAGGAAGACGAGGTAATTGAGCAATATCCCTTTATTGTTCCCGGAACTAAGTAGCAAAGGAGGGATTGCCTTCTGTGCTCATCTCCTGCTTTTTCTCGGAGAGAAAGGG
>CANLCB010000029.1 GCA_947488865.1 Deltaproteobacteria bacterium | reverse complement strand
TCCTGAAATACCAACCGCGATGTAAAGGTTGGGCGCTACGACCTTACCAGTCTGACCTACCTGCCAGTCATTTGGAGCGTACCCAGAGTCAACTGCCGCACGTGACGCGCCTACAGCCGCGCCAAGAGAATCAGCTAACGGGAAGAGAACCTTCTCGAAGTTCTCAGCTGAAGCCAAGGCCCGACCTCCGCTCACGACTACTGCGGCATCAGACAGCTCTGGACGATCAGCCTTGGACAATTCGTAGCCGATAACCTCGCCGAACCGCGGCTGCTCGTGAAGCTCGCTATCACCAGCTAACGAAAGCTCCGCCACATCGCCGGCAGCGCCAGTGGGCGTGGCCGGAGCGAAAGCGGTTCCCCGCACGGTAAGCACTCGGTGTGCCGCTAAAAGCTCCACGTCGGCGATAATATTTCCAGCGTACATCGGTCGCCTGATGGAGCCGTCTCCATTCACGCCGATAATGTCAGATGCCTGCGCGGCATCCAATAAAGCCGCTACCCGCGGAAGAGTATCCTTTCCGGTGCTGCTAGCGAGCCCAAGAACGGTTGAGGCCCCGAGTTCCTTTGCCGCGAGAGTGATCGCTCGAGCATAAGGCTCTGCGCGATACTTCTCAAAAAGTGGCGACTCTGAATATCGCACCGATGTGAGTCCATATCCGCTTAGCGAATCCGCGGCCGTTTTAGCTTGTGGGCCAAGAGCGATACCAACGATTCCGGAGGCGCCCCACGGCCCCTGTAGCTCACGCGCCGCGGAGAGTGCCGCTAAAGTGCCTTTAGGAACCTTACCGTTGGTGTGTTGAATGAAAAGAAGAATTGTCGACATATCAAATCCTCAAGTGATTTACAGAACCTTTGCTTCGCCTTGCAGAGCGGCGATGAGTTCCTGAACATTTGCGACCTTACGACCAGCCTTTCGACCAGCCGGAAGAGAGAGGCTCTTAACCTTGACCTTAACCTCCGGAGATACTCCAAGAGACTCAAGCGAAAGCTCCTCAAACGGCTTCTTTTTTGCCTTCATGAGGTTTGGTAGAGCGGCGTATCGAGGCTCGTTGAGACGAAGGTCTGTTGAGACAACGCAAGGTAAAGGAAGCTTAACGGTCTCTAGACCACCATCCACCTCACGGGTAACTACCGCAGATCCAGACTCAACCAGCACCTTCGACGCGAAACACGCCTGTGGCAGATTGAGACGCCCAGCGAGAAGCTGCGCGGTTTGATTAGCGTCAGAATCGATCGCCTGCTTGCCGAGAAGGATCATTCCGTAATCGCCCTTCTTGAACACTTCAGCTATCGCCCTGGAAGCGAGATCTGAATCGCAAGGGCCGTCGTACTTTACAAGAATCGCGGAGTCCGCTCCCATGGCCAACGCATACTCGAGCCGCGCGCGAACATCGGCCGGACCGACGCTCACAAGAACGATCTCAGTAGCAACGCCTTTCTCTTTCAATCGGATCGCCTCCTCAACCGCGATCTCGTCAAAGGTATTAAGAATCCACTTTATCCCGTCGGTCTGAATGTTCGAACCATCAGGAAGGAGTTTAAGTTTGATCTGCCAATCAGGCACTCGTTTTACTGGTACAAGAATCTTCATAACTCTAGAATTTAACGCAAAAACCGCCGAACGAGCCAGTATTTAATGAACGAACCAGCGGCTAAAGTTGGATTAGTGCAACCGACGCGCTTGCGCAATGGAGCAAATGCACGTCAGTTGCGAGAATTAAGGAAAAGACCTAATCAACTGGCAGTAAAGCCTCGGCGAATGGCGGTCGCAGGAGTCGAGCACGACCGACCTTCGCGGACTGCGCGAGGATAGGATGCGTCTTCTCAAGCCGAGTGATCTGATTGAGATGGTCGGCGGTCTGGCTGACCAGTCGGGCAACATCTCCGTCCGCTACCCCCGACAGTCGCAACAGTCCCGAAAACTCTGGCCACGTCTCAGAATCCATCCACGTAATCACGGTGAGCGCGGCGTCTGGAATGACAGCGATGTCGGAGGTGCCTGGCCCTTGGTACTTATTCTTAATCCGGTTCACAATGTCATTCATCTTGCCGAAGAGCTCCGGTTTGATCGGATTGGCCTTGAGCCTGAAGTAGGGTCGGTGGGGATCTCCCGCTATGCTCGCAACAAGGCCAACCAGCTCATAGAGAGCGCAGTCATCGAAAATCTTCTCCGAGATCGCCTCGCCAAGCTCTAAAACGAGACTCGTGCACAGTTCGGCGGCCCAATACCCCTTTTCAGTTAGGCTCCCACCTTCCACATACCCAAGCGCCCGAAGACCATCCAAGCTTTGGGCGAGGCTGGTCTCCTGCTTCTTCTCAAGCTCCTCCGCTTCTCGAATCTTTCGACGCACGCGCTTTTCGGCTTTCTTAAGCTTTTCGCCAGACAGTCCCCCGCCGCTTTCGATGGCCTCTTGCTCGTTAAGCGCCTCTTCTCGCATGCGACTCGCGTTCTTTCGGTCCAGAAACGCCGCAAGGCTTCGCTCAACCGTGAACATTAGATCGTCCACGTTTCGATACTTAAGCAGATTGAGAACCGTCGAGGGCGAGGCAAAGTATGACGAGCGAAGCGGTTCAGGTGGCCGCTTCGAAACTTCGAGCAACACCCTGGCGTCGGAGAATTTGCTTGGAGTGATAAGACACACGCCAACGGCATCCTTTCCGCGACGTCCAGCTCGCCCAGCCATCTGCTGGAACTCGGCGGATGAGAGAACGCTAAATCCTTCCGAGCCTCGACGACTGTGAGCCGTAATAACGGCGGTACGAGCGGGGAAATCAACGCCTGCCGCGACAGTGCCGGTAGCGATCATCATTCGCAACATTCCGCGGGACATCAGCTCCTCAAGCAAGAGGCGCCAAATCAGGAGCTGCCCAGCGTGGTGCGCGCCCACTCCAGTTGTTACCAACGACGAGTATTGTGGATAGCCAGTAATAAATTCTGGATCGAAGTTGTATTTTCTAATGATTTGCTGAATCTCATTCTCGATCCGCTGCTGGTGATCAAGAGCGAGCACGGCGTTGGCGTTTCGAGAAAGCGCTTCAACATCTCCATCGCACTGCTTACGAGCGGTTCTAAAGAGAATAGCCGGCAAGAGCTCGTCGCGCTCAAGCTCTCTGAGAATGATAGATACTGGAAACTCTGGATATAACATTACCGACCACCTCGACGAGAACCTCGACGCCCCCTTTGCCCTTCACCGGCGCGACTTCGTCCACCACCACGGCGACCGCTCCGATCATCCCTTGCTCCGGGGAATTTCCCTGTGACTCTCGTGCCACTTTCATCAAGACCGGCAGAACCGTAGAAATGAGAAACTTCAGGAGACAGATGCCCCTTCTCGTCGCTTAGTGGAATAACTCCATACTTCGGATGGAGGAATCCGTATCGAAGCTCCACGGGGCGCTCCTTCTTCATCACGATGCGACACTCTTTGTTGCGAGTCTCTTCGATCCACGATGCTATCTCTTCAGCGTTTGAGATGGACGCGGAAAGCATTAAGAGCGTTGAAGAGTGCGGTGTGAGAATAATGCTCTCCTCCCACACAGCCCCACGCTGCGGATCGGCGATGTAATGCACCTCATCGAGGATTACGAGCGAGTATCGCCCTGTTCCTCGATAAAGCTCGTTACGATAAATCTCGGTCGTTGCGATAACGATATCCGAATCACCTTCGATCTTGCGATCTCCGGTTAGGAGCCCCACAGAGTGCTCAGGACCGAAGGTTTGTTGGAACTCGGAGTACTTTGTATTCGAAAGTGCCTTGAGGGGCGTGGTATAGACCGCGTGCTGCCCCTTTTTAAGGAGGTTCCTCATCGCCTCGATGGCGATATACGTCTTTCCTGACCCCGTAGGAGCCACAACGAGCGTATCAATTCCGGCGGCGAGGTTGTCGATCGCCTGCTTCTGGAAGTCATCAACCTGGAATGTGCCCTTACCAGGCACCCCGATGCCAGAAAGGAACCGCTCTCGCGACTCCTGTATGGCTCTATCTTTCATCATCACTTTTTTCATTCTTATACCGTCACTGAAGGTTCAGTCGGGAGAGCTGGAAGTTCGAACCGACAGGACACAAAACTACGAACAAACGCTGGGGCCGATTGGGCCAAGTCGGACAGCGATCCATCGAAGGCGATTTGACCGTCAAAGAGCGCAAGGATCCTCTCAACCGCAGGAAGAAGCCGCCGCAGATCGTGACTCACAAGAACGGTCGTGGGGGAATACTCGCGGTGGAGCTCCACAATCAGATCCATAATAACACTACTTGCTACGGGATCGAGCCCGCTCGTTGGATCGTCAAGCAAAAGAATCTTTGGTCGGCCCACGAGAGCGCGGGCCAGAGAAACGCGTCGTCGCATTCCACCGCTCAACTGGGCAGGCATTTTGTAAGCGGCTCGAGTCAGTCCGACTCTGGCGAGAATCTCGGATATCTTTTCGCACACGGACTCGCGAACTTCCTTCGGAAGAGAGTTGGTTGGCACCTTACCTCCCACGAGAGGAAAGGCGATGTTGTCGTAGACAGACATCGAGTCGAACAGCGCTCCTTCCTGGAACATGAGCCCGACATCGGTAACTGAAATGCCTTTATCAAAAACGACGGACCCGTACTCGCATTTGCAGGTATGGGCGATGATCTTGAGGAGAATGCTTTTACCGCCGCCACTTGGCCCAATCAGACCGTTGATCGTGCCTGGCTTCAGAGCGAAGTTCGCCCCTTGAAGGACCGCTCGCTCACCGAAGCTTCTGTAAATGTCATTTACTCGTAACACGATACCTTCTTGTACCCCTTACAGGGGGTGAGCACCATAGATAGTGTGACGGAGCGCCTAATTCGTCGCAAACTGGTCGCACGAATCGATTCGTTCCTCACTAGACACGTCGTCTTCCACTATCCCTTTCGGCTTCCATGCGCCATCCCGCACTCGCCGTAAAAACTCCTCATGCTCTCCGATCGTGTTCATCGTCAGGAGCGGCTTACGCCACAACGCTCCACGACACATCTGAGAGGCAAGCTGCTTGAACTTTCCTCCGCAAGAACTCTCCTGAAAGTCCTCTCTTAACAGCTCGATGTACCTAAAAAGCACTTCCAGCATCAGATCGAAGTTCCCTTTAAGGCGAGAGTCTTGATCATGAAGAATCTCCGAGAAAATGAAGGGATTCCACAGGGCCGCTCGACCTATAAAGAGACCGGCGACCTTTCCCTTAAGCCGCTCCTTAGCACTCTCCCTGCACACCACATCGCCCGAACCTAGTACGGGTATGGAGAGCACTTCCGCAATCTCTTGAACCAGATCCCAATCGGCGTCCCCCCTGTACAGCTGCGAACGGGTTCGCCCATGGATGGCCACAGCCTCTACCCCTTCCCCTTCAGCCATCCTCGCGATCTCGAACGCGTTGCGAGACTCTTCGTCCCACCCAGCCCGGATCTTAATAGTGAGAGGTATCGAGACAGCCTTTCTGACTGAGCGAATAATCTCCTTCAGGTGGTCGGGTTGTCGCATCAGCTCACAGCCGCCACCGCGCTTGACTACCTTTGGCGCTGGACAGCCGCAATTGATATCCACAATATCAGCTCCAAAATCCTGTACCATGAGCGCCGCGTCAGTCATGCGAGCCACGTCATATCCAAAGATCTGAACACAGTACGGGCGCTCCTCCTCAGAGAACCTCATCATCTCAAGCGTTCGCTGAGAGCCGCGTGTCATCCCCTCAACGGAAACGAACTCGCTTACGACAAGCCCCACCGCGCCCGGGTTAAGCTCCTTAACGAGGCGGCGAAACGGCCTCGTGGTAACTCCACTCATCGGGGACAAGACTAGGCCAGGACTAATATCAATAGACCGGATTTTATAAGGCTTTATCACACAAACACCCACGGACTTTTCTAGATAAAACTTCTATCAAGAAAGGCTTCTGAATGAAGTCCATTCCACCCTGTTCGAGAATTTTTGAAACGACATGCTCGGAGCTAAAGCCACTCACAACAAGGACACGACATGCGGGATTCATCGCGCGGAGGCGAGCGAACACCTCTTCCCCAGAGAGCCCTGGCATAAGCATATCAAGAATCACCAGATCAAAAGCGCCTTTAGCCTCAGCGTATTTTTCAACACCCTCGAGGCCACCGCTGGCCGTCTCAACCTGATATCCAAGATGTGATAGACTCAAGCCCAGTACGTTTCGGACGGCGTATTCGTCATCGATAATGAGAACTCGCTCTCCGCTGCCGCGAACTGGGGCAGCGTCATCATCGTGGGCGTCTTCACGCGCGACCTCGTCAACTACCGCAGGGAACACAACACGGAAGGTTGTTCCTTTACCCCGCTCCGAATCGACGACGATCGCCCCACCAAGCTCCTTCACGATAGAGTTCACGGTGCTCAGACCAAGACCAGTCCCTCCCTCCTTCTTAGTAGTAAAGTAGGGCTCAAAGAGACGGGCCTTAACCTCATCGTCCATCCCCTCGCCTGTATCTTCGACCACAAGGGCGCAGTACGCGGGGCAAGGCGGCTCCGATCCGAATATCTCTTCGATCTCTGAAGATTCGCAGCGCCGATCAATTCTCACGGCAATGGATCCAGAACCCTTTATGGCATCCCGAGCGTTTACAATCAGGTTTATTACAACCTGACTAAGGTACGCCTCGGAGGCCATCACAACGACCGCCTTCTCGGGAGGAGCCCACGAGAGCCGAACTACAGAGGGAATCGCGCTCTTTAAGAGGGTTGCCGTACGGGAAACAACATCCCCGAGGTCTACCCGACTGGTTGTGGACCCCGAATCAACCTTGGAGAATTTCAGAATTTGTTGGGTCAGGGACGCGGCTCGTAAAGCGCCCTCCTCGATCGCGCCCAACGACTCGGAGTAGCTCCCGTCGCTCGGCAAAACGCTCCGAACATAAGCGAGATGGCCTAAGATTCCGGTCAACAGGTTGTTGAAATCGTGAGCGACACCACCGGCTAGCAACCCAAGCGTCTCTAGCCGCTGTCCGTGGAAAACCTCGCTCGCCCTATCGCTGGAGAAGGTCGAGAGCACCCGAATGAGAAGAATGTCACCGGTAAAGGTACAAATCCGGCATATCATGGTCTGTCCACCTCGGGCTCGGAACTCGGCGGAGAACTCCCGGTCTGCCCAAGGATTACGCTCTACGTCCGGCCAAAAATGAGCCACCGGCTTGCCAACGAGCGCCTCCGCGGTGGTGCCTAGCAAAGCAACGAACGGGGTGTTAACCCCAACACAGATCAGCTCGCGATTAACTACGCAGTGCGGCTCCGGTAAACTTTCGAGAATGTGATGAGCGGACGTCTCGGACAACATGCTGACCCTTGAACACAGTGGCATGTCACGAACATCGTGGTACCACCTACAACCGGTTCAAACCGGCAATCTGCCCGAACCTTTTCGAGCGACGGGATGCGCTCTTTTTCGCAATACATCCGCCTGTCTAACTATACATGGTCATTGGGAATCTTATCAATGCACAGAGATAACTCCCCTCAAATCAAGTTCCGGAGCTGGGTGGCGCCAGAACGCCTCCAATACCGTTAACCGTTCGGATATATATGGTTTTTTTGCGATATACTTCCCAAAGGTCGAACGGAAAATAGACGCTTTTTACCCGCGGAGGGGCGCCACAGCCTTACCCATCGGACTCGGCGTCCCTCTTCGGCCAAAGCCCCCTGCGGTAGATCACCGACACCGGCCAAAAACCCCATTTATTGGGCACTTTGAGAGCATTCTCGCTACAGCGACTAAAAAGTTGGATCCCTTTGCCCGGCCGTCGAATCTCAATTCCTGAGGTGGCGATCACCTTGCTGTAGTTAGGCTTGTAACCTGAAACGAATGTGGTAGGTTTTATCTACCGTGAGTATTTTTAAACGGGGAGTCAGTTGTTATGTCTGAGTCTGAGTCCGGGATCCTGAAGGGAGTTGTTAAGTGGTTCAATGACGCCAAAGGCTTTGGCTTCATCGAGCATACGAGTGGAAGAGATGTTTTCGTGCACTACTCGGTTATCTCGTCCGAGGGTTTCAAAACCCTAAAGGATGGCGAAACTGTGGAGTACGAGCTCAAGGAAGGGCCGAAAGGTCTCCAAGCTTCTAAGGTAGTTCGTACTAAGAAAGAGGGTGAAGAGGGAGTTGAGGGTGCTGAGGGTGTTGAGGAGACATCCGATGAGTCCATTTCGACACCATCAAAGTCCGCAGAGTAATTCAGTCAACTGAGAAGTAAGAACTGGTTACACCCCGATGTGAGCAATCACATCGGGGTTTTTTATTGGGCTCCCTCTCTCCGACGAGGAGCTGGGGCAACGGAATTGAGGTTAGGCTCTACGACGAGGCCGAAGCCGATTAATATCCAGAGCCGCCCCATACCGCAGAATGCGCGTATGGTCGTTAAACACCGAAGCGCGCGGCGGGACTCCCGGCAAAATTTCGTGGCAATCCTCCTTAAACTGAACCACAGAGGCTTTCACGATCTCGACGAGCACACCCCAGGCGTCCTTAGAGGCGAGGCGTAAGCCAGACTCATTCGATATCTGGTGGGCGACACTCCGCAAATAATTATTAACGACAGCCGAGTGAAATACTCCGGGGCTCGCGGCGACCCAAAACTCTGACGCTGAGCGCCCGTTCCAGAGCGTGGCATGCTGGGATCGGTCGACGTGTGTGCTGACCACATTACACGGAGGGACATCGTCAATCGTCTGTCGAACAAACTCGGTAAGATATCCACGAACCACTCGCTCTAACGCAGAGCGTCCAGGGCTCCGAGCAAGCTCCTCTTGAGAAGGGATCATTCGTTCTAGCAACTTGAATCGGCTATCTGGAAGCGGCGTCTCGAGCGCCCCCGACTTGAACAGCTCTACCCTGCGCGCGAGCGCGGCTACGGTGCGAGACGCGGTTTCGTGAAGCCATTCATCTGGAGAAACCTCGTGGCGGTACCCTACACGAGAAGAGAAGGATACCTCCCCTCCAGAGCGCGTGTCTCCCGCAAGGTCGTGCCCACGCGTATCATTAATTTTGCTGACCATCTTGACCATACGAACCTAGCTCGCCCATTCCCCCACCGGAGTTATGGAGCGCTACTGGGATTGTGTGCGATATTGGTCACTTTCCTTTGTCAATGAGGCAAAGCGGCCGAGATCCGTATCCCCCTGAAAACGAACGCCGACGACACCATCGCCTACGTCGAGGACTTATTGGGGGGCCTGCACTTTCGGATCGGTGGTACCTGTCGCTGCGGGACGGCCCCGTCTCGCCGGAAACTAGCCGAGGAGGGGGGCCACCTGGTGCGGGTCAAAAGACCGGCAACACCGAACCCGCGGCCATAACATAGAGCTCGTTCTATAGTGCAAGAAACAGTTCACCTAGCTAAAATAACAGCTGTCGCCATCTCGTCCCGTCCCCTAAACTAATCCCGTCAAGTTTTTTAGGTAAATGAAATGGCTCTCAGGACTGATTTCCTCAAACAGGACATCTCCGCCGGTTTTGTTGTTTTTCTCGTAGCACTCCCCCTGTGCCTTGGAATAGCCATCGCTTCAGAGGCTCCCCCAATAGCCGGATTAATTGCAGGGATTATCGCCGGACTCCTGGTGTCCTTCTTGTCTGGAAGCGAGTTGAGCGTGAGCGGGCCAGCGGCGGGACTGACTGTAACGGTCATCGCGGCGCAAAAGTCGATCGGCTCTTTCGAAGGACTGATGGTCGCAACCGCACTCTCGGGCGCGTTTCAAATCCTCCTCAGCTCGCTTCGAGCGGGTCTCCTGGCGACATTCTTTCCCTCAAGTGTCATCAAAGGGATGCTTGCCGGTATCGGCATCATTATCGCCGTGAAGCAAATACCCCATGCCGTGGGATGGATAAACCCATTTGACGCTGAGGAAGGTCTTCTTTGCTTAGGTTCACCATTCTGCTTGCGCGGATTCTTTCAATTCCTCCAGGAGCCTCACGAACGGATCAGCTTCGGCGCATTGGGGATTTCCTTACTTTCACTCTACACCCTGATTCTCTGGGAACGGTTGGGTAAAGCGAAAGGTGGACTCTTCAAGATCCTCCCGGGGCCACTTGTAGTGGTGGTTCTCGGAGTAGTATTGAATCAACTACTTTTCATTTCAGTAGGGCCATGGCTCGCACTTACATCGCAACACAGTCAGCTGGTCTCCATCCCTCCCATTAACCATCTTTCGGATCTCATTCGAGGCCCGTCTTCATGGGTGGTTTGGCTCAGCAAGCCCGAAGTGTGGAGCGCGGCAGCCATAATTGCGGCGATCGGCAGCGTTGAGACTCTCTTAAGCTTAGAGGCGACAGACAAGCTCGACCCTTTGAGGAGAGTATCGCGACCGAACAGAGAGTTGCTGGCGCAAGGAATCGGAAACATGCTCAGTGGTTCGGTTGGGGGCTTGCCAATAACATCTGTCATTGTTCGCAGCAGCACCAACGTCTACGCCGGAGGTCGCACTCGACTGTCGGGAATATGTCACGGAGCTCTACTTCTGCTCAGCGTTTTATTCATTCCAACTTTACTCAACATGATTCCGCTAGCCTCGTTAGCGGCCATCCTTATCCTCGTAGGCTACAAGCTTGCAAATGTAAAAGTCGTCAAACAGTCTTGGGCTGCGGGTTATGACCAATTTTTTCCATTTGTTATTACCGTTCTGGGCGTTATCGCTTTCGACCTTCTGACAGGCGTTCTCGTAGGGACAGTTTTAGGACTCACGGTTGTCCTTATCAGGAACCATCATCTCGCGTTCCATATGGCGAGAGATGGGTCGCACTATTATTTGAGGTTCGCGAAGGACGTAACCTTCCTCCAAAAGATCGCACTTAAAAGAACTCTGTCTCAACTCCCCAACGATACGGACATAGTTATCGATGGAGGAGGATCAACCTTCATCGATCACGACATCATTGAGCTTCTTGAGGATTTTCGCCGTTCGGCCCGGGACCGTCATATCGCAATCGAGCTACGTCATTTTCCCGCTATTAAATTCAATCTTTTTACCGCGCTGAAAAACAAGGTGAACCATGGATAAGTATAAAAGGCTCCTTCTCGCCAATAAGGTCTGGGTACAGGAAAAACTCTCCCTCTCCCCATACTTTTTCCAAGAGCTAGCCAAGGACCAGAAACCAGAATTCTTGTGGATTGGGTGTTCTGATAGCCGAGTCCCCGCAGAAGAGATTACAGGTACTCATCCCGGAGAGATCTTCACTCACCGGAACATTGCGAATCTCGTGAACCACACCGACTTCAATCTACTGAGCGTGCTCTCCTTCGCGGTAGAGTACTTGAAGGTCAAACACATTATCGTATGCGGGCACTACGGATGCGGTGGCATTAAGGCGGCCCTCTCATCACATAGGTATGGCGTACTCGACGAGTGGCTGCGCCAGATCAAAGATTCATACCAAAGCAATAAGGAGATCATCACACAGGCTGGCGAGCTCGACGCGCAAGCCGATAAATTGGTCGAAATTAACATCTACGAACAGCTCAAGAATCTGCTCAAAACGAATATCATTCAGAAAGCATGGCACGAGGAGCGGCGACCTATACTGCACGGCTGGGTGTACGGGATCAGCGACGGACTTCTCAAGAGCCTCTACAAGATAGAGCCAGGAAGTGAGATCGATGACATCTATCGATTCGACTTTTAAAAATACGCGGACTCGATAATGCCCGCGGCTTGGAGGCTCTATGAACGCGGGAATAACCACAAATATCCTTACAGCGTCCCCTCAGGACGTTCTGAATGCTCCGTCCTCGGCGCTGATTCTCGACGTACGAACTCCCTCTGAGTATGAAAGTTCACACATCGAGGGGGCGGTTCTTCATCCGTTAACGGATCTCGACCCTGCTCGCGTGCGGGAGCTGTCATCCACCCACGCCAGCTGCTTCCTTGTCTGTCGCTCCGGCGGACGCGCTCGCCAAGCTTACGAGCGGCTATCGAACGAAGGGATTCGCAACCTACGTGTCATGGAGGGAGGGATGCAGGCGTGGGAGGCTACAGGAGCCCCTACGGTGCGCGGACGTACTTCAATGTCGATGGAGAACCAAGTGAGAGTTACGGCAGGCGGCTTGGTCGCCGGGAGTGTTATCCTTGGCTATTTTGCGCACCCCGCGTTCTACGCTGTTGCTGGAGCGGTCGGCGCGGGATTAGTGGCTTCTGGCGTAACCAACACCTGCGCCCTTGCGACAGTGCTCGCGAAGGTGCCGTGGAACAGAGGCGCGCACTCCAATATGTAAGCGCTAGCGCGAGGCCCTGGTTGTCTTTTCCAAGATACGAATAAGAACCTCAGGAGCCGAGCTCTTGATCCTTGAGGCAAACTTTCCGAAGTCTCCTGGTACGATCCCCTCGTACGACGAGTATCGATACAGACCATCCGCTGTCAGAGCAACCGCAAAGAGGCTCTGTTGAGTCGCACGCCCGACCGCAGGAATCCCAGACCTTGATTCAAGCCGCGCGTCGTCAATCGCCAATCTGAGCCCCTCAAGGGAAGTCTCTAAACGATACAGAGCATGGGCCGCCGTAGCCTCGACTGCCGTCGCGAGCCTGTACCCATCCCCCTTTAATTTAGCGACAGCTTTTTGCCCCTTAGCGCCCTCAGCGCTGACCACAACCACAGAAATATTCCGCTCTTTAGCCAGAGATCGAGCCGTCTGAAAATTCAAAATATCACCGGTCGTGCCATCCTCACGCATCATCAATGCGTCAAGACGCTCAGGTTGTAGAAACGTCTCTGTGAGGCGAAACTGAACAACATCGGCGGCCCTCGCGACAACATTAGCCAACGAGGTTCCCTGCCCCACTCTGAACTCCACTGAGTTTCGAGCGCTGGTCACAGCGTAAGAGCGCACGAACTCAGACACCGCGCCGAAATCATTAGAGGCGACAAATACCGGGTCGAGAGCGCCACGGTCCAACGAGGTTACGGTTCGCGATCTATTATCTTCAAAGCTAGCGCCGGTCATGAACTGCCCCTACATCAAACATAAAGAGATGACCCTGAGACTAGACCAGTTCTCCGGGGCTATTCAAAACAAATCCACACCGATCCAGGGAGTGCGTAGCCGCGCTCCCTCAAAACGTGCCTTTTAGGCTAGGAAGGGACTAAAAAAGACACGCGTTAAATCAACGCGGCCTTTACTCGCTTAATTCCAGCGCCAACGTTCTCCTGTTTCTGGATCTTGAAGCGCTTAGCTCCCTCTCCGATCTCTCCGGTGGATTCCACATGTGGGCCGCCACAGAACTCAGCGGAGAACCACTGCTGTTGGTCGCCAATGAAGTAGACGCTCACTATGTCAGGATACTTAGCGCCGAATTCCATCTGCGCTCCAAGCGCTTCAGCCTCTTCGCGTGGCATCTCAACGCGCAGCACTTGCATGCTTTCGTTGATCCGCTCATTGACGAGCTCCTCTACCTTAGCAACCTCATCAGGGTTCATCTTCCGATCGAGGTTGAAATCCATTCTCAAACGCTCAGCCGTAATATTGCTTCCCTTCTGGCGAATATTTGGATCGACCACTTTCTGCATCGCCGCAAGCAATAAATGGTGCGCGGTGTGCAGCTTTGTCGTCTCTCGAGACTGGTCAGCGAGACCTCCCTTGAACTTCTGCTCCGCGCCAGCACGGGATAGCTCGCGGTGCTTCTTCTCGGCGCTCGAGAACTCCTGGGTGATCACCTGAGCCTCCGCGTCTCCAACCTTCAACTCATCGAGCGTCAGCTCAAGTGGAAAGCCGTACGTTTCGTACACGAAGAATGCCTGCTCACCCGAGATCATCTGTCCTGGCGCGAGCTGCGTTTGGATCTTAGACAACTCTCTCAATCCCTTAGCTAGGGTTTGATTGAAGGCGACCTCCTCGTCGTGAATCTTCTGAAGAACCGCAACGCGATTCTCCTCAAGGTGAGGATACGCGTGCGCCAGTGTGTCGATAACAGCGCCCGCCACTTCCTTCGTAAACTCCCGCTCCAGACCAAGCTTACGGCCGAATCGAGCGAGTCTTCGAATAAATCGACGAAGGATGTACCCCTGATCCTTATTCGACGGAGAAACTCCATCGGCAAGGATGAACGTAGCTGCACGCCCATGATCAGCAATAACGCGGAACGCGGCAGTGTCCTCGTTTTCGACTCCGTTGGTTTTGTAGAACCGCCCAGAGAGCTTCGATACGATGTCGATGATTGGCGAATAGATGTCGCTCTCAAAGATATCGTTCTTATTCTGAACGATCATACAGACGCGCTCAAAACCTCCACCGAAGTCAATGTTCTTCTGCGCGAGCGGCTCCCACTTCATATCTTGGGAGAGGCGGTACTCCATGAATACGTTGTTGCCGATCTCGATGAAACGACCGGAATCGTCATTGATGTGATACTTCTCCTGTTCACGCTCTACGACACCCATGTCATAGAACATCTCAGAGGTTGGTCCACCAAGCTCGCCCGGAGCCTCGGCGCGTTGCCACCAGTTCTTTTTCTTATTGTATGGGAAGATGTGGGGCTTCCATCCCTTTGTTTGCTCAATCGTTGGGGGGACGCTATGCACATCCTCCGAGAACTCCGCCTCAACGCCATACTGACGAAACACCTTCTTCCAGGTCTCGATGGCGAGGTCGTCTCGCGGTGCGGTGTCATCACCGGCGAATACCGAGACATACAGTCGAGATGGGTCCATACCAAGCACCTTCACCCAGAGCTCCATGATCCACGGGATCTGCTGCTCTTTGGTAAAGTCCCCAAGAGACCAGTCGCCGATCATCTCGAACATCAAGGTGTGACGATTGTCGCCCACCTCAAGCATATCTTCGTAATTAGTTCGAAGGCATCGCTGAATGTTACAGAGTCGCTTTCCGAGAGGATGAGGCTGGCCACCAAGATATGGCACCAATGGAAACATACCCGAGTTCACGAAGAGAAGCGTCGAGTCGACGTTCGGAACGAGCGACATATTTGGCACTACGCCACACGATCGCGGGGCCTCTGTCCAAAACTTCAGAAATTTCTCTCGAACCTCACGCGATGTAAGCATACCACTCCTCTAAAGCGAACCATGCGGTGCAGGGGGCATAACACTGCACCCGAGCACCTGCGGCGGAAATATAGTCGAAAAAGCCAGTTAGAGTCTAATATTCGAGATATTTCCTGGCAAGAAGGCGAGTCCAGCGCGGTGCATACGATGTGGTCGGCGTAACCCCCTGGGGCGAGGACCTGTTTGTAGTCGCCCTCCACAAACAAGTGCCGAAGCGGAACTCCTGAGACAACATGAAGAAGTGGAAGTGGCGCGCGGCCCAGTTTCGGCCGCGCGCCCCGCTTGTGAGGTCTTAGTTAAAGGCTCCTTGCACGATAACCTTAGATACCGAGCGGCCCGTCGTCCGAACCCCAAAGGCGTCGGTCAACGTCACCACTGTCGTAATCTCGGCCTCGGCATTGCAGCCTAACTCGATAGGAGTCCCGCCAGCGTTTGCGGCAATCTTCACTAGGAGAGGACTACCGGGGGTAATAGAGATAGCCCCCAATCCGGCAACATTTCCCCTCGAAAGCGCTGTCATTAGCGGCTTCTTAACCGCTACTCGAGCGGTCACCAACGCTTGGGTATAGCCCTGCTTAAGGTAGAGACTCTTTGCCTCCTGAGAGATAATCAAACCAAGAGCCCGCGACGATGGAAACTGGCACCGACCTTTAGGGGACTTGGTAGTCCCCACCGTGCTAGTCGAGCCGCCATTGGATTGAGCTTCCGCCCCAACACCCCCAGCAATGGCCGCTACAACAACGATAAGTACAGCTAAAAAACGTCTCATACTCCTTACCTCTTAAAAACAGTCACCAATGACTTACAAGAGGTATGGAGGAGGCTCGTAACGAATCCGTCACGAAGAGGTCACGGAAGTATAAAACCACGCAGTCAGAGAAAAGGGCCTCGCCCTGGGCATCCACAACCTTACAGTTGCCGCCGCAGGGCGCAACGAGGCAAAGACGAACCGACTTCGCCCTGAAAAATGGCTTACAATGAGTCCTATTAATTGAACGCGCCCTGAACGATCGCCTTGGTTACCGATCTCCCCTTCGTGCGGACTCCAGCGTTATCGACTAACGTGACCACGCTCGTAATCTCAGCTTCGGCGTTACATCCAAGCTCTAGCGGAGTTCCACCCGAATTTACAGAGATGCGCAAGACGGTTGGATCTCCAGCTGTCGGAGAAACGGCCCCCAGGCCAGCCACATTTGATTTCGATATGTTTGAGGTGACGGGTTTCTTCACAATGACGCGAACAGAGACAAGCGCCTCCTTGTACCCCTGTTGCAGGTACGTCTTCTTGGCGTCGTCCGCGATTATGGAGCCGAGCGCCCGAGACGACGGAAACAGGCAACGTCCCTTGGGAGGCTTACTCACCTTTGTAGGTTGAGCTTCAACCCGAATGGCTCCAACGCAGGCAGCCATGAGTACGATCGCAATCGTGGCAAGACGTTTCATATTCTTCAGCCCTCCCGAACAGGCACAAAACAACTCTCGAGATGGTATGAAGAGACCGGGCGGAAGCGTGCTATAAGAGGTTCCCCGAGCTGTCCGCGTCGGCGACGATTAGTCGCACTCCGTAACCGTACGTGGTAACTTCGCGATCTCACTCTCAAGCTGAGCAAGGTAAGCCTCTGTCGGACGACGAGTATCCCCCTTATCACGCGCCGAACTTGGGCAAGCTCGTTGAGCGCCCTGCTTTGAACGCTTGGCGTAGCCGAAGAGATCTTTGGCGAGAGCTGAGAGCTTCGCTTTTTCCTTCAGTCGTTTTCCGGTCGTGCACACATCGACCGGGCACTGATACACCTTATCGGCAAACGACGATTGAAGGGCAGCTACAAACGCCTTGCGCTTCGCCGCGGCGGCGGACACTAACGATGAGGGGTACCCCCCTCCACACGCCGACGAGCGCCGCGCGAAGCTTGGAACACGGTCCGCAAGTGCCGTCATTCGCGCAATCACAGCCTGCTTCTTCGCCGTCAGAGAGAGCGAGGTACAAGGCGCGTCATTCGCCAAGCCAATGAACGAAAGATTGACCTCGTCCCGATCCTGAAGATTGTCGAAAGCGTCATCGATTCCATTCTCGTTATCATCCTCGCCGGACGGATCAACATCGCGAGCACCGTCACCATCGAGATCGAAAGCCTCGTCACCATCAGATTTCCCATCATTGTCCGAATCTGAATCCTTATAATCAGGAATGACGTCACCATCGCTATCCTGCACCGGATCATTGGTGCGACCGCTCGCGCCATCATCAATACCATCATTATTATCGTCCGCACCGGATTCAGGATCGGTAGTGGCGTCGGGATCACGCTCGATGCGGTCTCCTATTCCGTCACCGTCAGAATCGTCGTCCCGATAGTCAGGGATGCCATCGCCGTCCGTATCAGTAGTCCCCTCGACGGAATCAGGGATAGTGTCACCATCGCTATCTTTGTCGAGGTAGTTTGGAATTTCGTCGGTATCGGGATCGTCAGTACCTTCAGTGCTATCTGGGATAGAGTCTCCATCACTGTCTCCAGAAGAGGCTGGAGTTGGCGTAGGTACGATTACGTTTGTCGCGCACGCCGCGAGTAGAACGTGGAACGACGGCGTTGCCATATCTTGAAGAGACTCGTACTCGAAGCTTAACTCGCTGAGAGCAACTCCCGGTTGAAACCATGCGGCGGCGGCTTCTGTATCCTGAAGCCCACCCTCAACAGTACGTCGATACGTGGTGGAGGAGCTTGATGAACCAACAACAGCGGCGTGCGTTGGATCCCATGATGGAATATTCACCCCATCAACCGGTGGATTGGCGTCGAACTTCTGCACAAACCAACGTGCGATCGCCGCGTCAGGTATATCCGCTCCCGACGCGTCCCTTGCACTGATTCTAACCTGATCGACATCGATGTCGATGACAGAGAATCCCCAACCGGATGCGGGTGTAATCGCGTCGAATCGAAGGGTGAGCACGGCGTTGTGTGGAATCGGACTCCGGGGCTTCTCATCATTCGCTTGGATTCGAATGTTAATATTATTCGCGTCGTCCGCTTGTCCGTAAAACCCTTTCATGGAATTGCCCCCACTAAACGGCTCGTCTGTCGCGATTTTAACACTTAACGGCTTCCCGGTTACTTCCCAAGTGAAGCTCGGAAGAACGGCGGCGACTCCTGAAGGCGAAACAAACTGACCAACTCCTGAGCCGGCGCCAGTCTTCGACCAAGTGACATAGATCCCCTTCAACCCTTTTCGACAAGGCGCCGGCGCGGCGAAACTGATACTTGCAGGCATGAGATACGGGGTGATTACCGACGCGAGGAGAAGCTTTTTTATCATACGATTAGTTCCTGACCAGACAGACAAAAAAGCACCCCCTCGACGCTCATGCTGTCTAGGTTCATTTTCGATGTTCGTACATGGGAAAGAGTTCGCGCCAGCTCGGCTAGCGATCAGGAAGTTGGCCTACCTCGCCACGGTCTGGATTAACCTCTTCGGCATCCCGGGCGAGGACATATCCTCCACGCCCCCGACGCGAGCGTAGGCGGAGCCACCTGCCCAACACCCCCTCGACAAGAACACGATCGCCAGCATCCAGAACACCTATCACGCGACCGCCAAAACTCGGCGCTGAAACAACATCCGTCCGGGCGAGCACTCGAAAGATCCGCCCGGCTTCTGAAGCGGCATTAAGGTTGCTCTGGGGAAGTACCGCCTTCGGAGCCCCCCCTGCGAGAGGCCCGCCCTCAGCGGCCTCACGTTCTCGTCGACGCTCAACCCGATCGCTGAAGTCTGGACCTTCAACGGGACCTTTTGTATCCACCGTATCTTTTGAAAGATTCCGCTTCTCGTCCCCGCCCAAGGACGCAGATTGCTCGCTTCTACCCTCTGCCGGCACCTGGGGTTTCAGATTGCCCCCCGAGACCGTAGAGTGCGTATCAGCGCCCTCAACTTTCCCGTCCGGCTCGTCAATCGCGTAAAAGAGCGCTCCAAGGCGCCCCACCGGATCTTTAGGCTCCAAAGCCACGATCGACTGCTCTACGCTTGACCCATCCCGAACAAAACTTTCTGAGGCGATGCTTAAGGGCGCGCTA
>CANLCB010000028.1 GCA_947488865.1 Deltaproteobacteria bacterium | reverse complement strand
TGTTTAATCGTACTGTGGCTCCACCCGCCGAGCCCAAAGAGAGCGACGCAAGCCTCAAGGGCACTTCCTACATTTTTCACACCCGCGTGCTCTCGATAAACACCTAGGGGAAGCGAAAAAAGTTAGGGGAAGCAGAACGATGGAAAAATTACGAGGCCCTTCAACTCTTAGGGCTTAAGAACACAAACGAACGCGGCTTTCCGCGCGGAACAGCCCTATCGATCAAAGAACTCATCAACATTAACTTCCGAGTGGTTTGCCACCGCGGGCTTCTCCTCCTCTCGCCCCTCCCACGCGGCCATAAGGTAGGTGAACACGGTGTCGTAGTATTCCCGCTCTGCTAATGAGAAATCCTTGGAGCTCATGACCCTCGATACCATGACGCGAAGGGCGAGAGTACCTCCCCCTTCACCTGGATCGTGCGTATACGCGAATGTGCTAAATCGAGAAGCGGAATCAAGCGTCTCAGTCGAGGGTCTGCGTTGCGGCACAGGAACTGTAGGTGTAGCCGGCACTGGCGTTCCAGATTCAGACTCTTGAGCGACCTTCGCCTCCTCGGCAACCACTGCTTGACCATCCGTCTCCGAGACAGCCGTCGGAGTGCCGCTAACCTTCTTGGGTGTCGGGGTTGCTTTTGGTCCCCTTTTTTCGCAGGCCGCGAGCACCGTTCGCCACAACGCCTTACAGGCTATACAGGTCTCGCCCTTCTTCGACGCCTCTTCTCGAGCGATTCCGACTAAACGATCGAGGCGACCGTCGGCCTCCATATTGACGCAGAGCTCTCTAAAGCCCGGCTCATACGCGGCGAAGGAGAATACCGGCGGCGGTCCGCTCGGCTTCTTCGTTGCGGTCGGTTGAATTTGAGGCTTAAAGAAAGAGCCCAACTCTTCCTCGCCTTGCGCGAAGACAGAAGAGGGCTCGCACCACACAAAGGCGCACAAAACCGCGAACGCTACCAACCCTTGCCGAAACAACCGTGCCTCCCAATACCAATCTAGGCGACCTAAAAGAAAACGGGAGCGACAACCTCTCGGCGTCGCTCCCGTTATCGTAGCGCAAAGCGGCACTCCCACAAGGGGGAGAGTTGTTAATCTTGCCGAGGGATGCGCAGACGGCGAAACATCGCCTCTTAGTGCTTCGCCGAGACTCACCAAGAGACATGCTCTATCCTACGGGCGGTACAGGTCGGGAGAGATCCCTTCAGCCTCCATCTTACCACAGGCGTCATCTTTTATCGCTTCACACAACGCTTTAAGGGTAGAATCGTGAACGCACCATTTATCCATCTTAGTGAACACCATCGGGAATTCTCTTTCTTCCCAGGTATTCAAAGGGGCGATGTTGTGTTGAAGCTGCGCCTCTAGGTTATCTAGGGCTTTGGCGCTCTTGGCCTCCATCGTTACGCACTCTTCAAACTCGTACCACAATTCCTTAATTTCAAGACCCAAATCCCCTGGGAGCATTGCAACCAATAGATCCATCGCCTCCTGCTCCCGCTTCACCTTCTCCGATTTATCAGCCCCTTCGACATAAGGGACATCTCCTGCGATAGCCTCCACGAGATCATGACAGATACAAAGCTTTATCAAGCGTGTCAGGTCGACACGATGCTCTAAGTAACGATGAACAGTCAACGCAAGTAGTGTCATTTGAAAGCAATGCTCCGCAACGCTCTCTTTTCGCTCACCTGATCCATCGGTACAGTGACGAAGCTCGGATTTCAGGCGAGCTGACACATGAAGAAAATCAAGGATAGCTCGCGGATCAAATTGCTCTACTGCTGTCATTCTATCCCTCTCCATTTTGGGTGTCGGCGCCTTCGCCCACGTCACAAGATTTGGAATAGGCGCTAAATTCATCTCTCCGTTGATCTGTCGCGGAGTACGATAAAAGTAATTACACGACTCCATCTTCATGCCTACAATGCCACCGAACTGCTCTGCCCACAGTCGCAATCGTTGGTATACAGGCTTGCTTGATTTCGCATCAAGCAACTGAATTGTATATATATGATTCCCGGCCTCGGAATAAATTTCATAGAATCCCGCCTCCAAGAACTTTTCACGAAGAGCCGCGGTTCGAGCGCCACCAGCCCCCCTAAACTCAGCTCCCCTCACCTCCGTGGGAATCTTTACGTGAATATCGATAAGCTTATGAACATCTAGTGGCAATCCTGTCTCAGCAGCCTCCTTCGTAGTAGAGGGCGGTCGAACTTGCTCAAATTCACCAGCTTCAAAGGGAAACATTTCCAATCCCTCCCCGCTAACCTCTCGAAATGGAAACACATGGCGCGACTGGCTACTGTATGTCTCCACTTCCAAATAGCCGAAAATCGACTGGTAACGCTCTACGAGATCTCTTGCGAGAAACGAGTTCCGCATCACCATTTGGTGTATTTGGCGAAGCCGGGAAGCGGAATCGGCACCTGAAGTTGGCACCTCCATTTTCATAGTGAGGCACCACTTGTACTCCGGGGGATTTAAGGTAGCGAAATGATCGGGTTCAAAGCCGAGCGGAACTAGCTTATCCAATAGATCCGGTTCCAATGACGTAAGGTCGAAATGAGACTCTTTTATGACGAATTCTCTCGGGCATGGCAGGTCGATTCCAAAGGCTTTTTTTACCGCAAGACTCAGTCGACCGAGAGCTTCTGGATACTGCCGAAAAAATTCCAGATATCCCAGGACTGCATCATCTGACAACGTGGCGAAAGGTCGCCTTTCGTCACTGAGCGGAACGCAAATGTCAGGAAGTGAGATATTTCGAAGCTGTTGTAGAATCTCCCCCTCGCTCTTATCCCGCCAATATCGCGAAATATCCATGTCCTTTCCAGCTTCCACAACCCCTCCCTCAACTACACAAATTCATGCCGCACAGCTCTAAAAGCGCCCTTTAGATCCCATATAGATTCAGGGGGGCATCTTTCAAGCTCGGTCAATAACGTCGGACGAGCGACACGGAGCGAGCGCGCAAAGGTTCCAAAGCTGAAGCGACGAGAGCAATCCCGAACTTCAACGCCATATCCGTAAGCAAGGTCACCCGCGACATCTAACTCAGCGTGCGACTGGAAATGAGAGAAGAAGAGATCGCAGATCAGTCGAGTCAGCCGATTTTCTGAGACAACCACTCGCTGCTTCGCCAAAGTTTCTTGAAGATGTCGTCCAATAAACGCTAGAGAACCAAGATCGTCAGCGGCACACCTCAGAAGCCCGACACGGTCCTGCGCGTTTGGTCGCTCAGTCGTTGGAGCTGACAAGATTATGTTCTGGAATGAATCGTCCTGAATGCTCTTCTCCCACTCTCCGTGCAGCGCTCGCGTGGTCTCGACCGCCGTCGCGTACAACGGAAGCTCCTCGAGCCGCCCTTTTAGCTCGTGGGACGAATACAAGCGCCGCTCGTGAGACTTTCGCCCATACTCGCTCTTGCGAATCTTCAAGAACTCATCCCAGTTTGTGGCGTCACCGATAAGACGAATCGCTCCTAGCTGCGCCTGCGAGCGATGCTCATCGAGAAGTTTTCGACATAACGGGCTTTGTATGTATGAGACAGCGGGAACGTAGACGCTGTCGTACATCAAAAGGGCGACTCTCAACGCCATTCGACATTCATGTTCAATTAAGAGATCTCGCTGACGCGATTTTCCGTACCCTGAAAGCTCTAAGATGTAGTGGTCAAGGAACGGCAATAAAACACGAGAATCTCCGGCGTGAGCGGCGATCTCACCACCGCCGACGTCATGGACTCGCTTTGAAGCATTATCCCCGATCTTATTGCGACCTTGTAGATTCTCAAAAAAACCTAACAGCTCAACCAGGGTCGAGAGCGTCGCGACATCGCGCACCTCTTCGTCGTCAAGAAAGATCCGTATCTGCGACGGGGGAAGAAAATCAGTATTCAGCAATACCTGCACGGGCCCCGGCCGCTTCTGCTCGGGATTTTTACGCCGAAAGATTCGATAACATAGCGGACGTCCCGCGCTATCCACGCCGAACATATCCAGAATCCATTGAGGCTGCTTTGAGAGCGAAGAATCGAATGATTTTACGCTGGCAGAAATGTCGCTCGAGATAGCGTCAACGCTCTCTTTACCTGAGAGGACCGCCATCTTCGCCAAGACAAAGAGGGCCGACATACCGAGAACTCCCCCGGTCCACAGGAAAGTCCCCTCTAGGGATCCCCGAGCGGAGCTCTGCCCCCGACAGCAGACGAGTTCCCTACCAATGAGAGGCGAATAAAACTCAGCCTCATCAAGCTGAGCCTTCGAAAATCCGGTGCGGAACTTCAAAGTGATTCGATTCATCTGGTCGGACTATACGCCGAGTTCTGACTTTCCCGTAGAGTTATTTTCTGCCTTATGGAACTTCAGACTTAGTCTGATGTCTCATGAATACCTGAATCACAACGGAACAAGGCTTTAGGCGCTTACTTTTCCTAGCGGGAAGCGACTCGTTCGTAAAACAATACATCCCGTTTAACCGAGCCCCTGTTCCCAAAAACCTAGCCCCATAAACCCGGTACGGGCGAGGGGCCTACAAGCCGAAAACAAATCCCATTAATCCCAGCCACTTGCGGAGGCCTTTTCTCGATAGACAACTGTACGCTACAGTTCCTCCCTCTTTCAGCATACTCCTTACGAACCCCTCGTTTTTCTAATTAGCGACCATGTTATCGAACAAGCCTGCCGCATTTCCGAATCAAGGCAACCGCCTCCCAGACCAGGTAGGGAGCGAAGGAGCCGTCTATCTTATTAGCCTCGACACCGTGACAAAGGAGCGGTTCGGAGCCCTTCAAGGGAACGTGTTGCGGTTAGACAACCTCGCCGAACTGAAACGAAGCTTAGTCCACACCTTTGTCGAGACCGTCGCCGGAGGCGCGGTTACTTGGACCCAAAAGGACGGAACTGTCTCGGGAAACCTTTTGATTAACTGCAGCGCACGGTTAATTGAAATCAATCAAGCTGGAATCAGCGGATGGACTTCTTGGAGCGTCATGCCCCGAGTTTACGGGCGAGCGATTCGAGACGCGGCGCGAGAAGATCTAAAGGTGTACGAGAATTTTCAGCGCTATGGCGTTGAAGTTGATATTCGAGGAGATAATCTTTTCGAACTGAGCGACTCTGGACTAACCCATAAAAAAATCGCGGTACTCGAGGCTTTAATTGGAATTCACCCGGAATCTCTTAAGGCGCTCGGCGATGTAAGCGGCGCTCAGCGGGTGAACGGCATGCGAACTTTGGCATGGCTCGATTTGCTCGGCGAGACCCACATGACGCCGACCTTGCCGCGTCACGCCGCGCAACATCAACTGGATGCTTTCTGGTTAGAAAGATGTCGCGCGCACGCTCACGGACAGCGCGAGCAGCCTTTCAACGAGACGATGATCGAACAAGCGCGACTCCATTTCGGAAAACAATTTGTGCCACAGATGTTCGATTGGCGCGGGGGAGAAAACTGTCAGACCTTCGGCATAAGCAGAGCTCTCTTCGCTGAATTCTCGGCAGTCCGAAATAAAGAATCCGACGCCGTTCGAGAAGTGGAACGCCAAGCACAGGCCGCTCGAACTAACAGCCAGATGCCAGATCCCGAGCGGGTGATTACAGACCTGAAAGCTCGCCTCAAAGCGCGAGACGCTCAAATTTTTCCTTTCTCCTGACGACTTCGGTCCTAGTCATCCTGCATCTCCGCCAACAAAAGAAAACGGGAGTGACAACCTCTCGGCGTCACTCCCGTCTTCGTAGCGCATAGCGCCACTCCCTCATCGGGAGTTTGTCATCTTACGACGCGAGCCCCTGCTCCTTCATCTCAGCAGCAGCCTCTTTCATCGACAGACGGATCTTACCTTGACGGTCGATCTCAAGACACTTAACCCAAACCTCATCCCCCTCGCTCAAAACGTCACGGACGTTAGCGACACGAGAGTCAGAGATTTGCGATACGTGTACGAGACCATCTGTTCCAGGAATGATCTCAACGAACGCGCCGAAATCAACGATTCGCTTAACGATACCTCGATAGAGCTTACCAACCACAGCTTCCTGCGTGAGGCTCTCGATGATAGCGATAGCGTTTTGCACCTTCGTGCTATCGTTGCTCGCGATATTAACCGTTCCGTCATCCTGAACTTCCATCTTAACACCGCAAGACTCAGTGATAGACCGAATGGTCTTACCACCTGGCCCGATGATGTCTCGGATCTTCTCAGGATTGATCTTGATAGTAACGATCTTCGGAGCGTAACGGCTGAGCTCATTTCGAGCTGTCGTGATCGACTTAGCCATTTCGCCAAGGATGTGGAGGCGTCCATCACGAGCCTGCAACATCGCCTTGTCCAAGATCTCACGGCTTAGGCCCTTGATCTTGATGTCCATCTGGAGGGCTGTGATTCCTTTCTCGGTACCACACACCTTGAAGTCCATATCACCAAGATGATCCTCATCACCAAGGATGTCGGTGAGAACTACATACTTCTCTCCGGTCTTGATGAGACCCATCGCTACGCCGGCAACAGGAGCCTTGATTGGAACTCCCGCGTCCATGAGCGAGAGACTCGCTCCGCACACAGTAGCCATCGAGCTCGAACCGTTACTCTCGGTGATCTCCGATACGATACGAACTACGTACGGGAACTCCTTGATCTCTGGCATTACAGCACGAACAGCGCGCTCCGCGAGAGCTCCGTGTCCGATCTCTCGACGTCCTGGACCACGCATTGGCTTCGTCTCACCAACCGAGAACGGTGGGAAGTTGTAATGAAGCATGAAGGTCTTGGAAGCCTCGCCAAGGAGGTTGTCGATACGCTGAGCCTCAGCCTCAGTTCCGAGTGTCGATACAACGATCGACTGAGTCTCTCCACGAGTGAAGAGCGCGGAACCGTGCGTACGAGGAAGCCACCCAACCTCAATCGAGATAGGACGAACAGTCTTGGTGTCACGACCGTCGAGACGAACGCCCTCATCGAGAGCCATATCGCGCACAACGTTGTAGTGAGTATCCTCAAACACCTTAGCCGCAACCTTCGCTGCAACCGCGGCGTTCGCGTCGCCTTCCTTAACGAACTCCGCCATAAGCGCCTGCTTAGCGGCACCAACGGCATCGCGACGAGCCATCTTCTCACGAAGCTTGATAGCTTCTTTGAGCTTAGGAGTTACGAACGCGGTCATCTTGGAAACAAGCGCCTGGTCGTACTCTGTAGGCGCGAACTCCATAGTTGGCTTGCCAATCTTTGACTTCAGCTCGCGCTGCATCTCGTTTACTACCTGGAGCTGCTCTTGAGCGAAGAAAAGAGCCTCAAGAACCTCAGCCTCAGGAACCTCTTGCGCGCCACCCTCTACCATCACGGTAGCGTCAGCAGTACCAGCAACGATGAAGTTGAGGTCAGCATGAGCGAGAGAGCTGCGAGTTGGGTTGATAACGAGCTTGCCGTTGATTCGAGCTACTCTAACACCCGACATTGGGCCTTCGAATGGGAGCTCGGAGATTGTGAGCGCTGCGGACGCGCCACACATTGCCAATACATCTGTATCGTTCTCATCGTCAGCGGAGAGAACGGTCGCTACAACCTGAACTTCTCGGTGGAACCCCTCTGGGAAGAGAGGACGACACGGGCGGTCAATCAATCGAGAAACGAGCGTCTCTTTCTCGCTCTGCTTTCCTTCACGACGGAAGAATCCTCCAGGGATCTTACCAGCCGCGTAGGTCTTCTCGATGTAATCAACAGTGAGCGGGAAGAAGTCGACATCTTTCAGCGCGCCGTAACAAGCGGTAACGAGAACGACGGATTCTCCGTAGGTCACCAATGCGGATCCGCCAGCTTGCTTGGCGATTCGCCCAGATTCAATTCTTAATTTTTTTCCGTGAAAGTCTTTTTCGACTACGTACATACGAACACCTCAAAAGGTTTAAGCCCGTGCGCATACGCACGGGCATACAAGAAACAGGTTCAGTTTATGAATGGAACGCGCTCCTATGAGCGCGTGTATATTTCCAGAAACCCATACCATCGCAATTAAGCTCGCTGAATGTATTCAGCTTGAGTGGGAGCTTACTTACGGAGGCCAAGAGCTGAAAGAGTATTTCGATATCGCTCTACGCTTTCATGTCGAAGATACGAGAGAAGCTGCTTACGCTGAGAGATGAGGTTCATCATGCCGCGGCGTGAGTGGTGATCTTTCGGATTCGTTGAGAAATGCTTCGAGAGGATAGCAAGACGACGGGTAAGAAGGGCAACCTGCACCTCTGGGGAACCTGTATCTTGTGAATTTCTCTGATACTTTTTAACTACCTGAGATGGGTCTAAATCCGCGATATTTGCCTCGCCTACAGCCAAGTCCTGCTCTGAAAAACCACCAAGGTTACGAGCTTTATCATTTACTGCGGTTGTGCTGGAAGATTCCATCTGGACTCCTATTTCTCCAATTATTTCAAGCAGATGGCCCTAAATATGCGTTTGCTATCTGCTCTTTTTCTTTTCTTAACACTTGTTAATTAGCGGGCAAGTTATCAGCCGGACACCGAAAAGTCAAAGAATGGGCTGTCAACTGAACTCACATTCTCCAGCGCACCCCTCTGCGGGCTGAAGCTGTTCGAAATAGTCTAAAGTTCGACCTACGCCTCTTCCAGGCCAGCAGCCCTCGACCCGTGGTGGGCGCAGACGCCTCGCTCAGACTTCTCAAGGAACTCAACGAACTGAAGGCCTCGAGCGTTGTCACCCGCGATAGCGCGAGCAACAACCACCCTCTCTTTAAACGACTTCCCGAAAACATCAGGACTCGTTGGCGTGAAGATGGCTCGATAAATCTTTCTCAGGGTTGTGAGGTCTTCACGATTGCCGCCGTTTCGCTCAAGTCCAATTCGGTTCAGCCCGTGAATCTTAGCTCGATCCCCCTGAGCCATGCAGTACGGCGGAATATCCTGACTCACCATGGCGCCAGCGCCAACCATCGCCACATCGCCGATCTTTACGAACTGGTGAATGCCTGAGAGCCCACCAACAACGACACCATTTCCGATCGTGACGTGACCGGCTAGCGCGCAACTATTCGCGAACACGCAACGCGAGCCAACGATCGTGTCATGCCCCACATGGGTATTCGCCATGAACAGGTTGAAATCTCCAACCTTTGTAAGCATTCCACCACCAATCGTTCCGGGCTGAAGAGTAGCGCACTCACGAATTATATTCTTGTTGCCGATAATGAGCTCGCTGGGCTCCCCCTTGAACTTGAGGTCTTGCGGAGCGGCACCTACAGACGCGAACTGAAACACGCGGTTTCCGTCGCCCATCTTCGTGATGCCTTCGATTACGACATGCGGGCCGATGATATTATCTCGACCCATCACCACTTGAGGGCCGATAATTGAGTACGGCCCAACCGTTGTGCCGGCGCCAATCGTGGCTGCCGGATCAACGATCGCGGTTGGATGTATCTGTACGCTCGGATCAATCATGAGTCTTACGCTGCGGCAGCGGAAAGAGTTCCGGACGCCACAATCTTGCCGTCCACGAATACCTCACCGTGCATCACCCAAAGAGGGTTACGCTTCTTAACGCTCTTCATCACAATGCGGAGCTGGTCGCCAGGAACTACCTGCCTCTTCCACTTAAAGCCGTCCGCGCCTACGAGGTAGAAAGTCTTTCCAGTAAGGAGAACTTCCTCGCTGTACCGAGCGAACACCGCTGCAGTCTGCGCCATGGACTCCATAATCAAAACTCCCGGCATCACGGGATGACCAGGAAAGTGGCCTTGGAAGAATTCCTCGTTCGCGGTGACGTTTTTCACCGAGATGATGTGACAATTCGGCACGATATCGAGAACCTTGTCGATGAGGAGGAAGGGATACCGGTGAGGGATCCACCGCTGAATCTCCAAAACATCCATGGATATAGGGCCAACTTCTCTGACTGCGATTTCCGCTGCTTCCATTTCAACTCCCCTACAGGGCTACTTTTTTCTTGTCCAGGATCTTCACCACATCCGCGCTTATGTCAATCCTATCGGACGCATAAAGCACTGTTTGCTTGTCCTTTTCGAACACGAATGTGAAATTTCGGTCCTTTGCCAGCTCCTGCACCACCTCTCCTATCTGAGAAACGACCTTTGAAACCTCCTGCTCATTCACCTTGGCTAGCTGCTCCTGGGAGTCCTGAGCTGCCCGCTGCAGCTCCACCTGTTTCTTGGACAGAGCCTCCTTTCGAGCCTCGAGGGCCGAACCAGAGAGCACCGTAGACTGCTTAGCCAGGTCCGCTCGCTGTTTCTCGAAGTCGGTCTTTAACTGGGTGAGCTTCGCTTGAGCGCTCTTGACTCGAGCCTCGAGGTTAGCGCGTGCCGCCTTGCCGATCACACACTCATTAAGAACCTTTTGGGTGTCCACGATAGCGATATCGGCGGCCAACGCCCCAGACGATGATCCGCACACCGCGATTGCTAAAAGAGAGAGAAGGACTTTTTTCATAGGGGCATACGTTACGACGATTTCTCTCCAAGGGAAACAGGAGAGTAGGCCCTTCCCTCGTCAATGAAGATAGCCGCCGAAACGCTTTGCGGAGGCGGCAGAGATGGTGAGCTTATCCTTCCCTTTCTTCTTTTTCTCCCCCGAGAGCCCCAACACTTGCTTCAAAGGCTCAAGAACATCGGGATTCAGCCCCGGAGAGAAGTCTCCTTCACCGGTGGAAGCCCGTGGCATCCCCCCTTCCAACGAGAGTAATCCGACCTCACGCATAGCCTCACGGAGAGAGCTGACGGCCATCTCCCGCCACCGCATCCTGAACTCGCCATCACCCGTCGCTTGAGAGCGCATAATCGCCGCGACGGTGAGATAGTAGTGCAACTTCCACACAATCCGCGGAGCGTCGAGATCGGCGAAGTAGTCGAGCGATCGCTGAAGAGCCGCTATGGCTTCATCAACCATCTCACTCCCTCGCTCCTTCGCGGCCTCAAGCAACGCGAGCCCGGTTAATCCATCCGAGACCGCGACATCCTTCGCCAGACCGAGCTGAACGAATATCTCGCGAGCCTTGCTGAGCGACTTCACCGCCTCAACAGATCGCTTAGCGATGATATCAAGCTGCGCGTGAATGTGCAGTGTCTTTGCCCGAGCGGCCAAGGCGGCTGTGGAAGAACCAAACGGCTCAAGACTTTGCTCCGAAACTTCTCGTAGGCGATCGATCTCGCGGAGTGTGGACTCCTGGAGAGTCCCCTTTTCGGTGAAGTCCACCATCGCAATCGCCTGGGCGAGGGCGGCGCGTCTATCGCACGCGCTCATCGGAGAGCGTCGCACCTCATCACAGGTGAGCGATCGCTTCCAAGATGAGCGAGCCATCTTCCACTTGCCCATCTCAGCGTAGGACGCGCCGAGCATAAACGAGGCTTGACCTGCCAACGCAGGCACACCAATTCGCGCGAAATTCTTCTCGCACTTGGTTGCGATTTTGAGCGAAGCGGCCGCGTCTCCAATAAGCTGCAGAGCGGCGACCACATTGAGACCGAACGCCCCGAGAAAGAGCTCTCTCTTGCACTCATCTTGTAGCTCCTTAGCGAGCCGGCGGGCCTCTACCGCCTCGCCACTCATCGCGGCGCTCTGAAACGCGCCGAGAAGCGCGAGTCCACGCCCATACAGGAACCCGCCATCTTTCGAAACCTGAACTGCTTTGATGAACAAACGATACGCTTTCGCGTGATGCTCACTCTCGGCGGCGGTATTCGCGAGAATGAGCAGCGACTCGAACTCACCTGAGCGGTACGAGCTCTCCTGGAAGAGACCGAGAGCTTTCTCTACTCCCTGCGCGCGCGCCTCAGAGAGCGTAGTGCTCATCCGAGCCAACGATACCTCGACTAAACCTCGAGCGACACCACCCAGCGGAGTCGCCAAGCTACGCAGCTCCTCTTCTCCAACACTGCCTTCGGATGCCCCGCTCGCGTCACGCTCAACTTGATAGAGCAGACGCTTGGCGTCAAAAAGTAGATCAGACGACATGCCAGAAGCGCCAACCAGAGATACGATCGTCTTCAGAAGCTCGTGGGCGGCAGCAACTTCTGGCGATGGGCAATGCACGTAGGTCTTGGCAAGCTCCAATCCCACTTTGCTAGCGAGCGAAACATCGGCGAGCGTCCGCAATCGATTGTACTCCTGCGATAAAATCGACCGAGCGCGAAAGAGCTCCGCCTCGGCAGTCGTCCGACAGTACACCCCGACCCAAATGGCTCGAGCTAACAGAATTGAGATCCAACACCGGTCGACACTCGAAAATCCGCCGTGCTGAATTTCAACGAAGATTCCTTCCAGCGCCTCAAGCCCGACTGAAACGTCTCCCTCGATCATGACTTCACATAAAGCGATATACGCGCGGAACAGTCGATTGCGTCGATCGTCCCCGAGCATATCAACAACGCCCTGAGCAAGTTGAAGAGCGCCCCGAGTATTGCCAGCGTCAAGGAGAACCTCTAACGACTCTAACGCGTTCCAGGTCACCTGACCGCCCTCATCACTATTCTGAACGACACGCAGAAGCTCGGGCACGAAATCCCGGGAGAGCGGCGTCGCGGTGTCTTGAGACTCTTGCATGGAAACCTACACAGCCTCTTTCATATTCTTTTGAGGACATTTCGCTGGCGTGTCCTGGAATGCGAGCAGCGCGGATGTAAGCTCACTCAACTGCTCTTCATCACTTCCTCGCAGTTCAATCGCCCAAGCGGTTGGAGCTCTTGCGGCGAGTGTTTTCATTTCGTCTCTAATAAACTGCGAAGCCGAGGCTGAGGTGATGGCCAGCAGCGGGCAGCGTAGACGATGGAGATACGCTTTGACGTTAAAGCCCTGAGAACCAAGTCGTAGGGGCAACCCAAACGGAAGATGTTCCTCAAGCCAATCCACGACCCGTTCCCACGTCGACGGATGCGGGCGCGACGAAGCGTCAACAATCGCCAAAATTCGTACCGCCTTCGGATTAGACAACGCGAGGTTCTGCGCCAAGGTGACACCGGCTCCCATCCCCACGAGACTTACCTGACGAACGTTGAGAGATGAGAGCGTGTCGGCGAACGCCTGAGAGAGGGCGCTCCACGATTCGGCGGAGACCGCCTGACTTACGAGCAAAATACTGCGAGCTCGAGTTCCAAGCTGCTCAACAACAGCTTTCGCAAAAGGAAGGTATCGCTGGTCATCGATGATGGTCACAAAGGTCCTTCCACTGCCTACATCAGCGGCGACTTCGATGCGATCGGATGAGCTAGTTGTTTGAGTGATTTCGGTCATATGAATTCCGTAACAGGAAGGTAGCGAAACCCCCTCTGTTAGTCCACCTTCTGAAGACAAACCTCGTTCCTACAGCCCGTTACGCCTCGTCTTTTTTTCCTTGACTAAGAAGGAGCGACTCGAACGCTCTAAGCGGTCGTTTTCAGGCTTTAAATTTGAGACCTATCGGCGATGTAACAATGTCATTTTCAACTCACCTGGATATTTGATCGGGGAAACAAAGTGTGTCACGCTGCGCGGCGCCCAAACGGTTTATCGGTATACAGGGTGGAGCACATCCGCATCATTCTATGACGCAATCCGCAACTACAGGAACACCAGGACCGTTTGAAGTTCGACTCGAACCGCACCTTCATGCTCAACCGAGCGATCAGCCTCTTTCAGCATCTATTGAGTCAGACCATCCCCCACGTAGACGATACGAGTGCGGTCAATACGACGAGTGCCTCAAGCTCGCGGCGGCCTTAAACTGGGACAGCTTCACCTGTCGTGGATGTAGTGGTGAGATCAATGAAACGCTCGTCTGGCGTGCCCGTCAGAGCACGAAGAAAGACTCAGTAGCCAAAGCGATCTGTACCTTTGCGCCGGTGCAGAAATTTGTGCGGGTTGAGCCAATCGCGGACAGCAAGGAGAAGGCTTCCGGTTCTTAAACATTCATTTGGGCGAATACGGCAATCCCGAAAGAAGGTCGTCGATCCGTCCCCCCACTTCGTTACCAAAAAGCTGGGCTAACGCAACAGTGAATAGCGCCGGGGCCTCTTACGCGGCTATGAGCGGACGCTAATCATAGGAACGCGATAAGAAAAGAAGCTCAGTGACTCTGCGAAACATGCCGGAGCATGTTGAGAGGAGGATAGGGGCACATAGTACGCGCTCCCTACCCTCCTCCCTGTATAACCTCACTGCTCATAGTTGCTCATAATTGACCGGTCACGGGAGGTCACCGATTAGGTTGCAAGTTTGTTGTGATTTATGTGGACAGAAGCATTGGCTTCTTTTCGTTACCTTTTGAGCGCCTTGAGGCAGAAGGACAAGGACCTAACCTGGAGGCTATGATGTAGCCGCACCTAGTGCCTTAAGGAGTTTTTTGAACTCTTTAAGCGCGGACTCCTTGTCATCTCCCAAGACGATGCCTTCACTTTGAGCGCCAACGAGACCGACCTTTTTGAAGGCCCCCTTCTCGTCGACGATGGGAACAACATACACCGGTCTTCCGTCGATGAAGCACAGAAGTGGCGATGTCGCTGTAGAACTCTCAAGCGGTAACAATTTCTTGTTTACCATCTCAAGAGCCGTGGCGGGCGTTATGCCCATAGTACCCTCGTAAGGGTACTCGATAGTTTTACCAGAACGAACATCCGTTATGATAAACGAGGCAAGGCGTTCATTTCGACTAATAGCCTGCTTCAAACCAGCGTAGTAATAACTACGCCCGTCTGAGCCGTTAACCATCCAAAGGGACTGGCTCCCGATTTTTGAGGTAGTGTCGATTTGACGAGCGCCAAACAAGACAGCACCCCACCCCCCACCATGGGCCCCTGAGTCAGTAATCTTCTCCGCGAGGTCATCGCGTGAGACTAAAACATCAACCCACGAAGGAGCTGTTTCAGGAGAGAACTCCTGAATGGAGCCGGTCTCAGGATCTACGAGGAGAATCTCCCCGCCGTCCTTGAAATTACCGTTGAAGCTCGCTTTGTATCCGAACACGACCCACCAAGGCTTCATGTCATCATCAATCTCAACGTGCGCATCTTTAAGAAAAAGAGAGAGGCCTCTCTGTCTGTTGATGTGACGAATGAGATTGCTTTCAAAGAACGCCCCTGGCGTAAAGACGAGCTTTACGGGGTAGTTCTTGCTATCCATAGACACTACACGCACTGTAGCGTTTGTATTCTGAGCGTCGACGACGATAACTCCTCGGGCATAATCGCCGAGAAGCCAATGTGAAAAACTCTTGAATTCCAATGGAGCTACCCAGACGGGGGCACCCTTGATCTTCTGAAGAGTGAAGTATCCAAGACGGTAGCGATCGCCGAAGCTCTCTCTAACGACCTGTGTTCCTTGTGCGAACGCTTGCTCTTGTGAGACAAGCGAGATGCTTGCCAAGTGTAAGGCTGGTGGTGTTTTACCCCAACTAACCCTATCAACATGGCCAATGCGGGCGGCTTTTGCCTCCGCGCGCTCAGGCGCTGCGCTACAACAAGCTATGAGTAGCGAAAGCAACAGAACCATCTGGGCGCAAAACGGAACAAATCCCCCCTTCATGAAATAATTAATCATGAAGAGCCATACAACGAGATCGACCGTCAAGCTGACCACGTGCAGTTGCGACCCTGCGGTCACAACGACGTAATGGAACAGAGCAGCTAAAAACGTAAAGAGAGCGAATTTAATCGCCCACAGCTTACGAGCGGCTTTGAGTTGCGTTGAGTCTCCAGTCTTCTTCAAGGCTGGAACGTGAATGGAGGTAATACCTCCAACAATTAATGAGTATACTAATGTTTGTATCATAGGTTTCTACTTTCTCGCCAATCCCGAAACCGATCAGGATAGACGCTCAATTCCCACACCGACGGGAATCGAGCGTCTACCCGAACCAGGAAGATTCTTGAGAGAGTGAAACTAAAACCAAATTAACCTTCTCTTCCGAGAGTCACTGACGCTTCTCGAGATCCACGCATAGCTGATACGCGCTCACTCCAGAAGCCAGTTGATTGAGTGAAAGCGCTTCGCTTTCATTCTCAACACCATCTACTCAATGTAACGAGAAGCTCTCACGAGCTCCCCTATGTTCAGCCAGGAATCCTAACAAACCGGTGGCAATAGCACAGAGTGGTAAGAGGTGAAGAAGGACTCCCCCGGTCGGTTTAGGATGCTTTTGAAATCAAGGCCGTCGATCGCCTAGCACCAGGAACGAATGGGTTAGGCGGACGGGCCTCGATCCCAACCAACGCGTGGCAACCGATAGAGACGCATCCTCTGAACGATAAAGATACCAAACACGGCGCGCTCGTAGATGAAAAAGGCCGTAAGGGGCGTGACGTTGAGGAAAGAGCAATTCACGCGTCCCACTCCGAGCTACCGCGTTCCCAAATTCCATTGGAAAATCAACGCCCTAATAGTGGAGGTTTCCCACACAGGGGGCCTGCCTCAAGGTCGAGAAGAAAAGAGCCACCAATTGTAAAACATACACAAAAAAAGACGATTGCATATTTGGGTCTCTAAAGCGCATCGAGCGATGCGCTCCCAGGACGGGAACAATTTACACGGAAGTTTAAGGTCATGTCGGTAAGTTTTGGAAGCAACCTGCTAGCGATGCGCATGGGGCGCAACCTGGAGAAAGCAACCAAACAGACCTCCACATCTTTTGAGCGGTTGTCTTCAGGCGAGAGGATAAATAGAGGCGCGGATGACGCCGCGGGGCTCGCCATATCAAAGTCCCTAAACGCCCGCTCTCGCATCTACGGACAGTCGATTCGCAATATTAACGAAGCAATCTCGCAAGTAAACGTAGCCGCCAGTACGGTGTCTGGACTTAGCGAGATCGTCAACCGTCTCGCGGAGCTTTCTGAGCAGGCGGCGAATGGGACGCTCTCCGGAAAACAGCGCGCGGTAATCAACAAAGAAGCTAGTGCGCTGGTCTCGGAGTACAATCGCACCGTGCAAGGAACTCAGTACGGTGAGGTAGCGATCGTAGATGGCACGAATGACAACGTTACTCTTAGTGTCGGTGTAGGAGAAAGCGCGACTACCGAAGTTAAGATTGGACAGGAGATGGGAACCGCGGCTGGAGATGGAACCTTCTCTGCCGGGACGACTTTTGGCTCTTTTGACGTGGGAGTGGCGACCGGTGACATTAACAACGATGGAAAGATGGATATCGTTGGAGATCAGTACTTCGGATCAACCGTAGCCTACCTCGGTAATGGGAACGGTACCTTTACGCAATCGCAATCATGGTCATTTAATGACGGTGATATGCGGCTCGCGGATTTCAACAACGATGGAAAGCTGGATGTCGCGGGAGTAGTCGCAAACAGCACGATTAGCGTAGCGCTCGGAAATGGTAACGGAACGTTCGGCTCCACGACCGCGGTTTCCGTGGGTACCGGTGCTTGGGGAATGAACGTCGCGGACGTTAATAACGATGGAAATGTGGATATAATTGGGAGTAACACCGACGGCACCATCGGCATTCGACTCGGCACCGGTTCAGGGACGTTTAACCCACTCACCACTCTTTCAAGTGGAGGCGGGTATCAAGGCATCGCGACTGGAGACCTTAACAATGACGGCAACGCCGATATCATATCGAACTCGGGATACCTACTCGGTCGAGGAGATGGGACCTTTGGAGCTCTGAACACCTCCGCGAAAGGAGGGATCGCAATCGACCTAAACAATGATGGCAACTTAGACCTTGTAGGTATGAGTGGTGGCACTCAGGTTGTAACGTACCTTGGAAGGGGCGATGGAACGTTCCAAGCGGGGGTAAACGCGGCAAACCAATCGACCAGCCTGAATGCACTGTGGGCTTATTCAGGTGATTTCACCGGTGACGGCAAGGCCGACATCATTCTTGACACTCGCACAAGTCTCGATGTGTACAGAAACAACGGTAATGGCACGCTCACGAATATCGGCACATTAGTGGCTGGCGACCCTGGAACCAACGCCGCCGTGGCGGACTTTAACTCAGATGGCGTACAAGACGTGATTACGGGCGCGGCGGCGTCACGAGTCAAGCTCGGCAACGCAGATAGCACGGGTCGTCGAAAGAATGTTATCGATCAACTGGACCTCTCTTCTGTCGCCAGCGCGCGGTCCGCGGTTGATTGGTGCCGCACTCAGGTAGAGCGATTAGCCCGCGAACAGGGAATGCTCGGTTCGTACCAGAGCCGTCTCGAATCACAGATCTCCAATCTCTATGGAACCAAACTCGCTAGCATGGAAGCCGCTTCCAGAATAAGTGATGCAGATATCGCGGAGGAGATGTCCGGAAAATTAAGAGCTGGTATCCTTGAGAGCAGCTCCGTGTCGCTCCTGGCGCAGGCAAACCTTCAACCAGAGGTAGCCCTCCAGGTTCTCCAAAGAGAAATCGGCAGGAAGTAATCCATGCCCTATTTAGTATGCCTATTTAGTATGCCTATTTAGTACACCCTACTTTACAGTCCTTTTGCCTCAAGCATTTAAGCAGGCCAAATGGTTACGAGCAGATGGGAATGTTTGGGGAAATCGACCCCGAAGCGGGACATCCGAACGCCCATGCCTATTTAGTACACCCTACTTTTCAGTCCTTTTGCCTCAAGCATTTAAGCAGGCCAAATGGTTACGAGCAGATGAGAATGTTTGGGGAAATCGACTCCGAAGCGGGACATCCGAACCCATGAGAAACGGTAATTAAGGGGAAGTAATAGCTTGATTCCGACCGGAACCAAACCGTCATGTCCAAACGCTTCGCATTAAGCATGCACTGGGACGGGGAAAACGAAACCAGGAGGAAACCACGGCGTGAAGGTTCCAGGGGGCCATTCCACTCGGATTCCCGCTTTAGCTTTCTGGTAACACTCCCGACACCGCCATATCGTATGCCGAAAGGATTCAAGTAGTCTCAGCCTCAAGTCCCTATCACTGCAGATCAGGAAGATTTTCCGCTCCTTTCTTTTCGGTTTGTGAAGCTTCATATACGGCGCTTGCTTAAGTGCAGCGGCTGAGATCGTTGGAGCAGCTGATTTGGCGCGTGCTAAGGCGTTTGCGCGCTCTCTATCCCTTACTCCGTTAACAATTCGCTGCCGTATCTTTTCAATCTCTTGAGGTTCGGTTACCCCGTATGTCTCCAGCCATTTGAAAGGTTTTAAAACGACAGGATGGTCAACAGCATTTTCGGAAGCCTTAAGCTCTTGATACAGAGCCGCATCTTGCCGTGGGGAAATGGAGCGCTCCAATGGCAATCGGGGGATCTCCGCAACAGGATACCAGCGTGCGTAGATTACCACCTGAGCATCAATTGAAGGTTCGCACTCTTTGAAAGCGGACCAAGAACTGAGACCCGGATAATTATCAACGGAGCTGCAGAGTCCCGCATTCGATGGGTTGCAATAGATGTAAACCACCCGCGCAATCGCATCCTCCAGAGTAGCGATTTTAAACACACCAGTTCGCTCCTCCCATAGCGAAAGCGAGGCGAGTCCCAATAGAGCCTTTACAGCGTCTGTGGTCTTCTTTTTGAGCTCCATGTGAAACTTGCTGAGGTTCTCACCTGTGATTGATACCGCCATCGAGTGACTGTGGTTGTTCATGTCTACGAAGTGACATAGCTCAACCTTATTGTCTCTCTGCGCTCGGCCGAGAATCCCTAGACGAATTTCGTTTGAGGTTTTGGTCGGAGGCATCGGAAGAGTATCCTTCGTTCGAGGGACAATCTCGTACACCATGTTCTCTGCGTAAATCCGAGCTGCGCGTGGCATGTCTACTTATCGGGTCCGTCGCTCGGAAGTTTCTTCGGAAAGTAGGGTGTTCCAAGAAGCTTTAACGGGAGACGACGCGACGCAGGCCCCTGACCGAAAAGAACACTATCGCACTCCAAACTTGAGCCGGCCCTAGGAGAAAAAAACCCAAAAAGAGATGTCCGAACGCAGCGCCACCTCCTATGGTTCTTCCTTGCGATTTCGCAATCAGATATACCGTGTAGTCCCAATACACGCCCCACGCCTTCGCGATCACAAAGGGAATCATGGTCGCGAATAGTGAAATCCACCACTCTAATGTCCAGAGATCTCTAACTACAAACAACAGGAACAACGCCGCTACAGCGGTTAAGACCACATTGCCCCAAGCGCCGCCCATGGGAAAAACTGGAAGAAGCTCGGGGGCCGCGTAGAGAAGTTCTGCATTAATCAAGATTGGATCTTGAAAAAGCCCGAGAAGGCACACGACTGTCATCGCCACCAAAAGACGATTCTTTGATTTTAGAGTGGTGAAAAAATCCGCAACCTTAAACACCGACCATCTCCATTATTCTTAGGGCGCGGCCACTAAGAGACCGCCTCATCCACCACCCGGCCCTTCGGCAACGAAACCCACGCTACGGCCCCAAAGAGAGCGAGCACGTAACTCTTAGCCCGTAACACCAACGCGATAGCGAGAGCCTGTCCCGTGGACGCTCCAACAGAATGGAGGAAAAACACAAACGCGCCCTCTTGCAATCCAAGCCCTTGTGGCGAAATAGGAACAGCACCCACGAGAAGTATGAGGGGTACAACAACAAAGAGGTCCGCCCACGGAGCGGTCGTCCAGCCTACAGCCGAGGCTACCGCAACCGTGTTCACCACGGTCAGGATATGAAACAAGAACGACAGTAATCCCACTTTAACAAGAAGCGACCTGTCCGAGAGTCCCCA
>CANLCB010000027.1 GCA_947488865.1 Deltaproteobacteria bacterium | reverse complement strand
ATGGAGGGCCGGCGGCCCCGCCGGCCGCAGGTACAAATGTTGCGTTTAGCAGCGGAGGGGCGATGGCATTCGTACCCGCGGCCGGCGAGGCCGCCGGCCCTCCAATGCAATCTCGTGAAATCATCGCCTCTTCGTCGTCGCTTCGGGGAACCTATGGAGGGCCGGCGGCCCTCCAATGCACTCCCGTGGAATTCCTGGAGGGCCGCCGGCCGCGGGCACAAAAGCTCGGTATTGGCTGTGACGAGGTGCTCGGTTTTATTTCGAAATATGATTGGCGATGGGAGCTGGGTTGAGTATCTTTCACGGCATTAAACGTATGGTCTCAAAAGCTGAAACAGCATCTCTTAATAAGCGTGATCGAGAGCTCCTATTGACGTTGGCTCAACAGGCCGGGCAGGCGGGGGCATCGCGCGGGTGGAGAAATAAAGAGCTCTATCAGAGGCGGGCTGAATTTAACTCGCTTGGGGGCCTACGAAGAGTTCAGCGCGAGCTCGAGACCAAGGGGCTTTTCGATGTTCGATGCGAACGTCGCGCCTGGCGAGATACTGATGGAGAACGGAGGGTTTTTACCCTGGCGCGCGCGGCGACCACCGAAATGTGGCCTATGGGAACCCACTACTGGGTTCGCGATAACTCTATCATTGGCGCTCGGTATCTATTATCGGAAAATCACACGCATCGGCGCCTTGGAAAAGAGCTCCTGCTGTCGGCGCTCACCTTCATGTCTTCTCTCAGCCAGCTCAAGAGGATGGAGTCGATTATTCGCTCCTCGTCGCGGAAGTTTATCTTAGCGGCGAACAATTGGCCGTACATCTTCGCTGGAGTTAAGTCCAATCTGCACGCCGCTGATAAGGAAGGATGGGCGCACAAACAAGACGCTTGGCAGATATTGGCATGGTTCGTCCTTGAGGGGCTTGAACGTGGACTTATTACTCGCCATGACCTCACCACGAAGCATCGAACCTTCTTGTCTTTGATTGTACCGTTTCTGATTAAGGTTTCGTTCTGGAAGTGTGAAAACAGCGGCTCATGGGAAGAACTTGTCGCTGTGCGTTCGTCGGTTCGCGCGTGGGAGCACCGTCTTATTGTTCGACTTGGTGATGTCTCGCGGGTCCGAGGCTTCTCTTTCCTTGAGGATGGTTTCGAGAGAGCGCGGCGATACCTTCCGACAACTTTCAAAAAACTATCTTTTGAAAAAGCGATCGTCTCCGCTGAAAAACACGTTATCAAGGTCATGGTTGAGGACCTTCCGTTTGAATCGCCCTCATACAAACGACGGGATCCTCGTTATCGAGAAGCTGACGCGGCGCTGATTTATCTCCTTCAAATTCACTACCCTCAGTTTTTGGCTACTCGAGCGGGATTCTCTGAAAAGTGGGCAGAATCTCTTGAAAAACGCGTTGTGGCGACCGTCGCGACTCTGGATGACAAGGCGACGGGGGGAATCGCTCGCTACGCAAACGACACCTACCAGCGCCAAGGGTACTTTCGTAATCTCATAGCCCGTAAGTTGTCGGAGCTGTATGGGGCTCCGTCAGGTGACGCAAGTTCGCACTTTGTAGACCGTGAGCGCATCGTTCCTCGTGGTCGCAAGGCGATGTGGACTCATTTTGTCTGGCAGCTCGCGGCTTGGGCTGGGCGGCGATACATCGAGACCCGCAACGCTCGCTACCGAACGATGCATGAGAGGTACTTTGCTCGGGGATTGTCGCTCATAACTGGCCCAAAGGAGGCGAGTGTCGAGCAGAACCAAGCGGGAATCTCTCAAGTTATTACGATTCCACCGTTTCGAATGCCGGAATGTTATATTTCCGACTTGGCACCGAAGCGGGGGACGTTGATCTTTCCGTCGCCCCATACTCCTCTTAACTGGTCGGTGGCTGAGATGTATGACGCCTTTTCGGTCCGAGAGCTGGTTCTTGCGACCCCGACAGGTGAAATCAGAAAGCCGAAAAATCCCTAATTGGAGCTTAAAAAGAGGGTGTGCTAGGGTAAAGCTCTTTCACCGTGAATTTTTAAAAGTCGCACCCCATGTCAGTTGAAGAGACAACCGTAGAGCCCGTAGTAGATCACGTTGCCGAAAGGGCCAATCGCCTCCTTAAGCTAGAGAATTTTAAGAAAGCGGGCGTTCATCCATATCCGGCTCGGTTCGATAAGACGATAGACCTCAACGTGGCTAGAGAGCTTCCAGAGAACGAGGCCGTGCAAACTGCCGGACGTATCGTTCTCTTCCGTCAGATGGGAAGCATAACCTTCGTGCACATCCAGGATTTTTCCGGTCGAATGCAGGTGATCTTTAAGAAGGACATCATGGGCGACGAGCTGTACAAGCTTGTTACCAAGAACCACGACCTCGGTGACTACATCGGTGTGGACGGAACGATCTTCACGACAAAGACAGGCGAGAAGTCTATCTTGGTAAATAAGTGGACCTTCCTTGGCAAGGCTCTTCTTCCCCCGCCAGGGAAATTCCATGGACTCAAAGACCGCGAGGTTTTGTATCGACGACGTTACTTGGACCTGATCGCCAATGAGGATACTCGCAAGCGGTTTGCTCTCCGCAGCTCTCTTCTTCGAGCCATTAGAGAGTTTTATTGGCAGGAAGGGTTTTTAGAGGTTGAGACTTCAACCCTCATGCACAACGCCACAGGCGCCGCAGCTCGTCCGTATCATACCCACAATAACGCGCTTGATATCGATCTCGTGCTTCGAATTTCTCACGAGCTTCCGTTGAAGGAGCTGGTGGTCGGTGGATTCGAGAAGGTCTTCGAGATGGGAAAGGCGTTCCGTAACGAGGGACACGATCCTTCGCACCTTCCAGAGCATACGCATCTTGAGCACTACGCGGCCTTCTGGAGCTTTGAGGACAATATTCTCTTCACCGAGCGAATGGTCGATTATCTCTTTAGCGCGATGAAGCTTCCGAAGGTGTTGCCGTTAAAGGATCGTGATGGTGTAACGCACGATGTTGATTGGAGCACGCCGTGGCCTCGAGTCGATTATATCGAGCTTATTAGTCGTGATTCTGGCTTGGATGTAATGAGCTATACGTCGGCGGACGTTCTTCGCAAGGATATCCGAGGACGAGGTATCGAATTCGAGGGGATGAATTCGATGGGGCTCACAACGCTTATCGATAATCTCTATAAGAAGGTGAGTCGGCCAAAGATTATCCAGCCGACTATTCTCTTTAACTATCCGAAAATCCTGCAGCCATTAGCGCGAGTGAACGATGGAGACTCGCGGCTGGTCGATCAGTTCCAGTTGGTTGTGAATGGTTGGGAGATCGTCAAAGCGTACTCCGAGCTCGTTGATCCGATCGATCAGCGAGAGCGGTTTGTTGAACAGTCTTCAGCTAAGAGCAGCGGAGACGAAGAGGCGATGGACGTTGATGAGGAATACCTTGTCGCGATGGAGCACGGAATGCCACCAATTAGCGGATGGGGAATGGGCGTTGACCGTTTTATGGCGCTTCTCACTGGGCAGGACAATCTTCGAGATGTCGTGCTCTTCCCACTCATGCGCCCTGAATAGCGGGTTAGCTCTTCATGAACAACTTAACCTCGGCGCCTGAAAACACGACGGCTTTCTTGCTGAAGCACGTTCCGACATTGACGTTCTTGGTGCGGAGCGTTCCTCCGTACGATCCTTTGCGACGGTGGGGCTTTTTTGACTCGTTGGGTGTTCGAGCTATCGATGACTTGATCTTTACTGATAGTCCGCAGCCGAAAACGATTGTGGCGTACACAGACGAACCCCCTTACGGAGATGGGGTAGAGGCGATTACGCTACCGACTCCTGTGGCTCTTGAGCGGATATTTTTTCATATCCAAGGGATAACGTCGCTCGTGCTCAATCCTCGTAACGAGGTTGCCTATCTCTCCGCTTCCCAAGCTGGCGTCGCTGTTACTCTTCCGCAGGGATGGCCGCGAGAGCTGTCGATTGTTCGCGCGGAGATCCCTGAACTACTCGGTTTGTTTTCTTTACCAGCCAGGCAGGTGAAGGATCCTCTCGCGCGTGCCGAGCGGGCGTATCGTGACAACGCTCTTTTTCAGGCGTACGCGCTGGCAAAGAAGGTTCGAGAGGATGGGGGATCGGGCGCTCCTCGGGCATGGTTTTTTGAACTCATGTCGCTGAGCTTCCTAGGAATGCCGGATGAGGCGATGGCGCTCTATGAGGAATATCCTCAGAGAGGCGCATCCGAGCCAGAGGCTCAATTAGTTAACGCCCGGTACAGGCTGCTTTTAAAGCAGCTCAATGAGGCGCGAACGATCCTTCACGGATTAACCTTTCATGACGAGCTTGGCTCGTTCGCGTCCTGTGAGCTCGCTCGTTCGTACGTAATGAGTGGCGAATTCGATCGAGCTATCGATCTCGCGTCGGCCGCTATTCAGAAGGACCCTTCCTATGTTGAATCGCACTTGGTGCGTGGTATCGCCTCGAGAGGACTCTCCTACTCCAGCGGGGATGAGGACGGGCTTAAAGACGCTCTAAAAGATCTTGAGTTGGTCGCGAAGAAAGGGGATTTCAGCGCACCAGAGGCCTCGTTTCACGCGGGCACGGTATTCGGGCGGCTTGGCGCGCTCGAAGAGGCCGAAGTAGCTTTGCGGCAATCGCTCTTTAGGCGCGACCGATACGCGAGTCGAGACGCGCTCGTTCGAGTTTTGTGTGCGGCCGGAAAGATGGATTGGGCTCACGATGAGTTGGAGTTAGTGTGCGCGCTCGCTCCATCCGTGACCCAGTCACTTCAAGAAGAAGTGGAGAGTCATTTTTCAAAGGGGAGCGCTCCATCCGCTGAGCCTCATGGCGAGCACGGGTTGTGGGGCACTGATCTTTCTCGCGGTGTTTCGGAGGCTCGCTCGTTACTTCGTTCTTGGGGAGTACCTCTTGTTGATGGTTCCGCGGACTGCGCGGTACTTGATGATTTTATCAATCGATACGCGCCGGCGGGGGATTTTCTCTCCGAGGGCCCAGGGGCGCCGTTGAGTAAAGCTGGAGAGGCTACGGTCGTGAGGGCGCTGACGTTGTATGTCGGAGATATTCTCTCCCGAGACGGGAAGGCTCAATGGGAAAGCGGCGCGCATAAATCCCTTGTGCTAGTGACGGCCCATGGAGCTCGAATTCCGTTAGAGGGATTTGTTCAAGAGCGACTCATTTTGGGAGCGAGCGGGGATAACTTCTCTTCTCTCGAATCTTTGGCGGTGGATATTCTAGGGGTTCCGTTCCTGAAGGCGGGAGTGAAGAGTGATTGGTGGCAGGTCGCTTCTGAGAAAGAGATCGCTGAATTCGCGCAGGAAATTCAGTGGGGAAGGGCAAAGCTTGACGAGCTCGGAGCGAAGCTATCGGGTGGGTTGAGTGACCTTGAAGAGCTTGATCGAGTTATAGAACATGCGTTTGAGCCAGGAGGGATGCTTCAGGAGTCCGCGGAGAGCGTTCTTGGGGAAGATCTCGACAGGTTCGTCGCGAGTATCGGGTTGCTCGTTGGTTTCATTGTCGCGGATCTTCTGAAAGGGGTCTGGTATCGCCATGAACAGCCGGAAGGAATCTCGGTAGTAACCGATGACCTTGGCCGGATATTTCCGATCGCTCGAATGCAGCGGCGCGCGTATCTATCCTCGGCCGCGGATTCGCCCCAAAAGTTAGCGAGTTTTGGTTTCGGAGTGGGCGCCGCTGTAATAACGGATCGGATCCGCAAAGGGGTGTATACGGACCGAGCCCACATAGTGACAGCCCTTCAAGAGCTCTTGCCGGGGGTGGCAGTGTTCTCGGAGTCTGAGCTTGACGGGGTGGTTACCGCTCTCTTAGAGAGCGCTCGTTCTTCCTAGATAGCGCTTCCCACGTACGGCTCCGTGTGTACCGTTAGGTAGCAACAGGAAAACCTCTTGAAAGATGGGCCGAGAATGCTCACTATCGTTGCGCAGGGTGTGAATAGAACAGTCGGTCGCCCGTCCCACACCGAAAGCGCGATCTAACCGCTCGGTTAGTGGGCACACTAAGGAGACATGAGAGATGATAGAGGTATCTGGGCTATCCAAGAGCTACGGGGATTACCAAGCGGTAGCGGGAATTAGTTTTTCGGCTCAGAAGGGTGAGGTCGTTGGATTCTTAGGGCCAAACGGCGCGGGAAAAACAACTACCATTCGAATGCTCGCCACCTATTTGCCTCCTACAGCAGGAACGGCCACGATCGCTGGGTTTAGTGTAACAACGCAAGCGGACGAGGTTCGTCGGCGTATCGGTTACTTGCCCGAAAACCCTCCCCTGTATGGCGAGATGACAGTTCGGGAATACTTAAAGTTTATCGCTGAAATTAAGGGAGTTCCTCGCTCGGCTACCTCCAAACGAATTGAGGAAGTGATGGAGCGTTGCTTTGTGGCGGACGTCGCCAACAAGTTGTGCCAGCACCTTTCGCGTGGATACCGTCAGCGTGTAGGGCTCGCCCAAGCAATTATTCACGATCCAGAGGTTATTATTCTTGACGAGCCAACCAGTGGTCTCGATCCGAATCAGATCATTAAAATTCGGCAGCTCATTAAATCCCTCGGTGAGAACCACACCGTGCTCTTGAGCACGCACATCCTTCCAGAGGTGTCGGCCGTCTGCGACAAGGTGGTCATCGTCAATCGCGGACGGGTTGTTGTTGAGAGCCAGCTCAGTCAGCTCTCTAGAGAGAAGTCGCTCGAGCAGGTATTCCTGGAAAGTGTAAGCCAAGAGGATTCGGTTGATGCCGCCGCGTAAGCGCGCCGGGCGATAGTATTTGTCGGAGATAATCGTATGCGAAACATTTGGGCAATTTGTAAGCGAGAGTTGCTGTCGTTCTTCGTATCGCCGATCGCGTACTTTGTGATTACAGGGTTCACGCTTCTCGTTGGATTTTTCTTCTTTAACTATCTCTCATACTTCCAGCGAGCTCAGCAGATGGCGCCAATGCTCGAGATGCGGGGAGGCGAGGCGCCTAACCTTAATCAATACGTCATTGAGGGTGTCTTCCAGACGATGGTGGTTATTTTGGTATTTCTGATACCGCTGCTCACCATGAGAACTATTGCTGAGGAGAAGCGTAAGGGAACATTCGAGCTACTCATCACCTCTCCGGTTTCGGTGGGGGAGATCGTGCTTGGAAAATTCGCGAGCATCGCCATAGTTCTTCTCGCCATGTTGTCAGCAGCGCTTATATTTCCCGCGTTGCTCGTTGAGTTTGGAAATCCTGAGGTACCGCCGATTCTCTCAGGTTTCTTGGGAGTGTTGCTGTGTAGCCTTGGCTTCGCCAGCATCGGTATGGCGGTTTCCTCTTTTACGGAAAATCAAGTCGTCGCTGGTGTCGCGAGCATGGTGACTTTGCTTTTGCTCTACGTTATCCAGGCTCCAGCGGAGTCTCTAGGTGGAACGTGGGCTGAGGTGTTTCAATATATCTCACCTATTGAGCAGCTTCAGGATCCTCTTCGAGGTGTTTTGAGCCTCAAGTCCATGTCGTACTTCCTCAGTATGATTTTGCTAGGACTCTTCCTCTCACGAAGAGCTCTTGAGGCGTATCGTTGGCGATAGCGAGTACGGGTTTCGAAGGAATAAGCACTATGGAAACAATCTTACGATTCTCAGGATATATCGGGTCTGTGCTCCTCTCTTTCGGAGTCCTCGGCGCGCTGATAGTGGGATCCTTTACCGCGCAGCCTCTGATTGTTCTGCAGCTAGTTCTGGGGCTCCTGTTTTTAATAATGTGGATTGTCACTTCTGGAATTCAGAGTCTCTCCAAGGCCTCTGGAGTGCTCACAGGACGAGGAGCTCGATTCGGATACAACGCTGTCCTGTATACGGCTGTGTTTCTGGGGTTGCTCGTTGTGGCGAACGTCTTCGTAGCTCAAAACGACAGGCGATGGGATCTGACTGAGCAGGGCGTGAATAGCCTTTCTGAGAAGAGTATTAATATTGTTTCCGCTCTTAAGCAGCCGCTTAAGCTTGTGGCGATCGACGTTTCAAAGATCGCTGGAGGCGGAGATCAGAACAAAAATCGAGAGCTCCTTGATTTGTATCGGTACCACAATCCTAAAGAGGTTTCTGTTGAGATAATCGATCCACGCGCTGATCCTGTAGAGATTGAAAGGCTTGGCATGAAGCAGGGCAACCTGTTGTATGTCGAGTACGGAGAGGGCGCTCAATCAGCGATTAGCCGTCTCAACATGATCGATGAACAATCGGTTACCAACGCGATTGTAAAATTGAGTCGCGGAGCCGCAAAGAAGTTCTACTATGTGGAGGGGCACGGCGAACCTGAGCTTGCCTCGGCTAAGGAAGAGGGGATGAAGTCTTTCGTTGACGCTCTTGCTGATGAGCACATCACGGTAGAGGGGCTTCTTCTTCCGCAGGTGGGAACGATTCCTCAAGACGCGGCGGCTGTGGTTTTAGCCGCTCCGAAACAAACTCTTTCTCAATCCGAGCGAGACGCGCTCGTACAATACGCGGACAATGGCGGACGGCTCATCCTATTGGCCAATCCGGAGGACGATGGGTCGACGGAGGTTCGTTCGCTTGCTCATATATATGGAATTCAGGTTGGTGATGACGTAATCGTTGACGCGGATTCTCAGCTTTTCGGAACCGGGCCTCAGATCTTCTTGGCCATGTCTCTAAGCCCTCATCCGATCACGAACAAGTTATCAGGACGTCAGCCCCCAGTTTTCTCGTTCGCCTCAAGTGTAGTCGCGCCTAAAGATAAGGTTAAAGGTACTACCTACACCGAGTTGTTAAAATCCGGCCCTCGTTCATGGGCCGAGACCGACCTTGTTCGACTCTTTGACAAGACGGACGGTAAGGCTGCTCTTGAGAGTAATGACCTGAAAGGTCCAGTTCCAATCGCGGTGGCGCTGGAGCGAAAGGTTTCCGCTCAGAGCTCTGACGATAAAGTCACTCGACTTGTCGTGTTCGGTGACTCTACATGGATCCGGAATGACTCGCTCGGCTCTCTTGGTAATCGTGACCTTGCTTTGAATGTGGTCAATTGGGTTACAGGAGAAGAGGGAAGCGTTGCTATCGGTCCTAAACGTATGAGAGCGTCGCGCGACGCGTTTCCGCAGGAAACGCTAAACATTATCCTCGCCCTTAGTTTCCTTGGGCCTGAGATGCTTCTACTCCTTGGACTCTTCATCTGGTGGAGACGAAATTCGGCTTTGGCTTAATGACGGTAGGTTCGACACGACGATGAACATGAAGAAAACTCTCCTGATGGCGGTTGTGTTGGTCTGCGCGACTGTATACCTGACGCGCGTGTCAGAGCCTGGTCGTAGAGCGGCTCAGGAGAGTGTAACTCCCTTCAGCGAATGGAATCAGAAGGTTCTTACCTCAATTCGAATTGAGCGGGCGCAAGGTAGTGGCGCTCCGTATACCCTTGTTTCGAAGATAAACGAGCCGGAGTCCGCTGAGCTTGTACGAGCTTCATCGTGGACATTGGCGGATCTCCCGGGCGCCGAGGTAGATACCGGTGGGATTAACTCGATCGTTTCAACGCTTCGCGCGCTTGCTTTGGTCGGGCCGCTCGACGAGAAGAAGGTTAAAAGCGACTTTAGCGCGTATGGACTCGATAAGCCCCGATTGACGGTTGTCGTGGAGTCTGGAGAGCGAATTCAAAGCACCTTGGACTTTGGAAAAAAGAGCGAATACCTGAAGCAGCGGTACGTGAAGCTCTCTGGCAAGCCTGGAATCTATCTGGTGGACGAGGCTTCGTTCGCCGCCCTTGATAAGAGCTCTCAAGATGTTCGCTCAAAGACGCCGCTAGCTGTCGTAGACTCGGATGTTCGAGAGATAACTTTGCGCTCTCCCGCTGGAGAAATTGAAATCACTCAGCCAGTCGTCACCGAATGGCGGATCGCAAAACCCGCGAGTTATGAGGCAAGTTCCCTCTCCGTATCTGAGCTCCTTGCTACGCTGCGAACCTTGCAAGTTGCAGAGTTTCTCGACGGCGCGAACAATCGTCTTGCTGACTTTGGCCTCGATCGTCCCGAGATCCGGGTTGATGTGAAGCTTCGAGACGGTGCGCCTGACTCTTCTTATGCCGCTACCTTTGGAAAAGGAAAGGATGGGGCGTTCTATTTTACCTATGATGGAGCGCCGTCGGTGTTTAAGGCCTCGATGGATGTTACCCAGAAGCTGACGAAGACTATCCCGGACCTCCGAGAGAAGCGTGTGTGGAAGTTGACCACCCGAGATATTCAAGAGGTGGTGTCTGGTGGTAGCGCTGATACGCCGGTTGATATTAAGACCACGCCGACAGACTGGTCGGTGAATGGGAAGGTGAGCGATCCGACTTTTGTTGAGCAGCTACTCAGTGACATCGCCCAACTTGAGGTGTTCGGGTTCGCTCCGAGCGCTCCGGCGGACGCGTTTACGGCTCCGTTCCTTACGCTTCAGGTTACGAAGAAAGGGGATGCTGCCGAGAAGTTTGTCCTTACGGTAGGTAAGGAGCTTACTCAAGGAGGTGAAACCCTTCGCTATGCTCGACTACGGGATGACGGGGAGGTCCTTCTTGTCAAAGATCTTGAGGCGAAGCGGGTAGTTCCGCATGAAGGGGCTCTGGTGCAGCGGGCGACCCCGACCGTCGCGGCGCCGACTTCGAATTAAACTTCCTTGAACGGCGTCCTCTTCATGTGCTGGACTTTCAATAATCGGTCGGTCGGACTAGTTTATCCGGGATGATTCGTCGAATCTTTCTGACCATAGTAACGGTAGGGCTCGCGCTCTCCGTTGTGGCCTCCCTCTTTGGAGTGTGGGGATATTATTACCTGGTTAGAGACCTACCTAAACTCTCTCGGATTGAGGATTACAAACCTCCGGCCGTCACTCGCGTTCTCGCGAGCGACGGTTCCCTCATGGCCGAGTTCTACTCTGAGAAGCGTTACCCGGTTAAGCTGCAAGAGGTTCCCGATCTAATCCGCAAGGCGTTCCTCGCCGCGGAGGACGCTTCCTTCTACAGCCATCACGGAATCGACCCTATCAGCATCATGCGCGCCGCGATAAAGAATATGCAGAGCGGTAACGTGAAGCAGGGCGCGTCAACGATTACTCAACAGGTGGTGAAGAATCTTCTCCTTACGTCCGAGAAGAGCTTGGTGCGAAAGGCCAAAGAGGCGATTCTCTCATATCGCCTTGAGAATCGATTCTCAAAAGATGAAATCTTCGAGATATACCTGAATCAGATATTCTTCGGTAATTCAGCGTATGGCATTAAGGCCGCCGCTCGCATTTACTTCCATAAAGAGCTGCCAGAAGTAACCCTTCCAGAGGCGGCTCTATTAGCGGGGCTTCCGAAGGGCCCGAGTAGTTACTCGCCGATTAGAAATCCGCAAAAAGCTCGTCAGCGCCAAGAGCAGATCCTTTTGCAGATGGAGAAGGCTAACTTCATCACTGCGGCTCAGCGCCAAGACGCTCTTAAGGTTCCTCTGACAGTATATCCCGCGAGTCAGCAAAACGTGTTCGAGTCGCCCTATTACGTTGGCGAGATTCGTCGTGTGTTCGCCGAGAAATGGAAAGACTTAGACCTCGATAGTGATGGTTTAGAGATTGTAACCGCGGTGGATCCGCAAGCCGATGAATTCGCGCAGGCTGCTTTGCGAAAAGGGCTCCGAGAGGTTGATAAGCGTCGAGGTTGGCGTGGGCCGCTCGATAAGATGTCCGCCGAAGAGTACGCTCGAAAGTATTCTGGAATTGAGCTGGTAGAAGATACTCCTACGCCAGCGTTTGTGCGTGCTATCGCGGGAGGTATCGCGAAAGTTACGGTTGGAGCCAAGTCGTATCAAGTCGATCTTAACGTCTCGAGTTGGGCAAAGAAGTTTCTTGAGAAAGATGATACCACACGATTTGGTTCTCCCGCTGAGATGGTGAAACCGGGAGATATCGTCGAGGTTGCTTTGCGAAAGGCCGCGGCCGCTCCTGGGTCCAAAGCAAGCGACAAGCAGCCTCTGCAAGTGCTTCTCGATCAAACTCCTGACATCGAAGGAGCTGTGGTGTTGATCGATCCGACCTCGGGAGAGGTAAAAGCCATGGCTGGTGGGTACGATTACACTCAGAGCCAGTTCAACAGAGCCACGCAGTCTTTGCGGCAGCCAGGATCGACGTTTAAACCGATCGTATACCTTGCGGCGATTGACAAGTTTAATTACACGCCAACAACCATCATGATGGATCAGGCGCGTACGTTCAGGGTAGGGGACACCTTTTGGACTCCGGCGAACTTTGACGAAAAATTTCTTGGTCCTATTACCCTTCGAACCGCGCTGGAGAAGTCTCGAAATCTTGTGTCCGCAGATATTGTGTCGCGCATTGGAGTGGACGCGGCGATCTCATACGCTCGCTTAATGGGGGTCGAGAGTCCACTTGGACGAAATTTATCTCTCTCTCTTGGAAGTAGTGAGGTGACTCCGCTGGAGCTTACGAGAGCGTATTCTGTGTTTCCGGCCAAAGGTGTGTTGTTTAATTCTGTCTTCATAACACGAATTAAGGATCGCTTTGGAAACATTGTGTTCGACGCTGACGCCGAAAAGGTCAAGAACGCTAAGCAAGTTATCAGTGAAAATAGCGCCTTCGTCATGGCTCACATGATGAAAGGAGTGGTCGACCACGGCACCGGATACAAAATTAAGGAGCTCGGGCGCCCTGTCGCTGGAAAGACGGGAACCTCAAACGACCAAATGGACACCTGGTTTATCGGATACACTCCGTCATGGGTGTGTGGCGTGTGGGTTGGTTTTGATCAGAAGAAGCAGATTGGCCCGAAAGAAACTGGCGGTGTGGTGGCGGCGCCAATCTGGTTGTACTTCATGCGCGATTTCTTAAAGTATTCAGGTTCTATGGCCGCTGATGGGGTGGAGCGAGAAGCGAAGGCTGAAGCCGGGCGTTTGGGTATTGAGTACGTTCCCGCCAAAGTCACTGACAAGCTTGATTTTAGCCCACCGGAAGGCGTTGAGCCGTTCTGGATCGACAAAGGGACAGGGGCGAAACGCAATCAGGGTGATGGTGGGGCGTTCTTAGAGTATTTTGTGAAAGGTACCGAGCCTGAGGAGAGTCCGCATCTTGGTGGCGAGGAAGAGGTGGTGGAAGAGGCGAGCGCAAACTCTTACTTGGAGTCTCCTGACCTATAACAGACAGCTATCGTCCCCCTTCTCGGATATACACCGTCAGCCCCTTAATTTTATCACCTTTTCGTATCTGGTGAATTACATCAAAGCCGTCGACCACTTTTCCGAAGATGGTGTAATGCCCGTCCATGTGGGGGGCGTCTGCAAGGACGATATGAAATTGACTGCCATTTGACCTGCGTTCTGGATTTGCGGGTTTGCCAGTCCTGGTATCAATGTCAGGTCGTCTTGCCATACCGAGAGTCCCTTCCGAATGGTGTCGAGAGCTGAATTCCGCTGGAAGGGTGTACCCTGGTCCCCCTTTCCCGTTTCCTTTAGGATCGCCGCCTTGGATAAGATAGTCGGGTTGCGCGAAGATGAAGGTCAGATTCTTATAAAATCCTTTGTCCGCGAGATATTTAAAGTTCGCCACATGCCAAGGAGCTTCCTCGGGAAATAGCTCAAGGTAGACCTTGCCCTTTGATGTTTGGAGAATCGCGCTTCTAATTTTAAGCACCTCTCCCTTTGGGGGAAGGTCGAACGGAGGCTCCTGGCTTAGGGCAGGGGAGGCCGTTAAGAGGAAATACGCTGCCAGAAAGAGGAGAATAGACGATCTCATCATTGCTTTGGGGGCTTTTGTACCCCCGTCCCAAAGGCCCCGCCCCTAAGCCTCTCTTTTTGTTGCTTGGCGACACCTCTTAACCACGACTATACTACTACAGGATGCTAGTAACATCCGACCTCTTTCTCAGCGGGGCCACGGGGCTTTTGGACTCAGAGGGTGGTTCAGGCGTGCTGAGTTGAAAGGGTCAAACTCCTACGATCATGGTATTTTTTCGCTCCATAACACTAAGGATCGCTCATGTATCCGGACTTTTGGGTCTGGCGATCTTTTCGTACGGCTACCCCCTTGCGGCTGAGCAGCGTGAACTTGGACAGCCGCGTGGAGCCGTAGACGCCGTTCTCCTTATCGACTCGTCGGGTAGCATGCTCAAGACCGACGCTCGGAATCTACGATATGAAGGCGCGAAGCTATTTCTCAAGTTCCTCGGAGAGCAGGATAGGCTCGCTGTAATTAGTTTCTCTGATGGAGCGCAGGTCGTCAGCGATCTCAGGGAGTTTAAGAAAGAGTCCCTGGGAGATACGCTCAAGAAGATTGAGGCGATAAAGACCGAGGGGCAATTCACTGACCTCTACGAGGGGATCAAGAAGAGCGAGGCGATTCTCAACGCGAGTCCTCGCAACGACGCGGAGCGTATAATTATCCTCTTATCGGACGGTAAGATGGAGCCGAATCCAGCGGTGGCGATGCCAGCGACCCGAACCGTAGAACTCGTCAACGATCTCTTGCCGGAGCTTAAATCGAAAGAGATTCGCGTGCATTCGCTCTCCTTCAGCGACCAAGCTGACAAGGTTCTTCTCGGTGAAGTAGCTGCGGCTACGGACGGGCTCAGTTGGTTTACGACAGATTCCGAGCAAGTTCATAAATCGTTCGCGGATCTCTTCCTCGTCGTGAAGCGGCCTCAAGTTCTTCCGATGACGAGCAAGGGGTTCAATCTCGATGACGATGTTGACGAGGCTACCTTCTATATCACGCGCGATGAGGCGGCGAAGGTCACGTTGATTAGTCCCAAGAACGAAGAGATGAACTCTCAAAAAATTCCAGAGTGGGTGACGTGGTTCAGTGGCAAGAACTTTGACGTCATAACCATGCGAGAGCCAGATCCAGGAGAATGGCAGGTTTTTGGAGGCGCCTCCGCTGAGAGCTTCGCCACAGTGTTGACGCATCTTAAGTTGGTTACAGATTGGCCTGTAATTATTCGCTCAGAGGACAAGAATATTGTTCAGGCGCGTTTGTATGATGGTGATAAGCCAGTGTCCCTTCCTGAAATGAGCGGTGTTGTCCGATACGCGTTTCAGGTTAGCCCCACCGATAAAATCGCCGAGCCCGTCATTCGAGACTTTTTAAATGATGAAGGGAAGGATGGAGATAAGATCGCTCGAGATGGAATCTTCTCGCGGTATTGTACGTTAACGGACCCAGGGGAGTACAAACTGTCTATTGTCGCTCGAGGTCCTACGTTCGAGCGAAGCCAGCAAGTTCCTTTTAGAGTTCGTCCTCGTCTGCTCTCGCTCTCGGTCATGTCGCCTGAAGAAGCGGAGGGGGAGCATTCCGAAGCCCAGAGTCATGACGGCCACGGTGCGGCCGCCCCTCATAACCCCGAGCACGCTGAAGATCATGGTGACGAAGGGGGAGCGGAAGCGAAGGCTCCTGCGCTTCACGGAAATCAACATTATGTAATCCGCGCGAACCTCAGCAAAGAGGCCCTTTCGTTTAAGTCCTTTGAGATTGACGTCGAGGCTCTTTCCGAATCTCGCAAGAAAACCGTTCTGAAACTGAAACGCTCTGCGCACGATCCGCTCGTTTACGAGGTGACGGCGGACGGACTTCCGGCGGATGGACGTTACTCGCTTAAGGCGTTGCTTAAGGGGGAGACGAAGAAGTTTCAGGAAGTTGAGGCAGAGAGCAAACCGGTGAGTTTTGAACTCTCGATGGTGCGAAAAAAAGAGGTTCACCATGATACGCCGGTGCCCAAAGAGCCAGTCGCCCCGGTCAAGGCTGAAAAGCCACCCTTTCTAGAGGTAGGGTTGGTTTTATTAGCAAACGTGCTGATCGGCGCGCTTGGATTTATCCTTACCAAAAAGAACAAGGCAGGGGTGGCGGTACCTACTAAATACATTCCACCAAAGCAGGTCTTAGAAGCCATCGCGGACCTAGAAGAAAAGGTCACAACACCCGCCGAGGCGCCCGAGGAACCTAGTATCGATGGTGGCACGGAGCCCTCAGCGGAGCCAAAGAGTCCGCCACAGGAGATGGGCGTTGACGAAGGGATTAGCGCTTTAGCTGACGATGTCGCTGGACAGGTTGAGGAGGGAGTTTCTTCCGAGGCCGGTGAGCAGGGTGAGGCGGTGGCTTCCGCGCCGTCAGAACAGGGGACTCCAACGGAGGAGTAGGCAGGGTATGTATTGGATCGTTATTGTAGCGTCGATACTACCATCCATGGTGATAGCCTATTTGCTTTTCACCCGCGCGATAGCCGCTGGAGCTGAGTATAAGGCACTCCACGCCGCCCTTAAGGATGAGCTTGAGCAGAAGAAGGAGCTGTGGGCAAAGATTGAAAGTCTCCAAGAAGAGATGGCCGATCCCGTAGAGTATGGAACCGTAAATCGAGAGCTGGAGCTTGTTCGGGATGCCCTAAAAGCTGAGCGGGGAAGGGTAATTATTACCCAGGCCGAATTAGAAAGCGTGGAAGTTCGCTTGCGAGAACTGGATGAGGTCACAAGAGAGCTTGAGGCGAGTACGCTAGAGACGAAAGAAGAGCTCAAGATTCTTCAGAAGAAAGAGGGCGAGTTGAAAACCAAGAATGACGAGCTTCGAGTCCAGATCGCGGACTCCACTTCTAAGATGGAAGTGCTGATGTCAGAGATTGAGATGTCCGTTCAGCTCGAGGAACAGGTCAAAAATATGCGAGCGGATCTTTTGAAATCCGAAGAGCAAGTTGAGACCCTTATGAATGAGATTCAGAAGGGTAATGAACAGTACTTCATCGCCAAACGCCGCTACGACGCGTTGGATGTCGAGTACGCGCAGCTTTATCAGCAGTACATTGAGCAGAAGCAGAAATAACTGCTTCTACAACATATCTTGAGGATCGAGATCGAAAACTATCCGAGCCGTCTTATCATACACCCCGTCTCGCTTGAGTCGGTGCATGATACTTTGAAGTTTGGCCGCCGACGCTGCTTTGCACAGGATGTGGTACCGCCAATAGTTCCGGACCTTTTCAACGGGGGCGGGTGCGGGGCCTAGGAGTGAAACGCCAAGCTCATCGCAGATCGCTCTCGCGTCGTCAGCTATTCGAGTCGCGATTACTTGAGCGGAATTCTTTTCTTCGGCTCCGATGATAATTCGCAAAAGCTTTTGATACGGTGGGTAGCTCAGGGCCTTTCGCATGGCGAGCTCGCCGTCGGCAAAAGCGTTGTAGTCAGAGGCAATCGTCATTTGTAAGCTTGGATGCTGGGGGACTCGAGTTTGAAGAACGATCCGTCCCTGCTTTTCTCGTCGTCCAGCTCGTCCGGCAACCTGGGTTAGGAGCTGATAGGCTCTCTCCGCCGCTCGAAAGTCCGGAACGTGGAGACCTACGTCGCAATCGACTATTCCAACGAAGTTTACGTTTGGAAGGTCGTGACCTTTCGCGATCATCTGAGTTCCCACCAGGATATCGATCTCCCTCGTTCGCACTTTTTGGAGGATAGCGGTGTAATCATCGAGAGTTTTTACCGCGTCACGGTCCAGCTTCGCTATTCTTGCTTGAGGGAGAAGAGAGGAGAGTTCCTCGTAGACCCGCTCAGTCCCAGACCCTCTGTGCTTGAACAGAGGGTCCACTTCACTGTTAGCCGTCTGACCTGGATCTTTGGCCCCGCAACTAGAACAGGCGACAGGGGGAGGCGTTGTATATCCGCAAAAGTGACAGAGAAGCGCGTTGGTATTTCGATGGAAGGTGAGGGTAACGCTACAATGCGGGCAACCGACAACCGTTTCACACGAAGTACACTGAAGATAACTCGCGAAACCTCGTCGATTGTACAAAATAAAAGCCTGGTCGCCTTGAGATAGTGTTTCCTCTAGCGCTGTGAGGAGCACAGGAGACACGTTGCGTGATGGCATTTGCCAGGGCTTAAGTCGATTGAGATCGACAAGGTCGTATTTGAGAGGACGGGAATTGAAGAACCGACGCCCAAGCGTTAGGAGAGCGTGTTTTCCCGTGTGGGCGTTGTGGAATGTCTCAAGGGATGGGGTGGCCGAACCAAGGACCACGGGGCAATTAGATAACTTCGCCCGCACGAGCGCCAGATCTCGAGCGTTGTACCGAATTCCCTCTCCCTGCTTGAATGAGGAGTCGTGTTCTTCGTCCACCACGATCACTCCAAGATCTTTCATGGGAGCGAAGATGCCTGAGCGGGCTCCAACTACCACCTGAGTTTTTCCACCGAGCACCGAGGCCCAGTGGTCCCATCGTTGATGCGGGCGAAGGCTGCTGTGCAAAACAGCGACACGGTGTCCGAGACGGGATTCGAATCGGTCGATGAGCTGAGGAGTGAGAGCGATTTCAGGGACGATGATTAGAGCGGAGCGACCCTGTTTGAGCGCCTCAATGATGACTTCTAGATATACCTCTGTCTTGCCACTTCCGGTGACGCCGTGAAGAAGAAAAGAGGCGAAGGAGCGATCAACAACATGCTTTTGGATAGCTTTTGTAGCCTCTTGTTGTTCATCGGTTAGGGTGTCCCATTTTGTGGTCGCGCTTGTTGTGGAGAGCTGAGGCGAGTCGGCAAGGGGCGCGCCAACTTCCTCTATGAGGCCTTTTTGAATGAGAGCTCGAAGTATTGGAATAGAAGCGCCGCAATGAGTTCGAAGCGTAGAGAGTGTGGTAGGGGCGGAACGAGTCGCGAGATAGTCGTAGACTCGACGCTGATTCGCTCCGAGCCGCGGAGCCTCAGGAACCGAAACGGAGCTGTATGATGGATCCGCTCTCCCGAATGAGGGCGCTGGAACCGCTAGATCTATAATTTTCGAGAGTGGTTCCGCGTAGTACTTCGCCATCCACTCAAAGAATGGAAGATGTTCAGGTGTGATAGCCTGCACCGGCTTGGTGGAAACTGGCAATGCGCGCACTCGAATTCCTCGCCCCTTCATCTGCTCCGCCGAGGCGCGCTCTCGCTCAGAGTTTGTTGAGAGAATGAAGCCCGAGGCCATCCGTTTACCGAGAGGGACCTCTATCAGGCAGCCGGCCTTTATCTCTGGGCACGTTATCGGATCAAAGGCGTAAAGATACTCTCCCTCTAAAGGTGGAATCACAACGGTTAGAAGATCTTTCGGAGAGGTCTTCGGCTCGTTGTCAGTATCGTTAAGCAGACTCAGCTGATTCATTGGAGGTATCCATCCTATTGTCTCGGTGAATGCGTTTCTCCTGAGACAATAAACAGCGCTAGCAGGGGGATGATTCTCTTTGCGGGACGCATAAACATCTTGGGTGTCCCCGCTACGCCCGCATTCTACCCGGTTACCTTCAAACTGGAAGCACCCTCTATTCAAAACATGAGGCTAATTTGGGGAGAGTCCGAGAATGATAAGCGGGTGAAATTCCCCGAATTCTGACACAAGGAGAGTGGCGGTGGACCTTGGCGTAAGCAGCGCCACAACTTTCGGCCCAGACGACCGATCTTGGGTCCCTGAAGGAAAAGTTGGTGTATGTTTCTGAGTTCGCTACAGAGATGGTGTCGTGCTCGAGATCCCCTGGTCGCGATAGCCGTGCGCTGGGGAGGCTTGACCGTTGCCTATTCAGATCGGCACCGAAGAATAAGGTATCAGACCTTCCCCTCTGAGGCGCAATCCGTGACTCTTCCGTCTCGTTGCTATTTGGATTCCGTAGCGAGAGCGGCACGAGTCTTTATTCCCAGAGCCGCGCGCAGGTGTGGCTTCTCGGTCTCAGGGTCTTACGCGTATGCCTCGACTGAGGCTCCATTTGATGCTCAAGGGATGCTTGTAGCTCAAACCTCTTCGAGCATATTCGACAAGGAGGGTCGTGATTTGTTCTTCACGGTTCGTATGTCGATGGCGCGTCGATGTCGAGCTCTCGCCGCAAGAGCTGATCTTGACGTTGATTGCATGACTCATAGCGCTGTTACGACCTTTCACGCTTTGCGCGCCCTGGGTCTATTTTCATACGCTGATACAATAGGAGTGATAGGCGCGGAGAGTCAGAAAATCTGCATTGAGGAGTACGATAGGCATGGATGGATTTCCGCGCAGTCATTTGCGGTTGTTGACGAAGGCTCCCCGAGAGCGCTCGCTGAGTCCCTTTGCGCTTTCCTCTCCCGTCGTCATGAGGTCGGGTGTTTGGTTGAGGACGGAGGGGCTCTCAGTCGAGCAATTTTAAAATGCCTCAGTAATTCCAGTCGCCATCTACTCGACATTCCTTCTGGTGCGAGCGTTGAAGCCTTTGGAATGTCAGATAGCGGTATGATAACGCCAGGAATTCTCTCCTGTATTGGACTGCTGGCCGCTCATAAGGAGTGGGAAGAGGGGCTCGTTGTATGAAGTTGTGGCATCACCCCACGCCACGACGTTCCTATGGAGACATTTTATTCACAGTATCTCTCTGGGTAGCGGGGCTAGCGGTAGCTGTCAGTGGCTGTGTCCTGTATGCGGGCTATCTTATTTTTTTAACAAAAGAAGGAAGCGATGCGTCGGTTCCTGGTCGTTCAGTTGTTGAAGTTCTCCGTGAAGGGGCGGCGTGTCGCGCTGAGTTGCTCGCGTATGAAAGGTTTCTCGGTTCTCAACGTGTTCGTAAGTGCAAAGTCGAGCGCCTACGACGGTTGTTTGACGTCTTATCGGACTCCCTTCCCCAGGGGGTCTGGGTATCCTCTGTAGAGACGATTGGGCAGCGAATTCGCATTAAAGGACACGCCTTCGTTGAACAAGGTATTAGTTTGTTCCTCGAGGCGATAAGGGAAAAGGCAGATGGAGAAAATGTTGTTGTTGAGGCGAGTAGGGCAGCCTCCGAAGAATCCGAGAATCAGCGAGAGTTTGTGATCTCTTTAAATTT
>CANLCB010000026.1 GCA_947488865.1 Deltaproteobacteria bacterium | reverse complement strand
GGTAAGAAGGGCGCGCTTGTGCGTCTCGCCCAGTTCTGGGGAGCCCCGGTACAGCCACTGAGTGCCCAATTCAGCTTTTTCCGCCAAATATCCCGTTGGGTTGTGGGTAACGCCTGTGCGGGTTCGAGAAATGGATAACAGCTCCTCTGCCTTCATGGAGGTGGTGTCAAAGATGTTACGTCCCGGTGGCAGGGGAGACTTCGGTATGAACGTCTCTAGGCTGGGGAGTCTTTCTGAAAGGGGAGTGACGTGCGAGATGCGGACGGAATTGCTTGGTGTCTGGTCCCGGGAAGGTAGAACGGTGGCGTCCTGACCGGAAGAGTCTTGTGAACGATTTCCTGGGCCTGTGTCTCGAAAAACCATAAAAACAACCACGCAAAATGGGAGGCTGTGTAAGGTTATGAAGTTGTGAGTGGAATCTGGCTCCTAGTTGTTATCACGCCAGGTATGCTTGAGCGTGGAAGATGTCGAAGTATTGCCAAGAAATCAATATGTTAGGCTTTGGTTCTCCCCTTTGACGGCGACCAGCGATCTGTGGAATCATCCACCCCTTGATTAAAGGTATTTGTAGTACTTCCAAGGTGTAAGACGCATGAGTCCCATTGAGCACCCCCTCGACTTTGAGCGACCCCTCGTTGAGCTTGAGTATCAGCTTGAGCGCTTAAAGGATGAATTGGCTAGCGGTAACGTCTCGAGACGAGATGAGTATGCCGCGCTAGAGAACAAGGTGTCGAAGATCCGAAAGGACATCTATGGCAAGCTTACCCCGTATCAGCGGGTACAGCTTTCTCGCCACTTCGATCGTCCATTTTCCCTGGATTACATCAAGTTCATCTTCACCGATTTCGTAGAGCTCCACGGAGATCGCTTGTTCCGTGATGACGCGGCGATTGTAGGTGGGACGGCTCGGTTGGGTGAAGTTCCCGTTATGATCGTGGGGCATCAGCGTGGTCGAACAACTGCTGAGCGCTTGAAGCGTAATTTCGGAATGCCAAATCCTGAAGGGTATCGGAAAGCGCTTCGGCTCTTCCATATGGCTGAGAAGTTCGGCCTTCCATTGATCACATTTATTGACACTCAGGGAGCTTTCCCTGGTCTTGAGGCTGAAGAGCGCGGACAGGCGGAGGCGATAGCCCGTAATCTTCTTGAGATGTCTGAGCTTACTGTTCCTATCATCTGTGTGGTGATTGGAGAGGGTGGAAGCGGAGGAGCCCTTGCTCTTGGTGTGGGTGACCGCATCCTTATGATGGAAAACGCGTGCTACTCTGTAATTACGCCAGAAGGGTGCGCGTCGATCTTGTGGCACTCGGCTGAAAAAGCTGATGTTTCGCTGGAGCAGGCGTCAATGGCCGCAGAGGCGTTGAACGTTACGGCAAAGGATCTGAAGCGTCTTAACCTGATCGATGAGATTGTGGCTGAGCCAGCCGGTGGCGCTCACAGCAATCACAAAGAGGCCGCAGAGATTCTACGAGCGGCTCTTGTGAAGAATTTGGATCCTCTCTCGAAGCTTACCGTGAAGGAGCTTGTCGCTCAGCGGTATGAGAAGTTCCGTAAGATCGGTGCGTTCTCGGGGGATAATTAAGCCATTTTTGGGCAATTACAGCCCTTTAGTTGCATAAATAGCCGAAGCAGGGGTAGTCTCTGCCTCGGTCGGTATAAAGGTGTCTCGGCATAGGTGGTAGTTGCTGCCAGGCCGAGTCTAGTAAGAGTTGGACGAAATAAAGCATGTCAAAAGACGCAATCGAGCTTAACGGTGTAGTAAAGGAATGCTTCCCAAACGCGTTCCGTGTTCAGTGTGATAATGGTCATGAGGTGTTGGCTCACCTCGCCGGCAAGATGCGCAAGTTCTACATCCGTGTTCTCCCTGGAGATAAGGTTGTTGTTGAGATCTCTCCGTACGACCTATCCAAGGGACGTATCGTTCGCCGTCTCGTAGAGGGGCGTGGTAAAGGGCCAGGAGATCCGACTCCAGCCGCGTAGTCGCTTAATCTTGAGCGTCTCGTCAAAAAGCCCGCCGGTGAGTTTTTCTTACCGGCGGGCTTTTTTGTTGAAGATTGCGTAGCCGGTTAAGCGCTCTTTTGAGCGAGCTCGTAGAGGTAGGTAAACGGATATATTCCCGAATCGTGGCCATCACCCCACTTAATCCCAAGTGCGTAGGACCCAATCCCCCAAATCTCTTTGAGCGAGAGCTCCTCTTTCAGCGAGCTGTCGATGATCGTTAGAGAGCGTTTCTTGGGCGTAAGGGGCTTTGAGTGAGAATTATCGCCTCGCTGCTCTTTGCAGCTCGCGCAGGGGCACTCCCGTCGAAGAACCTCTGATGAGAGGGGGGTTATAGATCCGTCCTGCCACGTTATAGTGAGCCCTTGTGAGCCATTTCGCTTAATTTCTATGGGTGTCGGGGTCATAATATGGAGCAATTGAAGATGTTGTTTGCCCAGCTTACGGCTATATGATAGCTCTTTCAAGAACAGCACCTCAACTTGCTGTTGTTAATAAGAAGGCTGGGCATAGGGCTTGGCGCACTTTAGTTTAGGCAGGGAGAAAGTATGGGTAGAGGTGATAAGCGCACTCGTCGTGGAAAGATCTTTAAGGGTTCCTATGGAAATACTCGGAAGCAGGAGGTTAAGAAGACTGTTCCAGTTGCTTCCAAGCCTGCGGCTGCCAAGAAGGCTCCAGTAGCTAAGAAGACCAAGTAGGCTTAGTTCGCGTAAGCGACATGTGCCTAAAAAAGAGCCACCGCTTTAAAGGCGGTGGCTTTTTTATGGATGCTTTCTTACTGCCCCGTTTGTCGAGCGAGGATCTGCTCTCGATGGTCAACGAAGTATTTGAACAGCTTGGTCTCTACGTCGCGCGCCATGTAACGGTCATACTTCTTGGCGAGTCTCCCGGCTTGAGGGTTCGCTAATGGAGCGTTCTTTGAGGGGATCGCTGAGTGAGTAGGTTGCTCCTCGAACGCCTTCCATGAGTTCTCAAGAACTCGCGCAGGATCGTTCGCTCCGATTGTATCTAAAGCTTTGATGGTGCTCGGAACGCTGGCGGGAGCTACTCCCTCCATATATCGGTAGAGTCCTAAGGCTCGTGAGCGCTCGTTTACTTCATACGCAGCGATGAAGGTCGATGCCTCTGAATCGGATGGCGCTTGGTTGATAGTTTGTTCAGGGATAATCAGTATATCTCGAGACCCCCCGAGCAGTTCGTAAGCGCGCAGTAATTGGGCTTTGCGATCCTTATCAGCCGCCTTGATTCGGTACCCCGCAATGCTTGCCGTTACTCCAGCGATCACGAGAAGGCTGATCATAAAAACCACAGCTATCCAATTGTCTCGCAGAGGGTAATCGCTTCGTCGAAGTCGGGGTGGTTCGGAATGGTGAGGGCGCTCAGATCCGTGAGTCATGAAAGTTCCTGGTTGTTAAATTGAAGAGCGAAGACGGGCCTCGTTGAAAAGGGCTTCGATCTCTCGTTCTAGGGTCGCGAGCTGGGAATCGATCGTAGCTTGTGACTCAGGGTTCTTCCAGCACTCTCCGAGCGCTTTCTTGTACTTGTCTAAAGTTTTCAGAAGAGCTGGTTTTGTTACGGGATCGACGGTTTCGGTTTGTGTGTAGCGTAAAACATCGAGGTAGCGCTTCTGTTTAGCGGCGAGGCGTGGTAACTCCATAATTCGTTGATCCTATAAGTGGGCCCTTTCAGAAATGATAACCATATTGATGGGTCCAGGGAAACCCCAAGGCGCGCGGTAAAGGAGTTCATCTCTCGTATGGCGAAAAGTCGTTCCTCTTCATCTCGTAGTACTAAGCCGGTTGCCACCGCGGTTTTTCCAGGCTCATTTGATCCGCTTACCTTTGGGCACGTTGATATTATCGAGCGCGCCAATCAGATCTTCGACAAGATTATCGTCGGTGTCTTGTACAACCCCTCGAAAGATGTGCTCTTTACCCAAGAGGAGCGCGTGGCGCTCATTCAGGAGCAGTTCGCACGCTACAAAGGAAAGGTTGAGGTGGTGAGCTTCTCAGGGCTCCTCGTTGAATTCGTTCAGAGCATTCAGAGTCGTGTCATCGTGCGAGGTTTGCGGGCTATCTCTGATTTCGATTACGAGGCTCAAATGGCGCTGATCAACCGTAAGATGGCGCCCCACATCGAGACCTTTTTCCTTACCGCTCGAGAGGAGCATTCGTACATCAGCTCTACCGTTGTGAAGCAGGTGGCAATGTTAGGCGGGGATGTCTCAAGGATGGTTCCGCCAGGGGTCGCCAAGGCCTTGGCCCGAAAGTACCGAGAGAAGAAGCTGCTTCAGTCGAAGGGCAAACGGGGTTAAGTTGCATCTCCAAGAGCTAAGCTACTGAAACTAGCCCCTCTTCCGAGAGGGCGCTACCGCCAGAAATGCTATAGAGTCCAATGCCTTGAGTTAGAACGGCGGGGAGTTTATAGTATCCCCACACGAAAAGCGGTGGGGCTCTCACATCGGAAGTACCTCCGCTTTCATAGTGTCTGTGTCGGGGTAATCTTCATAGATCGACCTCCCTGTTCCGGTACCGTCTCAAGACGCCGACCCCCCAGCGAGGGGAGATGGGCGACGAGCGTTCGCCCCCGGACGTGACAGGCACGACTTTATAAAAAGACAGGAAAGTAGATATGACAAAGCAGCGCACACTCTCAATCATCAAGCCGGACGCAACCGCTCGTAACCTTGTTGGTAAGATCCTCGCTCACTTCGAGAGCAATGGCCTCACGATCGTAGGCGCAAAGATGATGACGCTCACTCCTGAGCAGGCTGGCCAGTTTTATATCATGCACAAGGATCGTCCTTTCTACGGCGAGTTGATCGATTACATGGTTTCCGGACGTGTGCTCGTTTCTGTTCTTGAGGGAGACGATGCCATCAACCAGAACCGGAAGCTCATGGGCGCAACCGATCCAAAGAAGGCTGACCCAGGAACTATCCGTAACATGTACGCTGAGAGCATCGCGGCTAACGCAGTACATGGTTCAGATAGCGCCGAGGCGGCAGCTACTGAGATCAAGTTTTTCTTCCCAGAGCTCTAGTAGTTCATTACTCCTGAGGTGTAGTCGTGTCGGGACCAGATAAGGATTTCTTCAATTATAGTTACTCCGAACTGGTCGACGTGCTCTCGCAGGAGTTCGGCGCCACGAAGTTTCGGGCGACGCAAATGTTTGAGTGGGTATACCGCCGTGGCGTGACCGACTTCGAACAGATGACGAACATTGGGCGCGAGCTTCGCTCGAAGCTCGCGCAGCGTTTTGAGTTCCCAGTAGCTCGAATACACGACCGCCAAATCAGCACCGACGGAACGAGAAAGTACCTCTTCGAAGTTGAGGGGGGAGATCTCGTTGAGTCGGTGATGATTAAGCAACCAAACCGAATGACGCTTTGTGTGTCATCTCAGGTTGGGTGCGCCATGGGATGCAAGTTCTGTCGAACTGGCACGATGGGGTTAAAGCGAAGCCTCTCTACCTCTGAGATTATCCGCCAAGTGAGAGGTGTCATAGAGGATGCCAAGAACTTCGGTGATGGATTCTCGAATATCGTCTTCATGGGAATGGGTGAGCCGCTTCACAACTTCGACGGCGTTACTCGTGCCGTTAAGCTACTGACCGATCCGATTGGATTCGGTATGTCGCCTCGAAAGGTGACCGTGTCGACCGTAGGTTTGGTGCCAGCAATCAGAAAGCTCGCGGCCAGCGGGGTTTCGGTAAGTCTTGCGGTGTCGCTGAACGCCACGACAGATGAGGTTCGCTCGCAGGTGATGCCAGTTAATAATCGTTTCCCGATTAGCGAGCTCCTCGCCGCTATTAAAGAGTTTCCTGTCGGGCCGCGCAAAAAAGTGACGATCGAGTACGTGATGTTGGGTGGTCTCAATGATACCCAGGCGGATCGAGAGCGTCTGGCCAAGATGATGCGTGGAATGCCGGTTAAAATTAATCTGATTCCGTACAACGACAACGCGGGGCTGGGATTCAATTCCCCAGCGCGTGAGTGGGTGCACGATTGGCAGCGGTACATGAACAACCAGGGGCTCCAGGCGTTCATTCGCTGGTCCAAGGGAGCTGATATCGCGGCCGCTTGCGGACAGCTCGCGACGAATTCAAAGAAGCCTTCTCGATTGCCGGTAGTCGATCAGATCGCCGCCTAATAGGGAAAAACGTGACACGGAAGGTTCTCCTCATACCCAAAGGATTCCTAGGTGACATAATTCTTACGAGCCCCACGCTCGCCGCTCTGAAACGTTCCCCTGGTTCCATTTCGGTTTCTGCTGTGTGCTCGCCCTCAACGGCTGAGATTCTCCGTCGCGATCGATATGTGGATTCGGTGCTGGTATATGACCGAAAAGGTGAACATCAAGGGTGGAAAGGTCTTAAGGCTTTCGCGGACCTTCTAAGAGCTGAGCGTTTTGATGTCGCTTGCTCCTTTCAGATGTCGCCGCGCACCGCGATCCTCTTGTGGCTTGCGGGTATCCCGAAGCGAATTGGTTTCTCTGGTTCATGGGTACGTTATTTCTATACTACGATCGTTCGACGAGATGGGCGCGCGCATGATGTGCTGCGTAATCTTGCGCTCGTTGAGAGTGAGCTTGATGAGGGCACGCGAGAGGAGCTTAACCGGTTGCGTGTTGGAGACGAAAGCGATCTGTCGTGGGCTGGATTGAGGGCGCCAGACGTCGACCAGGATGGGCTTTCGAGCGACGTTCGCGCGATTGTGGAATCTAGGCAAACGCTCGTCGTGCTGTCGCCTGGAAGCGCTTGGGAAACAAAGCGTTGGAGCGTCGAGGGGTTTCGAGGTGTCGCGGAAAGCTTAATCGCGAAGGGCGTGCGCGTGGTTTTAATCGGCGCAAAGAGTGATGAGTCAGTGAGCGCCAAAGTCGCAGAGGGGCTTTCACTAATTAACCTGTGCGGAAAGACCTCTATTAATGAGATGATCGCTCTAGTCGATCGCGCCCAGTGTTTGGTGTGTAACGATAGTCTCGCTCTTCACATTGGATCAGCGACCAAGACTCCGACTGTGGCTATTTTTTGCGCTACTTCGCCCCGTTTCGGATTCGGGCCGTGGATGAATGATTCCGTGGTTTTGGAAAAGGGCGATCTTTTTTGCAAGCCGTGTAGGCGACACGGTTCTCGGGGGTGTCCAACTGGTACCCATGCGTGTATGACTGGTGTTTCGAGTCGCGAAGTGGTTTGCGCGGTCGATCGTTTTTTGGGAGAACAGGAGCGTGGAAGCGGTTCAGGTCTATTGCGAGTCATTAAGCGGTAACGGGTATATGGATAGCGCGTCAAAAGCGGAATCCGAGAGCGGGAAGTTGAAGGAGATCGTTCGAGGTCCCTATCTGCTCACTGGTCGTTCGATCCTCACTGATGAACTCGCGACCAAGATCGTCCAGATGATGCGGGTCGCTCCTGAAAACGCGCCTAAGGGTACGTTGGCTGGCCGTGGATACGCTGGAGTAAAGGAGCTTCCCTCGATAGGGCGTGTGTTCGTGAAGCAGTACGCGCACGGCGGGCTCCTTCGCAAGATAACAGGTGGCAAGTTCTTATGCGGAGGGCTTTCTCGCTCTCGCGCGGAGTTCGATATGCTAGAGCAGGTCCGTGAGTTCGGTGTGAACGCTCCGAGGCCCCTCATCTGTGTGACCAAGGGCTCTTTCTTCTACGAGACGTGGTTAATGATGGAGGAGATAGAGAACTCTCGTAACCTCGTTGAGGTGAGTAAGCAGGATATTGATCTTCTTCACGACTCCATGCGCAAGGTAGCGGAGCAGGTGTTGTTGTTGATTCAGCATAAGGTGTTTCACGTCGATCTGCATCCTGGCAACGTGCTGATCTCCGATAATGGAGATGTGCATATTGTTGATTTTGATAAGGCCCGATTGTTTTCTGGCTCGGCGCAGAAATTACGCGAGCTGTACCTCCGTAGGTGGCGTCGAGCTGTTATCAAGCATGAGCTTACTCCGGTTCTTACGGAGCTGATGTCACTGTCGCTTCGGAGTTACAATGACTGAGGACCTCTCCGCCGCTCCATTACGCATCCTAGTGGTGCTCATGGGAGCTATCGGGGATGTGGTACGTGGACTTTCGGTAGTTAACGCGATCAAGGCTCACTATCCAAACGGTCATATAACGTGGCTCGTTGAGCCGGCGTGTTCTGGTATTGTCTCGCTGCATTCAAATGTTGATGAAGTCTTGGTGTTTAATAGGCCCGCGAAGCTCAAGGGCGTATGGGAACTCTATCGTCAGTTGTCGAGCAGATCGTTCGATGTGACACTTGATATGCAGCGTCACAGCAAGAGCGGTCTCTTCTCGTGGTTCTCAGGAGCTCCTCGGCGCATCGGGTTTCATCCGAAAGATTCCAAGGAGGGTAACTGGCTCTTTAACAACGAGCACATCGCGCCTAGGGGCGATGGGGGCTCCAAGATAGAACACTATCTTCTCTTCGCGGAAAAGTTAGGGGTCCCAATTCCCGCGCGGTTTGACGGCGGATTGTCTCATATCACCCTTCAGAATATCGAGGAGGAGTGGCGTGGATTGAGCGCTCATCCGTATGTTGGGGTTGTCTTAGGTTCCTCTCGTTACTCAAAGGACTGGCCGGAAGAGGGGTATGCGGGGCTCTTGGAGCGATTGTCCCTTTCGGGTATTGAGGCCGCGGTGCTTCTTGGGGATCGCTCAAAGAGCGAGATGGCCGAGCGACTCTCGAAGGTTTCTTCGCCTGTGCGAATTATCAATACCGTAGGTCGTACGACTCTCAGAGATTTAGTTGGAATTATCCACGGAGCTCGGGTGTGCGTTGGACCAGATTCAGGACCGGCGCACATAGCGGGCGCCTTGGGGGTACCTCACGTTACTCTTTTTGGGCCGACCCCGACCACTAGGAACGCGCCTCGTGGCAGTGAGGCCCTGACGGTTGTGAGCGCGATTGGGTGTTCTCCGTGTCGTCGTAAGGTGTGTCCGGGGCTTGATAAGATGTGTATGCGGCTGATAAGCCCTGAGCAGGTCGTTCACCGGCTATCTGAAGCTCTTTAGTTAAGGGGCTCCCCCTGCCGCCTCAGCGGCGTTTTTGAAGCGTTTGGACCGTTTTCCCGAGGTAGCGTCAGCACGGTTCCCTTGGTATAACCCCCACATGGTACTTGTTAAAAAAGAACAGCTTCTCGCTACCCTCGACAAGATCGTGAACACCCCGATTTTGGTCGTCGGCGACCTCATCTTGGATAGGTATGTGTGGGGTAAGGTTGACCGCATCTCGCCAGAGGCGCCGGTGCCCGTAGTTGAGGTTGTTCGCACCGAGGATCGACTCGGAGGAGCGGGTAACGTAGTACGGAACCTCGCCACTATCGGAGCAAAGCCGACAGTGTGTGGTCTCATTGGTGAGGATGAGGACGGTCAGCGGTTGCGAGATCTCTTTTCCGAGATCGGCGCTGATCAAAGCGGCCTGATCGTTGATACGAGCCGTCCGACGACCTTGAAGACGCGTGTCATCGCGCATACTCAGCAAATTGTTCGAATCGATCGTGAAAAGAAGGGCGCGGAATCTCCCGAAGCGACTAAGAGGATGATCTCAGCGCTTGAAGGATCTCTCGATAAAAACCGCGCTGTCGTTCTCTCGGACTACGGAAAGGGCGCGGTGTCCTTGCCGGTGCTCGATCTCCTGCATCGGGCTTCTACGGATCACAGGCTCGAACTGCATGGGCGTCCATTGTTCGTTGACCCGCACCCGAAAAATTACGGAAATTATCACGCGATGAGCGTGGCGAAGCCGAACCGTAAAGAGGCCGAGATCGCCTCAGGGAAGAGTATCTCGTCGGTCGCTGACGCTTTCGCCGCCGCGGATATCCTTATGAAGCGGTGGAACTCTGAGATGATGGTGGTGACGCTCGGAGAGGACGGCATGATCGTGAAGCAGGCCGGAGAAGAGAAGGGGGTACATCTTGAAACCATGGCTCAAGAGGTGTTCGACGTGAGCGGTGCCGGAGATACCGTAACAGCGCTCTTCTGCGCGGCTCTTGCGGTTGGTAGCTCCCCAACCACGGCGGGAGTTCTCGCAAACATCGCCGCGGGGATCGTTGTATCTGAGGTTGGTACTGTGGCTGTCGATATTGATCGCCTCCGGTCTCACGTGACTCGATGGGGAGAAGCTTAGTCAATGAACGCTAAGTCGCCATCCTACCCAGTTCGGAGCATGACCGGCTTTGCCAGGGTTTCGTGCTGTTCTCACGGGATTGAGTTGGATCTCGAGGCCCGATCAGTGAATCACCGATTTTTCGATGTGGCTATTAAAGGGCCACGTCGCTACGCCATTGCTGAGCGCGATATTAAAGCAGTTCTTCAGAAGCTTCACCGGAGGGGGCGAGTAGAGATATCCCTGTCGCGTCGAGTGGTACGCGAAGAAGTTGAGGCCGCTGAGGTTCTGCCCTCGAGCCTCGATCGGTATGTGCAGATGTACGGGGCGGCGTGTCGCCGTTACGGAGTGAGTTCCGAAAATCTCGGGTCTTTTATTGGGCAGGTACTTCTGCGGGAGGATGAATCTCGTGATGAAGGAGCCCCTTCTGACGAAGAGATGGCTGTGGTGCTTAGGGCTGTTGAGGAGCTTAGCGAGGCGCTCGCCGTAATGCGCGAGTCTGAAGGTGCCGCCCTTGTGCAGGACCTTTCAAAGCGCCTCGCTTTGCTTGGTAAAGCGCGCGCGTCAATTGCGCAACTTGCCGAAGCCGGTCCCGCTCGTTTGCAGGAGCGTCTGCGTGAGCGTTTGAAAGCTCTCGCGCCTGAGATCTCAGTCGATCCAGAGCGGCTCGCGACTGAAGTCGCGTTTTTGGCGGACAGGATTGATGTAGCCGAGGAGCTTTCGCGGCTCGCGATTCACTTAGATAAATTTCAACATACGCTTGCCGGCGAGGCTGATGGGGTTGGCCGTAAGCTTGATTTCCTCACGCAGGAGATTGGCAGAGAGTTGAACACGGTCGGTTCTAAGGCTCAGGACGCCCAGATTCAGGGGCTTGTCGTTGAGGCGAAGGCTGAGTTGGAGAGAATTAGAGAGCAAGTTCAGAATATCGAGTAGTTTATGGAACGACGTCTAACGCGAAAGGGAATTTTGTTTGTTCTCATCGGCCCGTCTGGAAGCGGTAAGTCGACATTCTGCGCTCGTTTAGTAAAAGAGTTTCGCAAGGAGCTCCATTACTCGATCTCCGTGACGAGTCGCGCTCCACGGGCGAATGAAGTACCCGGCAAGAGCTATCACTTCGTATCAAGAGAAGAGTTCCTCGCTATCCGAGAGCGCGGGGAGTTCTTTGAGTGGGAGGAGACTCACGGGAATCTCTACGGAACATTACGGGCCAACCTTGAGAACGGAATCGCGATGGGGCATGACCTCTTGTTCCAGATCGATATTCGCGGAGCGCTCTCAATGAAGCGAGCTTACCCTGATAATACAGTCGCGATCTTTATTCTCCCGCCGAGCTTTGACGCGTTGAAAGATCGGGTCCTTGGGCGGAGCTCCATTGAACCTGAAGAATTACGCCGTCGGTTCGCGACCGCGCGCCAGGAGTACGACGCGCTCCTTGAGCTGCGAAACGACCCAGGCAAAATCGATTACCTTGTATTGAACAACGAGCTTGAAGAGACCTACGATAACGTGCGGTCTATCGTGGTAGCCGAGCGGTCCAAATATCTTCGTATTGAGCCTCAGGCGGTCAGTCAGTTTTGCGAAGTGAATGATGACGGAGTCTAAACTATGTTGATGGTTCGTTCGTTGTTTCTAGCGCTGTTGATTGTCATTGGAAGTGGCTGTGCGGTCTCATCCTCGCGTGAGCCTAAATTTATTGAGGATGTCCGTCCGGTTCCCCCTCCGATGAAGGTCATGAGCTTCTCGATTCAACGCCGAGACCTTCAAGAGGCTCTCGGTCAAGCCAAAGAGAATCAGGTCCGAATCGTTCCTATGTACCAATCCACGAGGACGTCGTACGAGTATCGAATTTTCGATATTGCCCCTGGAAGCGTATACTCGCTCTTAGGACTAGAACCTTCAGATGTGATTGTGGCCGCTGATCGATACTTGGTGAAACGTCCCGAGCAGTTTCCAGCGTTTGTGCAGTTGATGCCTGGATTGAATCAGGCTTCGATTGAGATTCGTCGAGGAGGTGAGGCTCGTCTCTTGAAGTATAGCTTCATTCCGGCGCTTGCTGAGAAGAATTGATCCGATCTTTCTCCACGGCTGGGCCTTCAGAATAGACTACATCCCTGGTTTTTGAACGCCTAACTGAACGAGTGCTGGTTCGAACTTGGTGTCCGCTAATACATTTGCCAGGGTTCTCTCCTCAAGGAGTTTGTCGATTGCGGCGCGCAGATCTTGCCATACGCCGTGTAGCCCGCACGATTCACGGGTCGCGCACAGCGTTGGGTGCATGGCATCCGGATGAAGAGGGGCTCGGTCGCAGACGATCTGGAATGTGTCGCCCTCTACCGCGTAGAGGATGTCTTTAAGGGTGATTTGCTCTGGTGGTCGTTGAAGAGTGTATCCACCTTTTGGTCCACGGGCGCTCTCAATGACGTTTCCTTTTCGAAGCTTTTGAAGAATCTGCTGAGTGTATGGCAGGTCGATGCCCGCGGTTTCGGCGATCTCAGCGGCTCCAACAGGGGGAGCTCCATAGTGTTTCGCGAGATACATCGAGCAAATGATTCCGCATTCGCCCCATTTTGTAACTCTCATGATAGATCCTTCGTTAAGTTTGCGATCGATTGTGTGGGTTTAAAACCAGGCATCTTGTCGCGGATGGCCGCATTATAGCACGGAAATCGCTGTTTTTCGAGTCGCGGAGAATAAGCGTAATCGGTTAGTTACGCGAAGAGATCCATGAGGAGGATGTAGGTCCAGGGTACTACCGCCATTACGGTATAGAGGGCTATTACCCCGATGAAAGCCGGCTTTAGCCACTGAACCTTGGTCGCTTGAAGGCACAGGACCCCAATCAATCCTATCGAGGCGGTCTTTACTACTACGAGCGCTGGAAGATACCCGATTACGCCCATGAGAGCTCGTAAGAGAAGGTTACCCTCCATCGAGGTTCCGTAGTGATACATTCCAATACCAGTTAGTACTCCATCGAGTACCTGTAAGAGCGCTAGGATCGCTCCAAGCACGAGAATTTCGGAAGGGATTGACCGATGAGCTTCAACGAGAGCGGCGTGTGCGGCCTTGCCTCCGTTAATAACGGTAAGCGCGCGCGCTGGTGTCGCTGGTGGGGTGTCTCGTCTTTGGAGAGCGGCGTGGCCCATGATTCCCTTACTTCGTATGAGTTAGGCAAAGCTAATCTCATATCTGGAAACCGGGCCTAAGTGAATCAGGTAAAGTTCCAAGTACCTGATTTTCTACAAAACCTCGTTACATCGCTTGAAGGCCCATCCGTGTGCCAAGCGATGTAACTGCTTGACTTTAGTGGGACTCGCTCAACTCCTGGATCTGCTCAAGCTCAGATACCAAACAGTTAATTTTCTCTCGGATATCCTCTGTGAGAACGGACATGAGGGTCGCTGTTTGAGAAATTGAGTTGTCGGTGTGAACTGTCTCACGAGCGATCCACTCAGCGCATGTCGCGAGGTGATCGAGTCTGCTTGCGATTTCAAGAACTTGTGCGAGGCTATTCATCGTTCCCCCTAAGGTTAGGTAGTCTTTTCGACTGTCCCTTAGGATGAGGGCCCGTGAAGAGGCGCTTCTCTTTTTCTCAACTCAAACGTGGGGACGGTTATTTGCTGATATCCGTTCGCTCGAAGGTCGATTGCAATCGGAACACTCCGTCCGCGTATGAGATACTACCCAGTCCTACTCCCAAGCCTTTGAGCTTCGCGGAGTTGAGGGATTGATCAAGGTCGTCGTTTGTTCCGAGCATCATGCCTACAGTGCCCTTCACCGAGTCAACCACAGCGGCGATTCGAGGGAAGTTAAGATACAAGGCGCCGACGGTACTTGGTACCATGCGGTCTCGAAGCACCTTCGGCATCACAGAATCCAGAGAGCTTTCGCCAGTTGATGCCGCGACTGAGTCACTAATCATCTTCTCTGAGTTCGCGATCAAAAGAGTGTTACCGTTCTTTGGTGAGCTAACATACACTCCGACCCCGAGCATCGTCATGAAGTAGCGGGTAGGGCTTCCGCTGATGTCTTTCGAGAGCCATTGAAGCTGTTGACCAGCGGCCATCATTCCAAGTCCTAGACCACTCTCTACGGACGAAGCCACGGAGTCTCGCGCGGAGCTCTCTATCGATACAAAGATGTCCGGAAGCGGTGACGTTCCATCTCCTGGTCTGACCCCGAATGTTAAGCCCTGAACAGACTTGATCTGATTGAGGATCGCTCCAGCTGATGGGTCAGAGAGAGTCTTCGTGAAGCTCTCAAGCTTCGACAGGAGTCGAGCGTCTAGAGAGAGCGAGAAGGCTGTGTCGCCTGGTACTTTGAACGCGTTTGTCGGGAGCGAGGAATTCTCAAAGGCGGTTACGAAATTTTTCTGAGAGTCCGTTGATGGAGATGTCGCGACTGAGGCGAGCGTCACCATCTGTCCCGAAAATCCTTGCGCAAGAGCGACGGCCGAGATCGGAGCTTCGCTTGGTTTGAAGTCCGCGTTTTCCGCTCCTTCGGCCGCGATAGCGTCTAGCGCTGGGCCAAGCTTCTTCACGGAGAGGAACGCGAAGGAGAGGGGCGCCCCAGAGCCTCTGACGGACGACTCCGCCTTTTGAAACTCAGGAAGGGCTTGAAGCTCCTTTAGGGTGTTTGTCTCTGAAGAAGCGAAGAGTGGTTCAAGGGAAGCCCGAGTTAGGGAGATTCCGAAGAGATCCTTTGTAGCGGCCGCGTAGATCGCCAAATCTGGATCCTCCGGCTCTGTCTTCTGGGCTTTCGCCACGAGTCCCTTTGCTGGACCGACGGTGTCATCTGTGACGGTCATGCCGGCGTCGCTTAATAGCTTCTTGAGTACGGGGATTCGTTCAGAGAGATCCGCGCCGCTTGCGGCTTGCGCGTAGGAGCCGATGTTGAATGGGATCGGTTGGTCCTTGAGCACCTCGATGAAGGAAACATCGCGAGCGACGACTTTATCGACCTGAGAGGTTCCGTCAGCCGAGACGAGCCCCAGCTTTTGAACGCTCTGAAGGGCCGTTTCGGCGAGTTTCGCCTGATCGTCATCCACGCCGTTTGCTTTCATCTCATCAACGGCGGCTTTAATGGCGCTTAATCCATGAGCCTCTTTGCCCCAGGGGCTGTTTTTGAATTGCTGATAGCCATCGCCGGTGAAGTCGAACACGACGAAGCCAGCTGTGGAAGCGGGGAGCTTCTTCAGGAGGGGGTCGTTTAACAGGGGCTGTGTCGCATCAAGAGAGGCTGCTTTCTGAGCGGTTGAGTTTTCGTCTTTTTTCGAGCATCCGATCGTAGGGGCGAGTGTGAGGCTAAGCGCGATAGCGGCCGATGAGAGGGTGCGTTTCATAGGAATCAATGCGTTAGGCGATGCGGTTATGCCCATAACTGGGTTTCGAGGATCCCCCGAACGTAACCCGCTGGGCATTACAATAAACACCGGGATGCTAAACGATCTCGGGTCTGAGGGCGAGTGGTTATAACCAATGTTTCTAAGAGTCCTGGTTGCGGCTAACGTTTTGGGCGTTTTCAGTCAAAAGTCGCCGAAATAGCCCATTGCGAACCTTCAAATACGCCGTTTAAATGGTGGTATGGAAAGTTGAGTGGAGGTCCGCTCGCTGTTTTACGTGGAATCGCCTAATTGGTGTGCGCAATGGGGTTAACCCGTCTTGATTGTCATCTGTTTCGAGGAGAGAAGGCCGCGCACGACGTCTCCTCGTTTGTCGCGCTGAATCCATGTATCGAGCCTTCGCGGCTCGTCTTTGCCGGTTCTTCGGCCGCTCGAGATAGTTTAGGGAGTCAGGTCGCGTATCGCCTAGCGATTGATTATTTTGTGTCTGGAATCCAGGGATTCTACGACGTGCCGGCCGCGGCGGATGCTCAGGGCAAGGGCGAAGAGCGAGTTGTCAAAGCTCTCGAAGAGGCTTTTAGGAGCGCTAATTCTTCAGTTTATTCGTTTGGGCACAAGCTCTCGGCGGGTGGTCGGATGGCCGCCTCATTGCTTGGAGTTGTCATAGAAGAAGGTAAATTCGCCGCTGGGCGCGTTGGCTTCGGAAGTGTGTATCTCTTCCGTGGAAACCAGCTCTACCCCTTTTTCGAGACGCCCGCTGGAGAGAGTGAGAAAGTGGGTGACGCTCAAGAATTTCCCGGTGAGCTCGCGACGAGGAAGTATTCGTTCATTGGTTCCAACTCGCTTGTGGACGTCGAGTTGGCTTCAGTGGAACTACAGGGCGAGGATGTCGTCTGTGTATTCTCGCGTCCTTTGACCGGACTTAACGAGACTCTTCTTTTCGAGTGTCTTGAAACGCTCCGTTCTGAGGGATTTCCGATCGAGAAGTCTTCCGATGTGGCGGACCGGTTGTGTCGGGATGTTTTTACTGAGCCAGAGACCCTGTCCTTCGCCCTTGTCGCGGCGGTAGGTCCTGAAGCAATCTATTGCGCTCAAAAAGTGGGATAAATTAGACATTTCCGCGGGCTTTCAGGCGCCCAGTATATCGGGTACTTTACCGCGTCGTCGGTATATCGGTATCACACATGAGCATTCCACTTAATCTTCTCAGAACTCAGACGAGTCCGTACCTCCTGCAGCACAGCGAAAATCCCGTGTGGTGGCATCCGTGGGGCGATGCGGCGTTTAAGCGCGCGAAAGCCGAGGATAAGCCCGTCTTTCTCTCTATCGGGTACTCCACCTGTTACTGGTGTCACGTAATGGAGAAGGACTCCTTTGAAAATCAGGAAGTGGCCGACCTTCTCAATAGACACTTTGTGAGCATCAAAGTCGATCGCGAAGAGCTGCCCGATGTGGACCAGATCTACATGGAAGTTGTTATGGGTATTCATGGGCACGGTGGATGGCCCATGTCAGTCTTTCTTACTCCAGAGCGTGAGCCGTTTTGGGGAGGGACGTTCTTCTATAAAGACGCGTTCGTAAACATTCTCAACGGCATGGCGGATGTGTGGCAGAATGATCGTGCAAAGGTGCTTACGTCAAGCGGCGAGCTCACTCGGTTTTTGCACGCGAAGAGACCTATTCCTGCCAAGCAAAATCTTGACGTGAATATTCTCGGGTTGGGAATGCAGCAGCTCTTTAAGCGTTTCGACCGAGAGTGGGGTGGATTCGGTGGAGCTCCAAAATTTCCACCGACTCAGCCGCTACGCTTCCTTATGGCCGCGCATATGTGTCGGCCGAACGCCGCCGCGTTGGAGGCGACAACTACGACGTTATCGGCTATGGCGCGCGGTGGATTGTTTGACCAAATCGGAGGTGGTTTTCACCGATATTCTGTCGACGCGGAGTGGAGGATTCCTCACTTTGAAAAGATGCTGTACGACAACGCGCTGCTAGCGCCAGTCTATCTTGAGGCGTACACCATCTCCCATAATGAGATGTATCGCGTAGTCGCTGACCGAACCCTCGCCTACATCGTTGATGAGATGAGCTCCCCTGAAGGAGGTTTCTACTCAGCGGAAGACGCTGGAGATGTGGGAGTTGAAGGTGAGTATTACTCCTGGCTGCCTTCGGAGATCACTGAGGTGCTTTCGCCTGAAATCGCCGAGCGGTTTTCTTCTCTGTATGGCGTAACGGCGGTTGGCAATTTCGAGCACGGTCGCACGGTGCTCACTATCGCTGACGATGAAAAATGGAAAGAGACTGAGAGTGCTGAAATCCGCTCTGCCCGAGCCACCCTTCGTGCGAAGCGAGAAGAGCGAAGACGCCCACATCGAGACGAGAAGATCCTCACGGGGTGGAATGGTCTTGCGATAACCGCCTTGTGTAAGGGGTATCAGGTTCTTCATGAGTCTCGGTATCGCGACGCTGCCCTAAAGGCGGCACGATTCATCGAGGAGCGGCTTGCCTCGCAGGGGCTCAAGCGTCGGTATTGCGCCGGAGACGCCGGTATTGCGGCGGTGTTAGAGGACTACGCATATCTGATTGAAGGATATCTCGCGCTCGGTGAGGCGACTGGAGATGGATACTGGTTCGAGAGGGCCGCGCAACTGCAGGACGAGCAAGACTCTCGGCTTTGGAATCCCGAGCGAAGCGCGTACATCAGTTCCGCTTCTGAAGGTTTGATAGTGAAGCTGTGTGAATGGATTGATGGCGCAACGCCGTCCCCTAACGGGGTGTCGCTTGCTAACCTATACGTCCTAGCGGCTGTCACCGGAGAGCCTCGATTCGCGGCTCGGGCTAGCGAGCTTGAGTTGGGGGTGCCCACGGAATCGTTCGGATTGCCGATGGTGTACATGTCGACCATGCGTGCCGTGGCGATGCGCCTGGCGGGAGTAGCGACGTGCTCTGTAGTCGAAAAGGGAAGCCGTGATGTGCCGCCGAAGTTCGCGTTTCAGTTGTGGTCCAAGCCAATGCCGTTTGCCGTAGTTCTGTGGGCAAAAAACGGGGCGAAAGTTCCGAAAATGCTTGAATCTAAGGCTCCTCTCGGGGATAACCCTACGATAGTCGTATGTCGGGGGAGCACCTGCTTTGAACCAACCCTTGATGTCGAGGACGCGGGCCGATTATGCTCCGCGGTGAGCTTACGAGTTGATAGTTAGCGACCATGAAACAGTACTTAGACCTTGTTCGAGATGTTCTTGAAAATGGAAAGCCTGAAGAGGGAGTCATCAAGGATGGCGCGCTCGTTCGTCCTGACCGAACTGGCGTAGGAACCTACTCGGTTTTCGGCCGACAGATGCGGTTTAACTTGGCCGATGGCTTTCCTCTCGTTACGACGAAGAAGGTTCATCTTAAGTCCATCATTTACGAGCTCCTGTGGTTCCTGAAAGGGGATACCAACATCAAGTATCTTCAGGACCACAAGGTGACTATCTGGGACGAGTGGGCTAACTCTGATGGCGACCTCGGGCCGGTGTATGGAAAACAGTGGCGTTCGTGGGAAGGGCCAAAGGGTCGCGTCGACCAGATCGCGCGAGCGGTTGAGACTATTAAGACCAACCCTTCAAGCCGTCGAATTGTGGTGATCGCTTTCAATCCAGCGGATCTACCAGAGGTGGCGCCCCCGGCTTGCCACACTCTTTTCCAGTTCTACGTGTCGGGCGACAAGTTGAGTTTGCAGCTGTATCAACGCTCCGCCGATCTGATGCTTGGTGTTCCGTTCAACATAGCTAGTTACTCTCTGCTCCTGATGATGGTCGCGCAGGTTACTGGGCTTAAGCCTCACGAGTTCGTGCATACCTTTGGTGATGTGCATATTTACTCCAATCACGCGGAAGGCGCTCTGTTGCAGCTTGAGCGTGAGCCACGACCATTGCCACGGATGATTATCAACCCAGAGGTGAAAAATCTTTTTGATTTCAAGTACGAGGATTTTACTCTCGAGGGATACAACCCGGCTGAGCGTATCCAATTTGCTATAGCGGTGTAGCGTCGATGACTACTCCAGTTTTAGCGGCGATCGTCGCGATGGATGAAACTCGCGTTATCGGAAAAGATGGCGCGCTGCCGTGGCACCTTCCTGAAGACCTCGCGCATTTTAAAAAGCTCACGACTGGCCAGATCGTTATCATGGGGCGAAAGACGTGGGACTCGTTACCCCCGAAGTTTCGTCCGCTCCCTAATCGCGTGAACGTTGTGGTTTCTCGAACACCAGAGGCGTTGGCATTGCCGGAGGGGGTTCTCAAAGCAAACTCTCTCGATGCCGCTATTGCTATGGCGACGGAGCGCGCTGATAACCGCCAACGGATTTGGATTATCGGAGGCGCGGAGCTTTACAAGTCAGGGCTCCCCGTTTGTTACGAGGTTCATCTAACACTTGTGCGAGGTGTGCATGAAGGAGATGCTCGCTTCCCAGAATTTGAAGCGGGCTTTGATCTCGTCTCTGAGGATCCAGGTCAGGCGTGTGTCTTTCGCGTGTATCGGCGGCGGGACAGTTAGTTTTTCTGGGCAATGGAGTAGAGGGGCTTGTTGTGCTTCGCTTGCGTCTTTGCCCGTTTAAGATAGGCCCAAAAATATTGCCAGCCTGACCTTGGCTCTTTGTAGGAGATACACCCCTGACGAGCTTTTGGCGCTGCCTCAAAGTTGGCCAGTCCCAGGATGTGACCAGTAAACGTCTGTCGTAGCTAGTCGTAAGAGTTCGTTTTGGGCAGGTTCTATGAGCTCCGTCGCTACAGTAGCTTCGGTGAGCGGGGTAGAATGGGAGTTGTATGCTCTGTTTGCCCTCAAATAGTGACCTTCAGACCCTCAAGCTTCGACCGCCTTCGAATTATGATGGCTCTGTTGGTCAGTTGTTCGGTTCCTCGAATCCTGACCAGAGGCGCGAGGCCTTGGACGCTTTGCGCTCGCCGAATTCGCTCCAATGTGAGCGCAAGATTCGCGCGCTTCTGACGGCCCTGACAGACCCAAGTGACGCGGTTCGGACATGCGCGGTAAAGGGGCTTCTCGCTGTTCTGACGGAGAGAGATGGTGAAGTTAAGGCGGATGGTCGAGGACGATTAACCCCGACTGAGGGCGGGGTGCTGGAGCAATTCATACAAACCTGCTTGGAGCCTCCAATCTGTTCTCATAGGCGCGAGGATCCTCGATGGGATGGAATTGTTGATTACGATCCTCGGTATGGAATCACCACTACTCGGGTGATGTTCCTTCGAGCTCTTCAGCATTCGGCGCCTGACCTTCCCCGAACGATGGCTTACGTACGACAGGAGTCTGTTGCCGTGTTGAACGCGGTTGAGCACCAACGCGAGCTCATGGCAATGATATATCCAGCGGAGGGGTATCGAGTGCACCTGAATGTGCTGGGACGTTCGTTGCATGAGCTGCCGGCGCGATGCAGTGACGGTAATCTTTCGCCGCTCGCCACTTTGTTCCTTCTTTGTGCGGCGGGATTGTCGCAGTCGTCGAATCGCTTGGCGTGTCC